>NZ_JBZFLK010000006.1:0-345089 GCF_058448985.1 Pseudonocardia sp. DxW | reverse complement strand
CTTCAAGGCCTACGGTGTCCGAAACCGAACAACTGGCTAGGAGCAGTTACCGATCATCTGAAGCCAACCCGTCCCGCATCATCTGAACCCAGACACGGAGACCGCCGTGTCTGTCGTGTCCCGGCTGATGCTTGACGTTCCGGTCTCAGCTGATGCTTGACGTTTGGGCCTGATCGGCTTTCCTGTCCGCTGTCCGTGCTGGTCAGCGGGTGGCGGGGAGGCCGGGATTGGCCCTGGTGGATATGACCGTGGTCGAGCAGCGCTACCGCGCCGTACTGGCCGTCGAGCAAGGCGAACCGCGCTATCAGGTCGCAGCCCAGTTCGGCGTCTCCCGACAGACCCTGCACACCTGGATCACCCGCTACCGCGCCGACGGCCTCGCCGGCCTCGCGTCGCGCTCACACCGCCCGGACTCCTGCCCCCACCAGGCATCCGAGCAGGTGGAGGTCGCGGTCTGCGAGATGCGCCGCGGCAACCCCCGCTGGGGACCCCGACGCATCGCCCACGAACTCGGCCCCCGCCTCGGCACCCAGGCACCCTCGCGCAGCACCGTCGCGCGGATCCTGCACCGCAACGGCCTGGTCGAACCCCGCCGCCGACGCAAGCTCCGCAGCGACTACCGCCGGTGGGAACGCCCCGCGCCGATGCAGCTCTGGCAGCTCGACATCGTCGGCGGCATCCACCTCCGCCAGCCCGACGGCACCGTGACCGAGGCCAAGATCGTGACCGGAGTCGATGACCACTCCCGCTTCGCCGTCATCGCCACCGTCATGATCCGCGCGACCGGCCGCGCGGTCTGTCTGGCCTTCGCCGAAGCGCTGCGCCGCTACGGCATCCCCGACGAGGTCCTGACCGACAACGGCAAACAGTTCACCGCCCGCTTCGGCCGCGGCGGCGAGGTCCTGTTCGACCGGATCTGCCGCGACAACGCCATCACCCACCGCCTCACCCAACCCGCGACCCCGACCACCACCGGGAAGGTCGAGCGGTTCCACCAGACCCTGCGCCGCGAACTGCTCGACCACACCGAACCCTTCGACACCCTGACCGATGCACAGGCGGCGCTGGACTCCTGGATCACCACCTACAACTGCACCCGCCCACACCAGGCCATCGACATGGCCTGCCCGGTCGACCGCTTCGCCCCCAGCCAGCACCACCGCCGCGGTGAGGACCTACTGCCGCTGCGGCTACCCGCCCGGCTCGCTGCCGCGCCCGCACCCACCGAGCACACCGAACAGCACGACCAGCATGATCAGGACCCGATCGACGAGCCGAGCACCGAATCGAGCCCACCGATCTATCAGGGCGGGCCGGTGGAGTTCGAGCGGGTCGTCCCCGCCTCTGGGAACCTCGCCGTCCTCGGCAAACAGTTCTGGCTCGGCCCGCTCCGGGCCGGGGTCACGATCACATTCTGGGCCGACGGTCATTCACCTCACCGCCGGCCGAGCCCGGATCAAGACCGTCCGCTCCCCCTACACCGAAGTCCAACTCGCCACCCTCGCCACCACAGGCGGCCGCCCCGCCGGCCCGCCACCACTGCCACCGGTCGAACCCGACGGAACCGCGATCGAGGTCGACCGCACCGTCTCCGCCCAGGGCCTGATCAGCTTCGGCGGGCACTGGAACCTGGCCGCAGAAATCCTCGGCGGACGCCGGGTCACCATCCGCATCGAGGAGCACATCCTGCTGATCTTCGACCCCGAAACCAGAGAGCTGCTGCGAACACGGCCGAACCCGCTCACCTACGACCAAGCCCGCCACCTACGCGGCGCCCGACCCGCCGGACCACCGCCACGCCCCAGCATCGAACCGGTCACCATCACCCGCCGAGTCTCGGCCACCGGCACCATCATGATCGCCCGCCAGCTCATCGCACTCGGCCGCGACCACGCCCGGACCGTGGTCACCGCCCACGTCGCCGAACACACAATCACCGTCGACCTCGACGACGGCGCCCAACGCACCTACACCCGCACCAGCACCGGCGCAATCCGTAACCTCAAGGCGCACCGCACAGTTTCCTAGCCCGAACGTCAACCATCACCCGGGACAGGAACGTCAAGCATCAGGTGAGACCCGACAGGAGACCGCCGTGTCGCGGCTAGAAGACGTAGGGGTTCGTTGACGCGCCCGGGACGCCCGGCGGTGTCGTCGGCAGGGGGTCTGACGTCCACAGTTCTGATGACGGCGGCGGGCGCGAGCTAACGGCCAGCTACGTGCCGACGGTGACGTGTAGGCGTGCGCGGCCAGTGCATGCCGGGGCATCGAAGGAGGAACTGTCGGTGAAGACGCTGAGGCTGGTGGCTGTGATCGCGGCTGCTGGACTGATGATGACCGGGTGCGCGAACGGCACCCCGGACACCGACGCCCCGGTGAGCGCGCCTCCCACCGCGGAGACCGAGGTTGTCGAGCCTGCGGCCCAGGACCGTTCACCGCGGGGTGCGCTGCCGAAGGAACTCGGGCAACCCGCAGGACTCGTGAACAACGACGGCACGACCTTGGCCGAGTTCGTCGTCCACGAGATCAGTACTACAGCCGACTGCAACCCGTACTCAGATGAGCCGGTCAACGGGCAGTTCCGGACTCTGCGGATGACAGCTGCGACGGGGAACGATCCCGATAAGCTGCTACCGATCGTGTCGTTTGGCTTCGGATGGGAGTACGTCGGCCCGACCGGACGCAGTGTGGAGGCGTCGACCGTCGAGGCAGCCGGGTGCAGGTTGGACGTTCCGCAGCAGCTCGGCCCGAACCGGAACTATGAGTTCGACGTGATTGTCGACATTCCGCAGGACGCGGCCGGCGGGGTGCTGGTCTTCAGTTCACCGGCCGTCGCGGAGGGCGGCTGGGAGTGGCAGGTCACGGACAGTACGGCCTGATCTGCTGCGGCTCGCTAGTCGTGCAACAGCGGGAGCAGATCTCCGTACAGTTCCGGGGAGAGCGCTATCGTGCTGGTCGATTCCGGTGAATGCGGCTCACCGTGCCGGTCCACGACCAGGGCGCCGGCCTCGCGGACGAGCAGGCTTCCCGCGGCGGTATCCCATGGCTTGTTGGCGAGGATGACGGTGGCGTCGAGCTTTCCGTGGGCGACCCATGCCAGGTCGGCGGCGGCAGATCCGACCATGCGGATCCGCTCGACGCGCTCGGCGAGTCGGGATGTGATGGCCAGGCGGTCGACGTTCTTCTCGGTGGCGTCGTCGCCGACGGCGTAATCGCCGAGGGAGACCATCGCGTCCTGCAGGGAGGCGGTGGGGCGGGATCGGATGGTCTCGCCGTTGCAGCGGGCTCCGCCGTGCTGGGTGGCGGTGTAGTGCAGGCCGATGGCGGGCAGGCTGATCAGGCCGACGACCGGCTGGCCGTCCTCGACCAGGGCGAGTGACACGGCGTAGAGCGGCAGTCCTCGGACGAAGTTCGCGGTTCCGTCGACCGGGTCGAGAACCCAGAGTGTTTCCCGGTCGTCGGATTCTCCTTCTTCCTCGCCGAGGAATCCGATATGTGGTGTTTCGTTCACTAGGAACTCGCGGAGTTGATTCTCGACGGCGTAGTCGACCTCGCTGGCGATATCGCGGTCACCTTTGAGGATGACCCTTCCGGGGTCGCGCGACGCGATGACGTCGAGTGCGAGTTTCATGGCGGCCTGGCCGATTCCGAGGAGGTCGGAGGCGCTCGTCATCGCGGTTCCGCGCGTTCCCAGAGCGATTCGAACACGCCTGTAAAGATACCGTACAAACCGGTCTCGCCGTCGGAGGCGCGGTCGGCGATGAAGGTCGGTGCGTCCAATCCTCGCACGTCGGGCAGGTAGGGCTGAACGACGCAGGTCCGGTCGTCGACGATGGTGATGTTGAACCGGATCGTCTCGTCGTAGGTGCGGATGTGAAGGCGTTCGGCCGAGTCCGGGGACAGCTTCCGGCGGAGCCGCTCGGTCACCTCGATGTTCAGCTCGGTGAGCATCGACAGGTGCCCGGGGGTGAGCCCGCTCTGGGTGACCGTTCTCGTGCTGGGCCTGCGGCGCTCGGAGGTGTGCGGACTGCACTGGGACGACGTCGACCTCGATCGCGGCACCATCAAGATCCAGCGCGGGCTACAGCGCACCGGGGGACGGTTGCAGGAGCTGCCGACCAAGACGCGCCGGTCCCGCCGGACGGTGCCGCTGCCCGCGATGGTCGTCGACGCCCTGCGCGAGCACCAGGAGCGCCAGCGCGCCGAGCGGACCGCGGCCGTGCGGGGGACCTGGACCGACACGCCGTACGTGTTCACCTCGTCGGTCGGGACCCCGCTCGAACCGCGGACCCTGACCCGCACGTTCCACGCGCTGCTCGAACGGCACGGGTTCCGCAAGGTACGGCTGCACGACCTCCGGCACACCTGCGTGAGCCTGCTGCTCTCGCTCGGCGTGCACCCGCGGATCGTCATGGAGATCGTCGGCCACAGCGCGATCGAGATGACGATGAACGTCTACGGTCATGTCACGCTCGACAGCCAGCGCGACGCCCTGGACCTGCTGAACACCCAGCTCGGCGCCGGTGCCGAGAACACCGACGAGCACTGAGGTTGCTGTCAGATGCTGCTGTCAACCGCCTCCGGAACGCCGCTCACGGCGACGTTTCCGCTGGTCGGGGTGGCGGGATTTGAACCCACGGCCCCTCGCTCCCAAAGCGAGTGCGCTACCAAGCTGCGCCACACCCCGTCGGCGGCAGTCTAGCCCCGCCCCGGCGTTGCAGGACGGCGACGTCGGGCCGCGATGTGTCCCGCGCGACAGCCCCCGGGCGTTGATCCTCTCCGCCCACGCTTCCTAAGGTAAGCCTTTCCTAAAATGACAAGGAGGGGTGCCGGTTGCGCGCGCCGTCCCGACCCGCCGGTCTGCACGACCCGGCCGCCGAGCTGAGCAGCTGCGGCGTCGGCCTGATCGTCCGCAAGGACGGCGTGCAGACCCACGACGTGCTCGTCCACGCCCATCGTGCCCTGTGCGCGGTCCCGCACCGCGGTGGCATGTCGGCGGAGGGCATCGGCGACGGCGGCGGCGTCTCGGTGGATCTCTCGGTGCGGTTCTTCTCTGCGCTCGCCGGGCGCGAGCTGACGGCCCGCCGGTTCGGCGTCGGGAACGTGTTCCTCCCGACCGACCCGGACCGCGCCGGTGCCGCGGAGAAGCTGGTCACCGCGACGCTGGAGCGGCACGGCTGCACGGTGCTGGCGGTTCGCGACGTGCCGACCGATCCGTCGGCACTGCGCCCGGCGGCGGTGCAGCAGCAGCTGCCGATCCGGCAGTGGATCTTCACGGTGCCCGACGGCGCCGACAGCGACCGGCTCACCCACCGCTGCCTGCTCGACGTCGAGGCGCTCGCCTACACCGATCCGGAGCTCGCCGGGCTGTACCCGCTGAGCCTGTCCACCCGCACCCAGGTGCTGAAGGGGCGGCTGAACTCCTGGGCGGTGCTGCGCTGGTTCACCGATCTGACCGATCCGGCGCACGAGGTGTCGAGCCTGTACTTCCACACCCGGTTCTCCACCAACACCGACCCGCATCCGACGATGGCGCAGCCGTTCCGGCTGCTGGCGCACAACGGTGAGTTCAACACCGACCGCAAGAACCGGATCGCCGACGACGCGCTGGCCGCGGCCCGCGGGGACCGGATCGTCCGCCCGCCGGGCCAGTCCGACAGCGCCCGGTTCGACCAGACCCTGCACGCGCGGGTCGCCGGCGACGGTGTCGACCTGGTCGCCGCCGTCGTCGCGATGATGCCGCCGGCCTGGGAGAACGACCGGTCGCTGCCGGCGCCGGTGCGGGCGATGCTGGAGTATTACTCGCTGGTCGAGGAGATCAACGACGGCCCGGCCGCCGTCGTGTTCTCCGACGGCGACGTGACCGGCGCCCGGCTGGACCGGCTGGGCCTGCGCCCGCTGCGGACCTGCGAGACCGACGAGTACCTGACGGTGTCGTCCGAGGCCGGGCAGTTCGACCTGCCCGCCGACCGGGTGCTGCGCCGCGGCCGGATCGAGGCCGGCGGGATGCTGTGGTGGAGCGCGACCGAGCGGCGCAGCTACGACACCGCGCAGACCCTGGAGCTGCTCGCCTCCCGCGCCGACTACCCGGCGCTGCTGGCCGCGGCCCGCACCGGGCTCGGCGAGCTGCCCGCCCAGGACGGGGAGCCGGACGAGGGCAGCGAACTGACGGTGCACCAGCGCTACGTCGCCTACGGGCTGGACTCCGAGGCGTTCCGGTTCCTGCTCGACCCGATGCTGACCGACGGCGCCGAACGGGTCTCGGCGATGGGCTACGGCAACGCGATCAACGCGCTCACCGATCGCGAGGGCGGTGTCGCCCGGTACTTCACCCAGCGGTTCGCGCAGGTCACGAACCCGCCGCTGGACCCGATCCGGGAGGCCGACGGGATGAGCCTGCGGGTCGCGCTCGGCGCCCGCCCGGTCGCCGACGGCGACCCGTTCCACCGGATCGTGCTCGACTCCCCACTGCTCGACGAGGCCGGGCTGGCCCGGCTGCGGTCCGGCACCGTCGTGCCGGTCGCCGGGTTCGACCTGCTGCACACCCCCGGCGACCTGGAGGCGGCGATCGAGTCGCTGCGCGCCGAGGTCGTCGCCTTCGCCCGCGCCGGCGGCGGCATCGCGCTGCTCGACGACGGCGCGCTGAGCCCGCAGCGGGCCGCGATCCCGGTGGTGCTCGGCGTCGCCGCGGTGAACCGGGCGCTGATCGAGGCGGGCCTGCGCCCCGCGGTGTCGCTGGTCGTCGCGACCGGGCAGGTGTGCTCGTCGCACCATCTCGCCGTCGTGCTCGGGTTCGGCGCGTCCGCGGTGCACCCGCACGCGGTCCGGCTGCGCGCCGCCGAGTCCGGCGATCCCGCCGCGTGCGGCCGGTTCCGCCGGGCCGCCGAGAAGGCGCTGCTCAAGACGATGGCCCGGGTCGGGCTGTGCACCGCGGAGAGCTACGTGGCCGGCGAGTTCTTCGAGCCCGGCTACCTCGACACCGACGATCCCGTGCTGCACCGCTGGTTCCCCGACCTGGACGCCCCGGTCGGCGGGGTCGGCTTCGCCGCGATCGAGCGGTCCGCCGCCGACTGGCACCACCGGGCGCTGACCGTCACCGGCCCCGACGACGTCCCGCAGCTCGGGCTGTTCAAGGAGCGCACCGACGGCGCCGGGCACTCCTACGGCGTCACCGCGGTGCGCGCCTTCACCGGGCTCACCGACGAGCGGGCCGCGCTGACCGCCGGCGCCGTCGACCCGTCGCTGCGGCTGCTCCCGCTCGCCGGGCTGGCCGACGCGTTCGGCCTGCACGACGAGGCGTACACGCACACCGGCCTGCGCGCGCTGACCGCCGCCGAGATCGACGACTTCACCATCACCCCCGGCTACCGCGAGTTCGCCGCCGAGCTGGCGCGGGAGCGCGAGCGGCGCCCGTCGGCGCTGCGCGACGTGCTGGTGCTGCCGGTGGACCTGCGCGACGGCGTCGACCGGCTGGACCGGATCGACGCCCGCGGCACCGCGACCGTCGCCGTCCGCGGGCTGCGCCGCGACGGCGACCGGCTGCTCGTCGACGACGGCGACGCCCGCCCGCTGGCCCGCTACCTCGCCGACCGGTTCGGCCCGGAGATCGACGCCGCCACCGACGGCCCGGCGGTGCACGTCCGCTCCGCGTCCGGCGCGGCAGCCGACTGGCTGGACCGGCTGGTCAGCGCGCCGGACCCGGTCCCGCTGGCCGAGGTGCAGCCGGCGTCGGAGATCACCCGCACGCTCGCCTCCGGCGCGATGAGCCACGGCGCGCTCGTCGCGGGCGCGCACGAGGCCGTCGCGCACGGCACCAACATGGTCGGCGCCCTGTCGAACTGCGGCGAGGGCGGCGAGGCCCGCTCCCGGTTCGGGACGATCCGCGGCTCCCGGATCAAGCAGTTCGCCTCCGGCCGGTTCGGGGTGTGGGCCGGCTACCTGGCCGACCCGATGCTGGAGCAGATCGAGATCAAGATCGCGCAGGGGGCGAAGCCGGGGGAGGGCGGGCAGCTGCCCGGCCGCAAGGTCACCGTCGAGATCGCCGCCGCCCGCGGCGCCACCCCCGGCGTCGAGCTGGTCTCGCCGCCGCCGCACCACGACACCTACTCCATCGAGGACCTCGCCCAGCTCATCCACGACGCCACCGCGGCCCGGGTGAAGGTCGTCGTGAAGCTGGTGTCGTCGGAGGGCATCGGGACGATCGCGGTCGGCGTCGCGAAGGCCGGCGCGCACGTCGTGAACGTCGCCGGGAACACCGGCGGGACCGGCGCCGCCGCCGTCACCAGCCTGAAGTTCGCCGGCCGCTCGGCCGAGGTCGGCATCGCCGAGGTGCACCAGGCGCTGTCCGCGCACGGCCTGCGCGACGCCGTCGAACTGCGTTGCTCGGGCGCGCACCAGACCGCCGGTGACGTCGTCGTGTCCGCGCTGCTCGGCGCCGACGGCTTCGAGTTCGGGACCAGCGCGCTGATGATGCTGCGCTGCGTCATGGCGAAGAACTGCAACGTGCGCTGCCCGGCCGGGATCACCACCAACGCCGAGGCGTTCGACGGCGACCCGCGCGCGCTCGCCCAGTACCTGCTCAACGTCGCGCACGAGGTCCGCGAGATCCTGGCCGGGCTCGGCCTGCGCAGCCTGCGCGAGGCCCGCGGCCGCACCGACCTGCTGCACCTCGCCGCGCACCCGGCGATCGTCGCCCGGCTGGACCTGCGCAGGCTGCTGCACCCGGTGCGCCGGGAGCAGATCGCCGATCCGGTGCGGGTCGGCGCCGAGCACACCCACGACGAGTCGTGGTCGGCGACCGTGCGCGACGCGCTCGCCCGGCACGCCCCCGGCGTCGACATCGACGGCGGCGAGCTGGGGAACCGGCACCGCTCGGTCGGCGGCCGGCTCGCCGTCGACGTCGAACGCATGCTGGACCACGAACGGATCGAGGCCCCGGCGCTGACCGACGACCGCGGCCGCCGGTTCCTGCCGGACCGCTACGTCCGGATCCGCACCCGCGGCGCCGCCGGGCAGTCGTTCGGGCTGCTGTGCAACGACGGGATGTGGCTGGAGCACACCGGCACCGCCAACGACGGCGTCGGCAAGGCGGCCTGCGGCGGGACGGTCGCCGTGCGGTCCCCGGGCGGCTCGCCCGGCGGAGGCCGCGGCCCGGGGGAGAACGTGCTGATCGGCAACTTCGCGCTGTTCGGTGCGACCGGCGGCCGGCTGTTCGTCGAGGGCGAGGCGGGGGACCGGTTCGCGGTGCGCAACTCGGGCGCGTCCGCCGTCGTCGAGGGGCTCGGCGACTTCGGCTGCGAGTACATGACCGGCGGGGCCGTGCTGAACCTCGGCACCGCGGGCGCCGGGCTGGGCAACGGCATGTCCGGCGGCTTCCTCTACCAGTACGACCCGGGCCGGGTGGCCGCGTTCAGCACCGACTCGGTGGACGTCGCCGCGGTCGGCGGGTTCCACGAGACCGCGGTGCGGCTGCTGCTCGGCTGGCACGTCGAGGCCACCGGTTCGGCGCTCGGCGCGCGGCTGCTGGAGCACTGGGCGACCGAGCGCGCGCACGTGCTGGTCGCGACCCCGCGGGCGCTGCGGCTCTACCAGGACGCCGACGCCGTGCTCGCCGCGAACAGCCGCGCCGAGCTGGTCGACGAGCTGGCCGACGCGCTCGCCGCGCACCAGCTGCGCCGGCACAAGCTGGCCCAGCGCGACGGCGTCCCGGTCGCCGGGGGAGCGGTGCCGACCGACCCGGACGAGCGGATGTACGCGCTGGTCAACGGGCTGACCGTGCAGCGGATCGCGGAGGACGTCGCGCGCCGGCGCAGCGCCGATCCGCGCACCCTGCTGCTCACCGAGGACCACGCCGTCCGCGCCCGGCTGGTCCGCTACGCCCGCGACGCGCTGACCGGCTACGACGACGGCGAGCTCGCCGTACTCGTCTCCGCGAAGCGGGTGGGCGACCTGAAGGCGGCGCTGGCCCGCCGCGACGTCTGCGGCACCGACAGCCCGGGCACCTTCGGCTGGATCATCGCCAGGGACGCCGCGAACACCGCAGCGCTCGGGCGGATCCCCGGGTTCGAGGAGCTGTTCGCCGCCCGCGCCACGCCGGACCTGGTGGCCGCCCCGTGACCGCGCAGCTGCCGGAGGACCTGCAGGCGCTCGGCATCTCCGCGGACGCGCCGTTCACGCCCGAGCAGCGGATCTGGCTGTCCGGGTACCTCGCCGGCGCGCGCACCGCGGTGACCCGCGCCGAGCCGGCCGGGGCGACCGCGCACCCACCGGTGCACGTGCTCTACGGCACCGAGACCGGCAACGCCGAGCTGGTCGCGGGCACCGTCGCGAGCCGGCTCAGCGCCGCCGGCGCGCCCGCCGAGCCGGTCGAGCTGGACCAGGTCGACGCCGCCGCGCTCGCCGCGATGGACCGGGTGGTGATCGTCTGCTCCACTTACGGCGAGGGCGAGATGCCGGACGACGCGGACCTGTTCCGGCAGCTCATCGAGTCCGCCGACGCGCCGCGGCTGGAATCGACGACGTACGCGGTCTGCGCGCTCGGCGACACCGCCTACGACGACTTCTGCGCCGCCGGGAAGCTGATCGACGCCCGGCTCGCCGAGCTCGGCGCGACCCGCGCGCTGGACCGCGTCGACTGCGACGTGATGTGGGAGGACCAGGCCGAGCAGTGGTACGGCTGGGTCCTCGCGACGTTCGCCGCGGGCGGGACCGCGCCCCCGGTGGCGGCGGGGCCGCGGTGGGACCGGCGCAACCCGTTCCCGGCGGTGCTCGCGCACAGCGTCCGGCTGTCCGGGCCCGGCTCGGACAAGGACATCCGGCACCACGAGTTCGCGCTCGCCGACAGCGGGATCGGCTACGCCGCGGGGGACGCGCTGGGCGTGCTCCCGTGCAACGACCCGGCGCTGGTCGACGCCCTGCTGGAGCAGCTCGGCGCGGACGGCGACGCCCCCGCCGGGGGCCGCCCGCTGCGCGAGGCGCTGACCCACGCGCACGAGATCGTCACGCCGTCCCGCGACCTGCTCGCGGTGCTCGCCGAACGCGGCTCCGACGACGAGCTGCGGGCCGCGCTGGCCCATCCGGACAAGGCCGCCCGGGAGGCGTACCTGTGGGACCGGGACCTGCTCGACCTGCTGCGGACCGCCCGGTTCCGGTGCGATGCCGACGAGCTGCTGGGGCTGCTGCGGCCGCTGCAGCACCGGGCCTACTCGATCTCGTCCAGCCCGCTGGCCGCGCCGGACCGGATCCACCTCACCGTCGCGAGCGTGCGCTACCGGTGCGGTGATCGCGCCGTCGGCGGGGTCTGCTCGACCCACCTGGCCGACCGGCTCGCCGTCGGCGACACGGCGGGGGTGTTCCTGCAGCCCAACTCGACGTTCCGCCCGCCGTCCGACGACGCCGTCGACATGATCATGATCGGGCCCGGTACCGGGGTCGCGCCGTTCCGGGCGTTCCTGCAGGAACGCGCGGCCCGCGGGGCGACCGGCCGGAACTGGCTGCTGTTCGGCGACCGGCACCGCGAACACGACTTCCTCTACGGCTCCGAACTGACCGGGTGGGCCGAGTCCGGCCTGCTCACCCACCTCGACCTGGCGTTCTCCCGCGACCAGGCGGCCAAGATCTACGTCCAGGACCGCATGCGCGAGCACGGCGCCCGGCTCTACGCCTGGCTCGCCGACGGCGCGCACCTCTACGTGTGCGGCGACGCGAGCCGGATGGCCCGCGACGTCGACGCGGCGTTGCACGCGGTCGTCGCCGAGCAGGGCGGTCTGGACGCCGACGGGGCCGAGGCGTTCGTCGCCGACCTCAAGCGGGCCAAGCGCTACCTGCGTGACGTCTACTGAGCTACCTGATCCGGAGCATCCCCGTGACCCTGCCTCGCACCGAGCTCGACCTGCTGCTCGCGCACCGCGTCGGTACCCGGCTCGATCTCGATCCCGACTCGCTGGCCCGGCACCTGCCGCTGCTGGAGGACGTCGTCGCCACCACCGCCAACGGCAGCGCGCTGATCACCGAGCTGGGCACCTTCGCCCCGCCGACGTTCGCCGGGGAGGCGTTCCCGGTCCGGGCCGGGCTGGTGAACCTGCGGCTGTCCCGCAGCGCGGTGTCGGCCCTGATCAGCACCGCCCCCGACGACGACTCCCGGGAGCCGGCCGGACTGTGGATGTTCGACGACGACGGGACCGCGGTGCACCGGTCGCACCTGGTGTCCGAACCGGCGGCGCTCGTCGTCGACGTGATGGCCCTGGCACCGCGCTCGCCCGGCCCGGCCCCCGAGCCGCCGGTCTTCCCGGACGACCCGGGCGAGCTCGACCATCTCGGCCTGCTCGACCTGGTCACCACCGGCGACGCGGACCTGCTGGACCGGCTCGCCCGCCCGTCGGTGCCGCCGTCGGGGTTCCTGCCCGTCGTCGAGCTGCTGTGCGCGCTGTGCGAGCACGGCGTCCCGGTCGGGTTCGCGGTGCCGAACCGCGGATGCCTGCAGGCGACGGTCGGGCGGGTGGACCACGTCGAGACCGGCGACGTCGTCGGCGTCGTGTCGGGTCCGGCGCAGTTCGCGTTCGGCCCGGGCGACGTCGCCGAGCTGCGGGTCGTCCGCACGCACAGCGTGCACGGCCCGGTGTCGACGGTGCTGCTCACCGGCGCCGACGGCGAGTGCCTGGGGCTGCTCGGGCAGCTCGGCCTGCCGCCGGCCGACGCGGTCGCGGCGTGGGAGCGGATGGTCGCGGACGTCTTCGGGCGGCCCCGCTGATCACGATCGGGTGACGGCTGAACGCCGGGGGCGGCGGGTCCGTAGAGACCGGCATCAAGGATGAAAAAGTCAGAAAGGACTCCGAGATGCGTCGCACCCTCCCCCGCCTGGCCGCCGTCACGGCCGCGAGTGCCCTCACCTTCGCCGCAACCGCGGGCATCGCCATGGCCCAGGAGACGGAGGTGCCGGAGCCGGACACCTTCACCAGCATGTACACCGTGATGGCCACCCCCGACACCATCATCAACAACGACGGCGAGTCCGTCCCGGGCGAGCCCGGCGCGACCGGTGAGTTCAACTTCCGGATCAACAGCGACGACGAGATCATCTGCTACGACATCACCCTGCGCGGGGTGACCGGGGAGTACGAGAGCCCGGCGAAGACCGCGACGCACATCCACGAGGCGAACGTCGGCGAGCCCGGCCCGCCGCGGCTGGCGTTCCCGGACCCGACCGGTGAGGGCGACACCCGCACCTCGTCCGGCTGCCTGCAGGGCCCGTTCACCACCGGTCTGGAGGGTGACAACGGCGAGGACACCGCGACCGGCTTCACCCTGAGCCAGATCGAGGCGAACCCGGCCGGCTTCACCGCCGACACCCACACCGCGGACTACGCGGCGGGCACCGTCCGCGGCCAGCTGACCGAGGTCCCGATGGGTGGTGTCGAGACCGGTGCCGGTGGCACCTCGAACGACGCCGCGATGTACGCGATCGGTGCGGCCGGGCTGGCCGCTGCCGCCGGGGCCGGCGTCGTGCTGGTCCGCCGGAGCCGTGCGCAGGGCTGAGCACGCGCGTGACCGGCGCCCGGGACCAGTGCTGTCGGCACTGTTCCCGGGCGTCGTCGCGTTGCTCCTGATGCTGACGGCGTGCGGCGCGCCCGCCGCGACCGACGCGCCGGACGCGCCCGAGCCGCCCACCGCGCCGATCACCCAGGAACCGGTCGTCGCGGAGCAGGGCGAGGTGCTGCCGACGTCGTTGCGGATCGCGGCGATCGGGGTGGACGAGCCGGAGCTGCTGCGGCTCGGCGTCGCCGACGACAACACCGCGGAGGTCCCGCAGGACTTCTCGCGGGTCGGCTGGTTCGACCGCGGCACCAACCCGGGCCCGACCGTCCTGCTGGGGCACGTCGACTCCCGGGCCGGGCCCGCGGTGTTCTTCGACCTGCGCGATCTCGGGCCGGGTGACGTGATCGAGGTCGGGCGCAGCGACGGCACCGTCGAGGAGTACGTCGTCGAGCGGACCCAGCAGATGCCCAAGGACGAGTTCCCGACGTTCGAGGTGTTCGGCGCCACGTCGAGCGACGTGCTGCGGCTGGTCACCTGCGCCGGCGAATTCGACCGCGGGGAGCGCAGCTACATCGACAATCTCGTGGTGCACGCCCGGGCCGGGTGACACCGTTGCAGGGCGCGCCGTGCCGGCCGGTTACGTCGCCGATGCCCGGATCTGCCGGACACTGAGCGAGTGACGTCACCGAGGTCGAGAACGCGGTCCGGGTCGGGTGACCGGCCGGCCGGTCCCGCGGCGTCGCTCCGGGCCCGGCTGGCCCGGCTCGGCCGGGTGCCACCGCTGCACCTGGTGCTGGGCGTGACCGGGACGCTGCTCCTGGTCGGCGTGGTGATGGTGCTGTCCGCATCGGCGGGCGGGCGCACCGTCGCCGACGGCATGGTGCTCACCGTATTCGTCCGGCACATCATCTTCCTGGTGGTCGGGATCGCCGCGTTCGGCCTGGGGATGGTGGTCCGGCCGTCGTGGCTGCGGGCCTGGACGCCGATCCTGCTGCTCGGCTGCGTCGCCGCGCTGATCGCCGTACTCGTCCCGGGGATCGGCGAGGTCCGCGGCGGCGCCCGGCGGTGGATCTCGGTCGGCGGGTTCACCGTGCAGCCCGGCGAGGCGGCCAAGGTGATCGTGCTGCTGTGGGGCGCGCACGTGCTGGCGCTGCGCGGCCGCACGGTGCGGCTGGCGCGCTACGCCGTCCTGCCGCTGGTGCCGGTCGGGCTGCTGATCGCGGCGCTGATGATGATGCAGCCCGCGCTCAGCACGACGGTCGCGCTCGGCGTGATCGTGCTGGCGCTGCTGTACTTCGCCGGGACCCCGCTCGGCCCGTTGGCCGCGATGTGCGGCGGCGCCGTTGCCGGCGCCGCGGTGCTCGGCCTGACGTCGGGGTACCGACGGGACCGGATCACCACGTTCCTCGGCGCCGGCGACGAGCTCGGCGCCGGCTACCAGTCCCGGCAGGCGCTGCTGTCGCTGGCCGACGGCGGCGTGTTCGGCACCGGCCTCGGCCAGGGCCGGGCGAAGTGGGACTACCTGCCCAACGCCGCGAACGACTTCATCTTCGCCGTGATCGGCGAGGAGCTCGGGCTGGTCGGCGGGCTGCTGGTGCTGTCGCTGTACGCCCTGCTGGGCTGGGTGGGACTGCGGATCGCGGCGCGCACGAAGGACCCGTTCCTGCGCCTGACGACGGCGGCGACCGCGACCTGGGTGGTCGTGCAGGCGGCGATGAACGTCGGCTACGTCGTCGGCCTGCTCCCGGTGACCGGGCAGCAGCTGCCGCTGGTGTCGGCGGGCGGGACCGCGCTCGTCAGCACCCTGTTCCTGCTCGGGTTGATGGCGAACGCGGCCCGCCGGCTGCGGTGAGCCCGGCCGGCCCGTCAGGTGGCCGTCAGGTCACCCCGCAGCACGGTCTCGCCGTAGGTGTCGAGGACCTTGAAGCCGGACGCGTCCGACCGCAGCACCGACGAGTTCAGGTTGCAGATCATCGGGTTGTCGCCGGTCCCGATGAACTCGCCGGCACCGACCTCCCGGCCGTCGTCCGCCTCGACCACCACCCGGTAGGTGGAGCCGGCCCGGAACCCGTCGGCGTCGAGCACGATCTCGACGCCCCAGGTGTGCGGGATGGCGACCGCGGTGGCCTGCACCGCCGGGTCCATGGCCTGCACCGCGACCGGCTCCCGCGGGATCCCGTCGTAGTCGCCGGCCGCGTAGCCGACGGCCCCGCCGACCAGCACCGCGACCGCCGCGGCGGCCGCCACCGGGAGCCAGCGCGGCCGGCGCCGCGGACGGGCACCCTCCGCGCGGGCGGCGGACACGATCCGGTCGCCCAGGTCCGGCGGCGGGAACGGCGTGTGGTCCAGGCGCGCCGGATCGACCCGGCGCAGCGCGGGCAGCACGGAGGAGATCTCGGCCAGCTCGGCGCGGCAGTCCGCGCAGCCATCCAGGTGTGCCTGCAGCGCCGCCGCCTCGTCGCGGGGCAGGCGCCCGAGCGCGTAGTCGCCGAGCGCCTCGCGCAGGGCCCGGTGCTCGTCCGGAGTCACGGTTCCACCCCCATCTCGTCCATCGCCAGCCGCAACGCCTTCAGCCCGTAGAACACCCGGCTCCGGATCGTCCCGACCGGCACCCCCGCCTCCGCCGCGATCTCCGCGTGCGGACGCCCGCGCAGGTACGCCTGCACGATCGCCTGCCGGTGCTCGGGCCGGAGCCGCCGTAGCGCCTCCTCGACCAGCCAGGTGTCGACCAGGGTGTCCTCGGCCGGGCCGATCGAGTCCCGTCCGGACTCCGGCTCGTCGGTGAGCTGCCTGCGCCAGGGTCGCACGTTCAGCCGGCGGATCTCGTCGACGACCACGTTGCGCGCGATCGCGAACAGCCACACCCGCAGGCTCGCCAGCGACGGGTCGTAGGAGTCGGCCCGCCGCCAGGCCCGCAGGAACACCTCCTGCACCGCCTCCTGGGCGCCGCCGTCGTCGCCCAGCTGGCGCAGCGCGTAACGGTAGATCTCCGGGCCGTGGGCGCTGTACGCGGCCCTGAGCCCGGCCTCGGTGTCGAGCCCCGGGTCCGGCGGCGGAGCCTCCGGAGGGGAGCCCACGGACCGCAGCCCGCGTCTGCGCGCCATCATCATCGGTGTCCGGAACCTCCTGAACGTCCTTACCCGGATGTCGGTACGTACCCGGGGGCGGGGATGTTCAGAGCTTCGAAGTGGGATACGCTCGTGGACGTCCGATCGGCACGATCGGGCATGCGGGCGTAGCTCAATGGTAGAGCCCCAGTCTTCCAAACTGGCTACGCGGGTTCGATTCCCGTCGCCCGCTCAGGTAGGTCCACCAGCGGAAACGGCGCCCACTCCCGATCTTGTGAGGGGCGCCGTTCCGCGTTCGTGCCAGTTTCGTGCCAGATCAGTGGTGCGAGGTCATCTCGCGGCCTCCTCTCCGGCCGCTCGCGCTTCGCGGATCATGAGGTCCAGCGCCTCGGCGATCCTGTGGTCGCGCTCGCTGGTCGCGTGCTGGTAGATGAGCGCTGCCCGTGCGCTGCCGTGCCCGATTCGGACATCACCTCGCGCAGCGTCGCGCCGGTCTGCGCGGCCAGCGTCCCGCCGGTGTGTCGCAGGTCGTGTAGGTGCAGCAGCGGTTTCGCTCCGGCAGCTTGAACAGCCTTCTTCCAGATCTTGTTGAACGCGCTGCGACGGGGCGACGCGCCCTTGGGACCGATGAACAGCCGGCCGTCGGAACCGGGCTCGGCGTACAGCCGCAGGTGTTCGCGGATTTCCGGGAGAATTGCGGCCGGCAGGGCCACAGTGCGCCGGCCGGCGGCGGACTTCGGCCCCTTCAGGGCCCGCTGCCCGCTGTTCAGCTCGGCGAGTGCGCGCGAGACCCGGAGGACCGGAACGCCGTCGTCGACCTGACCGGCATGCGGACCGTGCACATCGACGCCGAGGCCCGTCACGCCGTCGTCGTGGGTAGTGCACTGTCGTCCGATGTCGTGTCGGCCGCCGAAAGAGTCGGGCTCACCGCCGTGACGGGCACCTCCGGAGCGGTCGGGATGGTCGGGCTGACCCTCGGCGAGGGTTACGGCCCGTTGATCGGGCGCTTCGGGCTCGCGGCGGACAACCTGCTCGGCGCCGACGTCGTACTCGTCGACGGATCCCTCGTGCGGGCCGACGCCGAACACCACCCGGACCTGTTCTGGGCGCTGCGGGGCGGCGGCGGCAACTTCGGCGTGGTCACCTCGGCGCTGACGTGCCGCTGTGTGGTGCCCGCCCGTATCGCGAGCTCAATCTGGCTCATCCGGCACGCCGAGCGACGGCGGCGCAGCTCGATCGGGAAGGGAGTTCCCACACCGTCATGGTCACGGGGGATCTGCGGCACCGCGACTCCCTCCAGGGAATTGTCGGGAGGACGCGCCTCGATCGACGATGGAGCCAAGCCCGACACCGCAGACGTGATCGACCGGTACAACGCAGCGTTCCTCGAGCGGGACCCCGAGAAACTCGTCGATCTCATCGCCGACGACTGCGTCATGGAGGGGACCGGCCCGGAGCCCGAGGGCAACCGTTGGACGGGCTACGCCGAGTGCCTGGCCGGCTGGCAGGGCCTGGTACTCGCTCCCACGATCCGGTTCACCGTCGAGCGCGTCGACATCCACGGCGACCGGGCGGTCATCCGCTGGCGGATTGCCGGAGCCGAAAACTATCGGGGAGTGAACCTGATGCTCGTGCGGACGGCAGGATCGTCGAAGCGCTCGGTTACGGGAAGCGGCCCTGACCGATGACCACCATCGACATCGGCGCGATCACCCTGGGCATCGATTCCTTCGGGGCCGACGATGCACCGATGCTCTTGCTCATCGGCGCACCGACGATGCTGTCGTGGCCGGATGCGATGTGCGGGCGTATCGCGGCGGGCGGATGCCGGGTGGTTCCGTCGGGCCCCACCGGTGGCGGCGGATGCGCATCCACGCCCCCATGGCGATGATCATGTTGACGGCCATGATCGCGGCGCCGGTGTCGGGGCGGGATGTCCAGACCTCGGGCCAGAGCGGGTCGAGCAGCAGCAGGCCGACGACCACGGCGGCACATCTCCAGGTAGTGGCCCAGCAGGCGGGCGGATCGGCGGGTCAGGGTCGGAATCGGGACTCCCGGGCGTTCGGGGTGGACGAGGAGGCGCGGAGCATCTCGACCGCACCGGCGGGGCACCCGTGCCAGAGGTCACCGCAGGGGTCACAGTGAGACCGCGCCCGAGACGACGACGAATCGAGCGGCCGGGCACTCTCGTCGGTCACCCTCGCGAACTGCGTCGATCTCGTGGACATCGGTTCCCGTGCTACACCTGACCGGCCTGCGCCCCGCGCCCGACTCACAGATGTCGTGCTCGACGCGGGGGAGTGTCGGCAATCGTCGGCTGCGCACGCGGCGACCCGGAGACCACAATCGGTCGGCTTCTCGCGATCAGGAAGGACCCGAGGATGCCCGCTGAACGTCCCGAGTACCCGGAAGCAAGGACCGTCGACGTCCAGGACGTCGTGGCGGGCATCGGGTTCCCCGATCCCTATCGCTGGCTGGAGGACGACTCCGAGGAGGTGGCCGCCTGGCAGCGGGAACAGCAGTCGCTGACCGACACGATGATCGACGGGTGGCCGCATCTCGCCGCGCTGCAGGCGTCGGTCGGCGCGTTCGCCGCCGACGGGACCGGCTCGAGCAACTGGATGGTCGAGCCGGCGCCGCGGTTCGCAGGTGGTCGCTGGTTCCGCCTCGACCGGTCGCCCGCTCCGGACTACCCGGAACGGGCCGCTCTCGTCGTCTCCGACGGGCCGGACCTCCCCGGAACGGCCCTCTACGACCCGAACTCCGACGGCAATCGCCAGATCTCGTGGTTCGCGCCATCACCGGACGGGCGGATCGTCGCGTTCGCGGTCTGCGAGGACGGCTCCGAGCTCGGCGAGGTCAGGCTGCTCGACGCGGAGACCGGCGATCGCCTCGCGGACCGGATCCCGCAGCGGACCATGGGCCCGCTGACCGTTCCACAGTGGCTTCCGGACGGTTCCGGGTTCTTCTACACGGCCGCCGACATGTCCTCCGAGACGTTCGCCCTGCGAACGTACTTCCACTCCGTCGGCACCCCTCCTCCCGACGCGCCGGAACCGTTCGACGTCCCCCATGGAACCACCGTGCAGGTCTCCGCGGACGGCACGCGTGCGGTCGTCTCCGCGGTGTGGCCACTGCCGCAGTACGTGTGCGACCTGCCCGGGCGGGCGTGGCGACCGTTCGTCCAGGGGATCGACGCGTCGGTCGCGGGCGTGATCCACGGCGACCGGTACATCGCGGTCACCGATCACGACGCTCGCCTCGGCCGGATCGTCGCGATCCCGTTCGACGCCCCGGCGCCGTCGGACCCCGCCGGCTGGCAGGAGCTGGTCGCGGCGTCCGACCGCGTGCTCAGCCATGTCCGGCTGATCGGCGACCGGCTGGTGGTGACCGGATCGGTCGACACCGAGGCGCGTGCCTGGGTCTTCGATCTCGACGGCCGCGAACTGGAGGAGGTACCGCTGCCCGGCCGCGGAGCGCTCCCGCTGGACGTGTTGCCCAACGCCTCGCTGGTGCCGCCGGAGCACCCGGAGGAGTTCCTCTTCGCGTTCTCCACCCCGACGTCGTCACCGGGCGTGTACAGCTACCGCCCGGGTTCGGGACAGCTGACCACTCTGCGCGAACCCCGCGTTCACCTGCCCGGGGCCGGCGCTTCGCTGCACTGGGCCCGGTCCGCGGACGGCACCGAGGTGCCCTACCACGTCGTCCGGCCGGCCGGCGCGGAGAAGACCGCGGAGAAGACGCAGCCCTCGCCCACGCTCATCACCGCCTACGGCGGCGGCCGGGTCGCCTGGCCCGCGCAGTTCCCCGGGCCCGTCGCGGCGTTCGTCGCGGCCGGCGGGACGCTGGTCATCTCGCATCAGCGCGGGGGCGGGGACCTCGGCTCGGGCTGGGCCGACGCCGGGCGCCTCCGGAACAAGCAGAACAGCTTCGACGACCTGTACGCGATCGCGGAGGACCTCATCCGCACCGGAGTGACGACGCCGGACCGGCTCGCCGTGACCGGCTGGAGCAACGGCGGGCTCATGGCGGGGGTGGCCTTCGCCCAGCGCCCCGAGCTGTGGGCGGCGGTGGTCGCCCAGTGCCCGATCCTCGATGTCGTCGGCTGCCATCGCCATCCCTACGGCCGGTTCGCGATCGGCGGCGAGTACGGCGACCTCGACGACCCGGACGAGGTGACCCGGCTCGCCGGGATCTCGCCGTACCAGCTGATCGAGAACGGTACGGTGTACCCGGCGCTGTACGTGCACGCGGGCGGTGCGGACGTCGCGTGCCCGCCGGGGCCGATCCGTAAGTTCGTCGCCCGGGTGCAGGCGGTGCCGGACACCACCGCACCGCAGCTGCTCCGGGTCTGGGACCGCGTCGGGCACGGAATGGCGACCTCCCGGTCCGAAGGCATCACCCACGCCACCCACTGGCTCGCCTTCCTGATGCAGCGGCTGGATCTGACGCCCGTCGATCCGTCCGCCGGGGAGACTCGCCCACAGGAGACGACGGCAGGATCCGGGAGGGCCCGATGACACAGCGGAGCACGCAGCAGCAGGCGCAGTACGACAGGGTCCTCGCACACCTGCAGGCACTGCACGAGCCCGGGTTCGGCGGCCCGTCGAGCATCCGGGAGCCGCACGTCACCCGGGACGGGCAGCGCACGGTGGTGACCGCCGAGGTCCTGGACGGGCTCGACGGGGTGCCGCGCACCGCGCTCTACACGGCAGAGGACGGCCGCTTCCGGCAGGTGTCGGCCGCGGGCGCGTCGGCGCGGTCGGGCCGGTTCTCGCCGGACGGGCACACACTGGCGTTCCTGGCCGACCGCACCGAGCGCGGGGTGTCCCAGCTCCACCTGCTCGTCGACGGCAGGCTGGGTGAGGCGCAGGCGGCGCCCGAGGTGCCCGGCACGGTCGAGTACCTGCACTGGTCACCGGACGGTAGCCGGATCCTGCTGGGCGTCGCGGGTCTCGGCGCCGACCTGTCCGGCGGGCAGGGATCGGGGATCAACCGGCGCAGCGCCGACGAGACGCCGTCGTGGTTCCCCCGCATCGACGGCGGGGTCGGCGAGCAGTCCTGGCGCAGCCTCTGGCTGTACACGCCGGGGACCGGTGCGCTCGACCGGCTCTCCGCGGAAGGGGTGAACTGCTGGGAGGCGGGCTGGTGCGGGCCGGAGCGGGTCGCGGCGATTACCTCCGACGGGCCCGGCGAGGACAACTGGTACCGCGCGGATCTGAGCCTGTTCGAGCCGGACGGCTCGACCCGGAAGGTGCTGGGCAGCGACGTCCAGCTCGCCCTGCCGACCGGCTCGACCGACGGCCGGTGGCTGTCGGTGGTCGAGGCGGTGTGCAGCGACCGCTGGGTGGTGGCCGGTGACCTGCTGGTCATCGACCCCGCGTCGGGGGCGGTGCGGCGCGTCGACGTCAGCGGTACCGACGTCACCCGGCTGGAGTGGCTCGACGACACCCGGCTCGGCTATGTCGGACTGCGGCACCTGGACTCGGTCGCGGGCGTCATCGACGTCGCACGCGACGGGACGACCGAGGTGTCGGAGATCTTCTCGACGGCGTCGGCGTGCGGTGGGAGCACCTTCCACCCGGACGGCGTGTTCACCGGCGACGGCAGGGTGTGCACGATCCAGGAGTCCTACGAGCTGCCGCAGCAGCTCGTCGTATCCGGTCCCGACGGCGACCGGGTGCTCGCCTCGGTGGCCCACCCGGGGACCGACTACCTGCGTTCCGTCGCCGGGACCGCGGAGGCAGTGACCTGGGACGCCCCGGACGGCACGGAGATCGAGGGGGTGCTGTGCACGCCGGCGGGGGACGGTCCGTTTCCGCTGGTGGTGAACGTCCACGGCGGGCCGATCTGGGCGTTCCGCAACCAGTGGTCGATGCGCTCGTCGTGGGTTCCGCTGCTGGTGACCCGCGGGTACGCGGTGCTCAACCCGAACCCGCGCGGCAGTGCCGGGCGCGGCCAGGAGTTCGCCGGAATGGTCGTCGGCGACATGGGCGGGGCCGATACCCACGACTTCCTCTCCGGGATCGACACGCTCGTCGACCGCGGTGTGGTCGACGAGCGTCGGGTCGGCCTGATCGGTGGCAGCTACGGCGGCTACATGTCGTCGTGGCTGGTCACCCAGGACCGGCGGTTCGCGGCCGCCGTGCCGATCGCCCCGGTGACCGACTGGTACAGCCAGGGCTTCACGAGCAACATCGCGGCGTGGGGCAACCGGTTCCTCGACGCCGACCCGGAGCAGCACGGAACCCGGGCGCACACCCGGAGCCCGGTGTTGCACGCCAGCAAGGTCCGCACTCCGTGCCTGAACGTCGCGGGGGCACTGGACAACTGCACCCCACCGGGCCAGGCCCAGGAGTTCCACCAGGCGCTGCGGGCACACGGCGTCGAGTCGGTGCTGGCGATCTACCCGCAGGAGGGGCACGGGGTGCGGGCCTACCCGGCGCAGATCGACTTCCTGGCCCGGGCCGTGGACTGGTTCGAGCTCCACATGCCGGCCCGGTAGCGCAGGCTCCCGCCGGTGCGCATGTACTCCTGTGCTGTCGCCGGATGCCTATGCTGCGATTGCGTCGTGTGAACGTCTGGAGGTCGTGCGGTCGTGACGAAGCGGGCATGGGACCGGCTGCACACGGCCGGGACCGAGGACGAGGCCGGCCTGCAGGAGGCCGTCGACGCGCTGGCCGAGCGACTGCAGCGGTCGGTTGCGGTCGACGACCCGAGCATCCGCCTGCTCGCGGCCAGCAGGCACTTCGGTGACGAGGACGAGACACGCGTCCGTTCGGTGCTCGGCCGGGATGTCGGCGACGAGGTCCGCGAGCTGGTGCAGGCGCAGAACGTCTGGCAGCTCACCGAGCCGGCCCGCCTGACCGTGCCGCTCCCCGGTATCAAACCCCGGCTGTGCGTGCCGATCCGGTGCGCGGGCCTGCTGCTCGGGTTCCTGTGGTTGATCGAGGACGCTCCACTGCCCGAGGAGCAGATCGCGGACTCCGTGGAGGTCGCCGAGGAGATCGGACTGCGCCTCTACCGTCGCGACTTCGCGCTGGAGCGCCGGCGAGCCCGGATGGAGGTGCTCCTGCGAGGCCTCGTGTCGTCCGATGTGGCCACCCGTGGCGACGCGCTCTCCGAGCTGCGCGAGGACGACTTGCTCCGCGAGGCCGACCACGTCGAGGTCGCTGTCATCGGCTGCCGCCCCACCGCCGACGACGCCGACGTCGACCGGGTCCTCGCCACGGCACTGGCCCAGGCCGCCGACCAGGTTCTGCGGCGCGCACCCGAACGCAGCACGCTCGTGTGGGTCCGTCGCACCGGCCTGGTCGTCCTCGTCGTGGGGGAGCAGGTGGCCGGCCACCAGGTGGAGCAGGTCGCGGCTCGCGTCGCCGCCGAGCTGGTCCGGGCGACCGGGGACCGCTGGACGGCCGGCACGGAGAGCCACGACGACGGCCTGGCGGAGGCCCGCCAGGCCTATCAGCACGCGGTGATCGCGAACCGCGCCGCGCAGCACCTGCCGGAGTTCGCGGACGTGGTGACCTGGAAGGGGATCGGCGTCTACGGGCTGCTCGCCATGCTCGCGCCCGGAGATCTGGACATCTCGTCGTATCCGGTGCCCCTGCTCCGGCTGGCCGAGCACCGGGGTGCCCGGCAGCTCCTGGAGACGGCGGAGACCTTCCTGGACCTCGCGGGCGACGTGCAGCGGGCCGCCGCGGAGCTGCACATCCACCGGGCGACGCTCTACCAGCGTCTGTCGCGCATCGAGCAGCTCACCGGCCTGAGCTTCGCCAGCGGCGGTGACCGCCTCGCCTTCCACCTGGGGATCAAGATCGCTCGGTTGGCGGGCACGTACGACCGGTTGGTGACGTCACCGGACCGACCGAGCCGGTAGCGCGCCGAGGTCGACACCTGTCGTTCCGGTAGGTCCGAACCACGTGACAGCTGCAGCTGTCGTCGCGCCCGGGGTCCCGACCATGCTGGTCGCGAATGCAGGCCCTCCGGACAAGGACGCCCATGAGAACTGACGCCGTGGTCATCGGAGCCGGAGTGGTCGGCTCCTCGATCGCACTCGAGCTCGCCCGCGGCGGTCGGCAGGTCGTCGTCGTCGACAAGGCGGGCGGGGTCGGGCACGGCTCCACCAGCGCGTCGAGCGCTGTGGTCCGATTCAACTTCTCCACCCGGGCCGGGGTCGCGGCGGCCTGGGAGTCCCGGTTCGCCTGGGAGGCGTGGGCCGACCATCTCGGGGGCGCGGACCCGGCCGGGATGACCCGGTACGTCCGCACCGGGTTGGCCCTTCTCGACGTCGCCGTGGCCCCGCGCAGCATGTTCGTCCCACACCTGGAGCGGGCAGGCGTGCCCTTCGAGGAGTGGGACTCCGCGACGCTCGCGCAGCGCATCCCGGGTATCGACGTCGGCCGCTACTGGCCGCCGAAGCCCATCGCCGACGAGCGCTTCTTCGACGACGCCGAGGGCACCGTCGGGGCGGTCCACACCCCGGATGCGGGTTATGTCAGCGACCCGCAGCTCGCGGCCCGGAACCTCGCGTGGGCCGCGGGACGTCACGGCGCGCGGTTCCTGCTGCGCCGCGCGGTCACGGCGATCGAGCGCGGCGATCGGGTCCGCGCGGTCCTGCTCGACGACGGGACCCGGATCGACGCGGACGTGGTCGTCAACGCCGCGGGACCCTGGTCGTCGGCGATCAACCGGCTCGCCGGGGTGGGCTCGGACTTCACGATCTCGCTGACGCCGATGCGCCAGGAGGTCGCTCACGTCCGCGCGCCGGCGGGTCTTCACCCGGAGGGCGGCGAGGGCACCTCCGTCGCCGACATGGACCTCGGCATCTACCTGCGCGGCGAGGTCGGCGGGGGACTGCTCATCGGCGGCACCGAACCCGAATGCGACCCCTTCCAGTGGCTGGAGTGTCCTGACGACGCGCATCCGAACCCCACCATGAAGGTCTTCGAAGCCCAGGCAGTGCGGGCGGCGCGACGGCTGCCGGAGCTGCAGGTTCCGCACCGCGCCCGCGGGGTGGTCGGGGTGTACGACGTCGCCGACGACTGGACCCCGGTCTATGACCGGACCGATCTGCCCGGCTTCTACGTCGCGATCGGAACCAGCGGCAACCAGTTCAAGAACGCCCCGGTCGTCGGCCGGTTCATGACGGCGATCATCGACCGTGTCGAGGGCGGCGGCGATCACGACACCGATCCCGTCCAGTTCGTCGCCGAGCGGACCGGTGCCGTGATCGATCTCGCGGCCTTCTCCCGGCGGCGTGCGGTCAACACCGGCAGCAGCGGCACCGTCATGGGATGAGTCGGGCATGACGTACGACGCGACGACTCGAGGAGACAGCAGTATGTCCACAGTGGTCTTCATGTCGAGCGAGCACGTATCTCGGATGAACGATCTGCTGGGCAGCTCACCCGACGTGCGGGAGGCGTGCGCGGCGCTGGACCGCGACTACACGATCGCCTACGAGCTGCACGACGGTCCGGACGGCGGCACCGTGCACTGGGTGCTGGCGTTCGAGCGCGGCACCGGGGCCCGGTTCTCCCTGGCACCGGTACACGCCGCTGATCTCACCTACGTCGGCGACTGGGCCGCCGCGATCCGGACTGCCCGGGCGGCCCGCGCCGGTGAGATCTCCGGCGAGGACGCCCTCGAGCTGCGGGGCGACACGTCCGTTGCCGATCGCGTCGCCGACGCCTACCGGACGGCACAGCGGGTCGCGACCATCGAGTCCGAGCTTCCCAGCTGCTAGCGGGGTCTCCGATGTCCGAGGTCGCGGCCGGGCATCGGCAGGACGAGGTCGCAGGGATGACCGGACCGCCCCTCGCAACCCACCGGTGGCGATCGTGCGCCGGCTCAGGTCTCGAGGTGATCTACCGGCACCTCCCGGCGAGGCGGGTACGCGTCGCGCATACGGTGCAGGGTGTTCGTCACGACGGCGCGGACGTCTGCCTCGCGCAGTGGGGTGGAGACCAGAGCCGAACCGAGTGAGGAGCCTTCCACCAGGGTGAGCAGGAGAAGTGCTTCGCGGTGTAGTGCTTCTTCGTCGATCGTGCGGTCGGCGAGTGCTGCGCGCAGTAGCGAGCGGATCGCCTCAGTGGTCGCGAGCGAGGTCGTGGCGACCTCGGCTGCGAACTCCGGGTCGGTGCGGGCCATGACGCGGTACTCGACGAGTGCGATGTTCTCCTTGTGTTCCTGCTCGCTGGTCGGCGCGGTGAGCACGATCGCCTCGGCGACCCGGCTGGCCGGATCGTCGGAGAGCCCCGGGTTGCGGTGCTCGGCGCGCTTGATCAGGACGCCCAACGTGAACGACATGACCTCCCGCAGGTTGTCACCGAAATAGTGCCGGATGCTCCCGATGGCCAAGCCGGAGCGCGCCGAGATCCGCGCGAGGGTCACCGAGCGAAGTCCGTGTGCGGCGATCTCGTCGATCACGGCGTCGGCGACCTGCGCACGCCGGGCATCCGGGTCTACTCGTCAGCGACCTTCAGTCCTCCAGCGGAGATCGGCCCCGCCCTCAGTTGCTCCGCGCCCGCTTGACGATGATCCCGATCTCGATCGACTGCCCGGCGCCGACGCTGGGTACTATGGTTCCGACGGCCTCCCAGCCCTGGGCCCCGAGTTCGTTGAGCTCCTGCTCCATCGTGTTGTAGTCGAACCCCTTCCAGCCCCAGGTGAACTTCAGGATCTTGTGCTCGAACACGGCTTCCTCCTTGCGGTGCAGTTCGATGGAGGCCGGGTCGCCCTCAGCGGTCGAGTGAGCATGCTGCGGGCGGAACCCGGCGCGAGTCCAGTGAAGACCGTGCCGCAGCGGCATGGTCAAGTCGTTCGGCGGCCGCCGTAGGTGAGCCTGCGCAGCAGCACCTCGGCCGGACCGCGGACCCCCGCGACGTCGAACCGGTAGGCGACGACGACGGTCAGCAGCCACACGCCGATCCCCACCAGCATGGCGGTGGCGCTGGTCAGGTGCGCCCCGAGCCCCAGACCCCAGGCCGCCAGCAGCGGGACGAAGATCAACGACTGGGCGAGGTAGCCGGACAGCGACCGGCGGCCCAGCGCGACGAGCGCCCGGACCGGAAGGGGGCGGCGGGTACCGACCCGGTGTGCGATCAGCCCGAACAGGGCGGCCACGCCGACACCGGCGAAGATGCCGGTGAGCAGGTGGAACGAGACCACTGCCGACGGGTTGGGCACCGAGAGCACGCCCAGGTGGAGCAGTGCCTGCAGCGACCCCAGGCCCCAGCCGAGCGCGAGACCGATCACGGCTGTGCGGCGCAGCAGCGGGAGGTGCCGGCCGGGTTCGTCGAGGATGCGGTGCCGGGCCGCGAGGAGCCCGATCAGGAACGCGGCCGGCATGACGAGCCCGACCAGCGACGAGATCGGCGACGGCAGCCACAGCGCCAGCCGGAGCAGCGCCGAGGTGAGGTACCCGGTCTCCGCGGCGGCCTGCTGCTGCGGCGCCATCGCCCCCGCCCCGGCGGGTACGAGCTGGCCGAGCACGGCGAGGCCGATGTTGACCAGAGCGGCGACCCCGAGCAGCAGCCCGATCCAGACCTTGAGGACTCGGTCGCTGCGGTGCAGGAACAGCGGGACGAGCAGCAGTCCGAGCAGTCCGTAGGTGCCGAGGATGTCGCCCTGCCAGAGCAGCACGGCGTGCACGAGGCCGAAGGCGAGCAGCCACCAGTGACGGGTGCGCAGCAGCCTGCGGATCTCGCGGTCGGTGCTGCCTGCGGCGCTGCGGCGGGCGTAGAGCTGACCGATCCCGTAGGCGAACAGCAGCCCGAACAGCGTCCAGGCCCGCCCGTCGACGAACACGATCGTCACGGCCTGCGCGACGCGGTCGGCGGTCCCGCCCTCGGCCGGGTGCATCAGGGTCGACCCGAGCTCAGAGTTCCACAGGAACCACGGGGCGTGGGCGAGTGCGATGAGCAGCAGCATCATCCCCCTGGCCAGGTCGGGAGCTACCGACCGCTCGGCGACCGGTGTCGGCGTCGCGGCGCGGGCCGGGTCGTGGTCGTCCGGTCTGGGTCGGTGGAGGGGTAGGGACACGGCATGCCTCCCGGCACGAAGGTGGTGGATGGTGACGTCAGCAGGCGGCGCGACGGGCCGGATGCCAGCCGCCGGGTCGACCGGCAGGTCGCGGCCCCGGCCCGGTAGACGAAGCGGCGGCCGTCGGAGAGCTGCGGCACCACGGCGCGCGCGTGGTCCTCGGCATCCAGGGACACCATTCCGGCCTCCTGACGGTCCGTGGCGGTGCGGTCCAGGTGACACCGTGCCGCCGCGGCATGGTCAAGTGGCCGGGACGCGGGCCATCCGTCCGTGGACGCCGATGGGCGTCGGCGGCGGGGCGGGGTCCACCTCGACGCCCCGACCACCCCTGGGTCCCGGCTCTGCACGGGGGTGCGGCCGGAACCGCCCGCGCGCTCGGGCGAGCGGACCGCCTGCACCCGCGGGCTCACCCGCTGACCTGGTCGGACCGGGCGATGAGATCGGCCATGGCGGTGTGGAAGTCCCGGCGCCGCTTCTCGCTCCAGCCCGCGGTCAGCTCGTCGAAGACCTCCTCCTGCCATGCGTGCGCCTGCCGGAGGACCAGGCGTCCGGCGGGGGTCACCGACACCTCACGTCGGCGGCCGTCCGACGCCCCCGTCGTCACCGTGAGATACCCGGCGTCGACGGCGCTCGTGATCAGTCGTGACGCGCCGCTCTGGTCGATGCCGATCTCGCCGGCGATCGCATTCACGGTCGGCGGCCGGCCGCGGCCGTGCAGCGCCGCCACAGCCTCGGTCACCAGTACGAGTCGGCCCCGTTCGGCGACGGAGGCGTCGTGCGTGGCCGCGCGGCGTGACCAGTGCCGGACGAAGGAGAACAGCAGCTGTCCGGTTCCCGGCGTGGTCATTCGGTCGCGGCCAACTCGCGGTTGAGGTGCGCGAGTTCGAGGGCCGACCGAAGGTCCGGGAGCCGGAGGGCGGCGGTGACCGTGCCGTCCACGACGCGGAAGATCGTCGCGACGCGGACCGCGCTCTCTTCGCCCGGCCAGACGGCGTCCTCCTCGACCACCATCACCCGGTCGCTGACCGGGTGCCAGGACACCGGTGTCAGCCGGATGCCCGAATGCCGCACCCACTCGGCGAACCGGGACGGGGTGATCGGACCCGCCCCGTGCGGTCCCAGCACGACGACCGGGTCGCCGACGGCGGCGGCCGAGCGGCTCGTGTCGCCGGCGTTCACCGCGTCGTGCCACTCGGTGAGTACGGCTTCGACGTGGGATTCCATCGGGCAATCATATGCGATTCGCATGGATTGTGCCGGCGTCAGCGGTTCCGCAGCACGGTGACCGCGCCGAGGATCAGCACGACCCCGACCACCCCGTGCGCCGGCAGCGACTCCCCGAGCAGCAGTACGGCGAGCACCGCGGCCGTCGCCGGTTCCAGCAGCGTCGCGACGGCGGCGGTGCCGGCCGATGCGGTGCGCAGGCCCGCGTAGAGCAGCAGGTACCCGCCCGCCATCGTGACGACGCCGAGATGACCGAGCGCCAGCAGCGAGACCAGTGCGGTGGTCGCCACCGGCCCGGTGAGCACGGCGAGCGGCAGCAGCCCGAGTGCGCCCACGGTCGTCGTCGCCGTGGTCAGCACCAGCGGCGCCATCCGGGGTGCGGCGTGCCGGCCGAGCACGGTGACGGCGGCGTAGGTGAGCCCGGAGGCGACCGCGAGCAGCACGCCGGCCGCGGGGGCGGTACCGGTCCCGGCGTCGACGCCTGCCACCAGCAGGAGTCCGGCGACCGCGACGGCGATCGTCGCGAGCCGGCCGGGCGACGGCGTCCGGCGGGTCCGCAGCGCCTCCCAGGCGGTGACGACGACCGGCGCGAGACCGAGCGCGACGACGGTGGACACGGCGGCGCCGGCCAGCGGGATCGAGGCGAACCACAGCGCCTGGTAGGCCGCCACCCCGAGCCCGATGACGACGACCGGCACCGGGGCGGCCCGCACGGCGGTGAGCACCGCGGCGGTGGCGCCGGTCGCGGCGGCGAGCAGGCCGAGGACGGCCGCGGCGACGGTGATCCGCCATGCGCTGACGGCGAGCGGGGGCAGGTCGCCGACGGCGGCGAACGCGACGGGTGCGGTGCCCCACAGGGCACCGGCGGAACAGACCTGGAGGACCCCGGCCCGGGTGCGGGCAGGGGTGGACGACGAGGACAACGGGGGCTCCTGCGCGGAGAGAGGTGACGGCCGGGCGCAGCGGAGCAGGGGCGGACGACCGGCCGCGCCTCAGGCGCGGTCGGTGACACCGGCTCCGGTCAGGAGCGCGGCGGGGGAAGGACGAGGAGCCCGGTCACGTCGACGACGGTAGCGCGCGCGGACCGCCGGGTCCCCGTAGTTCGCAGCCGGTCCCGGCTGCGGCGGGGCGGAGCACCCCACGAGCACGGGCCCGGCTCTCACCCCGGACCCGCGACCCCGTCCCACAGCCCCGGACCGGGGAGCTGCCGGTCGAGCTCGGCGACGGTGCCGACCGGCCGCTCGCAGACGAACCCGCGGCAGACGTGCGCGGCCGGGCTCCGGTGCACCGCCGGCCCGCCGGGCACCGCGGGATGCCCGGCGACGACCACGCCCCCGCCGGGGACCCGCTTGCGCGCGTGGCCGACCAGGTCGGCGAACCGCGGGTCGCGCGGGTCCCCGTCGACGGTGACCAGGACCGGGCCGTGCACGAGTGCCTCGGCGGTGCTCAGCCAGTGGCCGGCGAACCGGGCGTGCTCGGCGAGGACCCCGCCCATCGTGGACAGCGCGGCCTCGGCGATCTCGCGGTAGCGGTGCGACCGCTCCCCGTCGACGAGCACCGAGGCGGTGAGCAGAGCACCGGCGAGCGCCGAGCTGCCGCACGGGGTGGCGTTGTCGACGAGGTCGCGCGGCCGGTGCAGGATCGGGGCGGCGTCGTCGGCGGTGTCGTGGAAGCGGCCGGGCCGGTCGGGATCGGCGAACCGGTCCAGGGTGAGATCGAGGACGGTGCCCGCGGTGTCGAGCCAGGCGGGGTCGCCGGTCGACCGGTGCAGGGCGAGGAGGGCCTCGGCCAGCCAGGCGTGGTCCTCGAGCACCCCGGCCGCGGTGCCCGGCCGCCCGTGCCGCGACGAGCGGTACAGCCGTCCGTCGCGCAGGTGCAGTCCGAGGAGCAGCCGGGTGAGGTCCGCGGCGGCGGACACCCAGTCGTCGCGGCCCAGGTCGGTGCCCGCCTCGGCGAGCGCGACGGCGGCCATCGCGTTCCACGCGGTGACGATCTTGTCGTCGCGGGCGGGCTGCGGGCGCCGCCGCCGGGCGTCGAGCAGCGCGGCGCGGACCCGGCGCAGCCGCTGGTCGTCGTCCGGGTCGGCGGGCAGCTGCAGGGTGGACCGTCGCTGCCCGTAGGTGCCGGCGCTGGTGACGCCGAACCGGTCGGCGGCCCACATGCCGTCGCCGAGCCCGAGCGCGCCGATCAGCTGCCCCGGCGTCCACAGGTAGGTCAGGCCCTCCTCGCCGTCGGCGTCCGCGTCGAGCGCGGAGGCCAGGCCGCCGCCGTCGACGGCCATCCCGGTGAGCAGGAAGTCCCCGGTCCCGGTGGCGATCCGGTGCGCGAGCGCCGATCCGGTCAGCCGGGCGAGGTGCGCGTAGAGCCGCAGCAGCAGCGCGTTGTCGTGGAGCATCTTCTCGAAGTGCGGGACGGCCCAGGCGGCGTCGGCGGTGTAGCGGGCGAAGCCGCCCGCCAGCTGGTCGTACAGGCCGCCCCGGGCCATCCGCTCACAGGTCAGCTCGACGACGTCCAGCGCCCGCGCCGATCCGGTGCGCTCGTGATGGCGGAGCAGGAACTCCAGGCACAGCGCCTGCGGGAACTTGGGTGCCGCGCCGAACCCGCCGTGCTCGGGATCGGCCTCGTCCAGCAGCGTCGCGGCGGCCCGGTCGAGGATCTCCGGACCGACCGGCACCCGGGGCCGTTCCTCGGCGGCGTGCCGGGCGAGGTTCGCGGTGATCCGGGTGGCCGCCTCGCGGACCCGCGCGCCGTCCTGCTCCCAGGCCGTCGTGACGGCGGTCAGCACCTGGCGGAACCCGGGCAGCCCGGACCGGGGGGTCGGCGGGTAGTAGGTCCCGCAGTGGAACGGCTCGCCGTCGGGGGTCAGGAAGCAGGTCAGCGGCCAGCCGCCGCGCCCGGTCATGGCCTGGGTGGCGGCCATGTAGGGGGCGTCGACGTCCGGGCGTTCCTCGCGGTCGACCTTGATCGCGACGAAGCCGGCGTTGATCTGCCGGGCGGTCTCCGGATCGGCGAACGACTCCCGGGCCATCACGTGGCACCAGTGGCACGCCGCGTAGCCGATCGAGAGCAGCACCGGCACGTCGCGCCGGCGGGCGTCGGCGAAGGCGTCGTCCGACCACGGCCACCAGTCGACCGGATCGTCGGCGTGCTGGAGCAGGTAGGGACTGGTCGCGTCCGCCAGCCGGCCGCTCACGCCGGCTCCGCCCGCCCGGGGCCGGCCGCCGCGGCGCCGTGCGCGCCGGTCCGGCCGGGGGAGTGCGGCCGGACGACCAGCGGGTCCGGGCCCCCGCCGGGTGTCGGATCGATCCGCAGGGTCAGCGGCGGCCGCGCGCCGTCGGTGGCCCGGCGGTGCCGCACCAGCGCCTGCGCGACCGGCACGACCACGTTCCGGCGCACGCTCCGGCCGAGGCCGCGCGCGCCGTTCACCGTGTCGAAACCGGCGTCGACCAGCACCTCGAGGACGCCGTCGCCGATCACGAGCTCGACGTCGCGCCGCCGGAAGCGCTCGCGCACGTCGTCCAGCCGCAGCGCGACGATCCGCGCCGCCGTCCCGGGCGAGATGGCGCCGAAGTGGACGACCTCGTCGAGCCGGTTGAGGAACTCGGGTTCGAAGAAGTCGCGCACGGCGCGGTCGACGATCGCGCCGTCGCGGTGCCCGAGCGCCGCCCGGGCGCGCCGGCCGACCGGCCCCCTCGCCGGGAGCGAGCCGAGCGCCCGGCGCCACGCCCGGCCCTGCCGGCGGGCGAGATCGGCCGACCCGAGATTGGAGGTCATGAACACGAAGGTGTTGCGGAACGAGATCGTCCGGTCGCCGCCGGCCAGGGTCAGCCGGCCGTGGTCGAGGGCGCCGAGCAGCGCCCGCAGCACCAGCGGGTGCGCCTTCTCCACCTCGTCGAAGAGCACGATCCCGGGCGTCAGCGCGGTGCCCTCGACGGTGGCCCGGTCCAGCACGCTCGCGTGCTCGCGGCTCCCGGCGTAGCCCGGCGGGGCGCCGGCCAGGGACGCCGCGTAGTGCTCCTGGCCCAGCTGGCCCATGTCGACCCGGCAGAGGTCGTCCGGGCCGGACCGGATCTCCGCCGCCAGCCGCCGGACGAGCTCGGTCTTCCCGACCCCGGTCGGTCCGACGAGCAGGACGCTCGCCATCGGCCGGTCCCGGTCCTGGAACCCGGCCTGGGCGATGACGAGCGCGTGCCCGACGGCCTCCAGCGCCGCGGCCTGGCCGAGCACGCGCTGCCCGATCGCCGTGGTGACCGCGGTGGCGTCGAAGGTTCCGGTCCGGTTCGGGCCCGCTGCCGGTGCGGCCGGACCGGGGGCGCGGAGATCGGTGTCCCGGTCGTGGAACCGGTCGCTGAGATAGGGCACGGGATGGTCCGGGTACCGGTCGCTCAGGCGTTCCGGGTCTTGTCGTAGGGCAGGTCGTAGACCGGTGCGCTGGCCACCCCGACCGTCGAGCGGGTGATCGCCTCGACCGCCTCCTGGGCCTTCTGGGCATCGGTGACCCAGAGCTTGTAGAAGTCGAACGGGCACTCCGCGATGCCCTTGTCGCCCTCACCGGCGGCGTGCACGCCGGTGTAGCCCCGGTGCAGCAGCTTGAACAGGTGGTTCTGGGACTGGTCGTTGCGCCGGGCGTCGCGGATCGCGCTCAGCGAGAGCTGGGCGTACTGCACGCCGTAGTCCTCCTCGCCGCACTCGCCGAGGGTGCGGCCGTCGAACCCGATGATCGCCGAGTGCCCGAAGTAGGAGTAGACCCCGTCCCAGCCGGTGTCGTTGGCGACCGCGACGTAGCAGTTGTTCGCCCAGGCCATCGCCTTCGCCATGATCACCTGCTGGTCCTTGGACGGGTACATGTAGCCCTGCGGGCGGACGATCAGCTCTGCACCCTTCATCGCGCAGTCCCGCCAGATCTCCGGGTAGTTCCCGTCGTCGCAGATGATCAGCGAGATCTTCATGCCCTTGGGGCCGTCGGCGACGTAGGTCGAGTCGCCCGGGTACCAGCCCTCGATCGGGGTCCAGGGCAGGATCTTGCGGTACTTCTGGACGATCCGGCCCTCGTCGTCGATCAGGACCAGGGTGTTGTACGGCGGCTTGTTCGGGTGGTCCTCGTGGCGCTCGCCGGTGATCGAGAAGACGCCCCAGGTGCCGGCCCGGCGGCAGGCGTCGGAGAAGATCTCGGTCTCCTCGCCCGGGACGGTGGCCGCGGTCGCGTACATCTCGTCCTGGTCGTACATGATCCCCATGGTCGAGTACTCGGGGAACACGACCAGGTCCAGGCCGGGCAGGCCCTGCTTCATGCCGATGATCATGTCGGCGATCCGGCCCGCGTTGTCGAGCACCTCGGCCTTGGTGTGCAGCCGGGGCATCCTGTAGTTCACGACCGCGACGCCGACGGTGTCCGGGCTCGACGAGATGTCTCCGTGACGCATGTTTCCTCCTGGCGAGGGACGGGCCGGTCGGGACGGGCGCGCACGACGACGTGGTTCGCACGGCTGTGACCTCGCACTACGGCGTTCGGCCCAGCTGCCCGCGCGACCGGCGAGCCTCCGGGTGGAACCACCCGGAGGAATTTCACGATGAAGATATTTATAAAGGTACGGCTGTGTCAAGGTGATGCACCGGGGGCCGCCGACCCCCGGTTCCGGCATGCCGGCCGGTCGCCCGATCGGCCTACAGGTCGTCAACATGCAGGCAATACGACGGGTGCAGACTCAGCGCATCGTCGGGTGCGGACGAGACGGAGATTCGCGTGACCGCAGATGTCATCGAGATCGCGTTCGTCGTGCCGGCCAGCGGACCGTCGGGCATCTACGGGCCGTCCTGCCAGGCCAGCGGCCGGTTCGCGGCCATCGAGATCAACGAGGCCGGCGGCATCCTCGGCCGCGAGGTGCGGCTGCGGACCGTGGACGGGGGGCAGTCCCCGGGCCGGGTGGCGAGCGAGGTCGGCGCGCTGGTCGACGCCGGGCTGGTCGACGCCGTCACCGGCTGGCACACCTCGGCCGTCCGGGAGACGCTCGCGCCCCGGCTGCGCGGCCGGGTGCCCTACGTCTACACCGCGGTCTACGAGGGCGGCGAGCGGTCACCCGGTGTCTTCCTCACCGGCGAGACCCCGACCGACCAGCTGCTGCCCGCGATGCGCTGGATGTCGGCGGAGATGGGCATCCGGAGCTGGGCGATCGTCGGCAACGACTACGTCTGGCCGCGCGCGTCCGCCCGCTACGCCCACAGCTACGCCGAGCACGTCGGGGCCGAGATCCGGGACGAGATCTTCACCCCGCTCGCGACCGAGGACTTCGGCCAGGTCCTGCGGCGGGTCGAACGCGCCCGGGTGCAGGGCGTGCTGATGTTCCTGCTCGGTTCCGACGCGGTGCGGTTCAACCGCGCGTTCACCGAGATGCGGCTGCACGACCACTGCGTCCGGCTCAGCCCGCTGATGGACGAGAACATGCTGCTGGCGACCGGTGCGGCGAACACCCACGAGCTCTACTCGGCCGCGGGCTACTTCGAGACCCTCGGCACCGGGTACGGCCTGGACTTCGAGCGCCGCTACCTGGAGACGATCGGCCCGACGGCTCCCGCGCTGGCCTCGCCGGGCGAGTCCTGCTACGAGGGGATCACCCTGCTGGCGCAGCTGGCCGCGGCCGCCGGCTCCACCGACGTCCCGCGACTGTCCACGGTGGCGGACCGGGTCGCCTACGAAGGTCCGCGCGGAGCGGTGCGGGTCCGCGACCAGCACCTGGTCCAGCGGATCTACCTGGCCCGCGCCGACGGTCTCGAGTTCGACGTCCTGGCCGAGATCCATGGCGGTGCGTAGCTCCGGCGGCCGGCCCCGCCGGACGCCGAGTCCGCAGCGCGACGCCCGGCCCGGGGCGCGCCTAGCCGCGCGCGCCCACCGGGGCGTTCTGCTCGGCCAGCCGGGCGAGCAGATCGGTGAGCACGAGCGCGTCCGCCCCGAGGCCGGCCACCGCCTCGGCCTCCACCGCGGCCACCCGCGGCTCGATCGCGGTGTGCAGGATCCGCCCCTCCTCGGAGAGGAACGCCAGCACGCGGCGCCGGTCGCGGTCGTCGACCAGCCGGTACACCAGCGTGGCGTCGACCAGCTTGTCCATGATCTTGGTCAGGGTCGGGCCGGGGACCACCAGGGAGCCGGCCAGCTCCGACATCGGATGCCCGTTGCCGTCGGCCAGGAGATCGAGGGTCCGCCACTGGTCGACGGTCAGGCCCTCGGTGCTCAGCGTGCCCTCGAGCAGCCGGGCGATCTGTCGTTCGACCTGGCCCAGCAGCCGGCTCATCTGCAGCCGGGGCGCGGGCCCGGCGTCAGCCGTGCCCCCGATGCCTGCTGTGCTCCCTGTACTTTCTGTGACCTGTCGGGTCCTGCCCATCGAATCCCCGCACCCCCACAGCGGCCTGTCCCGCGTCGGACAACCCGTGCGGGCGGGCCGACCTCATCGGGTCGGGCACCGCGACACACTGCTGTCACCGTAAACACTGTCATTGTAAAGCTAGGTCGTCCGCACGTTCCAGTCGATCCCGGGGCCGGTCACACCGGCCCGGGCCGCGCGGGGACCGTTGCGCCCAAATTACTTCACACAGAAGGTATTGCCAAACGCAGATATTCACGTAGGTTCATCTCCAGTGGTCGACGAGGAGAGGAGGGCAACATGTCGTTCGAGGTCGGAGACGGCGGGACGATCGGCGTCGTCGTCGTCAACCAGCTCGTTCCCACGGTGCGGACCCGGACCGACGCCCGGCTGTCCTACTTCAGGACCGCGGGGGTGGTGTCCGGTCTCGCCGGGGCCTACCGGGCCGATCTCGTCGTCCTCCCCGAGTACGGCGTGCACGGGATCGGGACGGGCACCGGGGAGCGCCCCGCGCTGGCGTTCCCGGAGGAGGCGCTCGACGTGCTCGGGCCCGCCTGCGCGGCGGCCGAGGTCTGGCTCGCCGTGTCGGTCAGCGCCGGCGCGACCCGGGACGACCCGTCCCACCGCATGGTCCTGCTCGACGACCGCGGCACGGTCGTCGCCGGTCACGTGAGCGGACCGGCGGGCGGCGACGCCGCGCGCCGGCCGCGGATCGTGGACGGACCCGGGGGGCTGCGCACCGCCCTGGCGTTCGCCGACGGCCCCCGGCCGGCGCTCACCGATCCCGGGCTCCGGGAGGCCGAGCTGGTGATCCTCTGCTGGACCGCCCCCGGCGCCGGCCCGAGCCGGATCGTGCAGGCGGCCCGCGGGCTCGCCTGGACCAACGGCTGCTACGTGGCCTCGGCGAACGCCGCGGGCACCGTCGGGTCGCGCCAGTGGGTCGGGCACTCGTCGCTGGTCGGTCACGACGGGCGCGTGCTCGGCCTGTGCGGCGGGATCGACTACGAGGTCCAGCACGCCGAGCTCTCCGTGCCCGGCCTGCGGGCCGCCCGGAGCCGGCGGGCCGACGCGGGTCGTGCGGTGGCCGACTCGGTCCGGCGCGGCTCCCTCTCACGCCTCGCGGCCGCGCGCGGCTCTCACCCCCCAGGAAGCATCCCCGGAAAGGCAGACACCTATGTCCGATGATCATGGACACGGCCACGGCCACGGCCACGAGGCGGCGGACACCGCGCTCGCCCGCATCGAGGCGCTGAGCAAGGAGAAGGTCCATCACGCGGGCGACCACGAGGGTCCCTTCTCGCTGCACGTGCTCGGCCTGGGCTCGACCGGGGCGGAGGTCGTCTCCGCGATCTCCGGCATCGCCCCGCCCGGGTTCACCGCACTCGCCGTCGACATCGGCGCCGGCAGCCTGTCCGGTGTGGCGGCCGGTGATCCGGCGGTCCGGACCGTCGAGCTGCCGATCCCGAGCCGGCCCGACCTGTCCTCGGCGCTCAACCGGTACCGCGAGTTCCTCAAGATGGAGTACCCGCGCTACTACTGGAACCCGAACTACGAGCCGTGGCTGCCCGGGGACCTGGAGATCCCCGGATCGAGCGCGGAGATGTCCCGGGCGATCGCCAAGGCGATCTACGGTGCCGAATACTACCAGAACCGCGAGATCACCACGGCGATGGACCAGTTCGCCGAAGGTGTGCTCACCAGCGAGCAGACCCCGCTCGTCGTCGTCGCGTTCTCGATGGCCGAGGCCGTCGGCAGCGGGATCGTCGTCGAGATCGCCCGGCACCTCTCCTCGATCAAGCTGGGCCGGCGGCCCTGGGTGATCGGCATGGGCGTCCTGCCGCAGCAGCCCGAGGCGACCTTCTTCCCGGTGATCAACGAGCTCGACTGCATGATCGACACCGAGAAGAACAACGGCGTGATGGCCGTCTGGGGCGACCTGTACAAGAACCCGTTCACCGGCGGCTTCTTCGCCGTGCCGGACGACGGCACGCACAGCCCGGTCGAGGCCATCGCCTCGTTCAGCACCGCGGGGGGCGGCAAGGACCTCTACGAGACCCTGAAGGCGCTCAACTGGCTGGCGGTGCCCGGCGACCAGTGGCACCCGGCGATCCGGGGCGAGCAGAGCGACCGGTGGATCAACCTGCTGGCCACCCGCCCGCTGACCGAGGCCGGCGACCTGTCCGGGCTCGGGCTGACCGCGGGCTTCGCCACCGAGTACGCCGAGGCTCGGGTGTTCGGCACCGGTCCGGCGGCCGAGGCGGCCGCGGCGGCCGTGGCCGGCGCGATCCCCGGCGTCGCCGCCACCCGGGTGGAGCCGGTCGTGGAGTCCGTGGACACCCCCGGCGACGGCGTCGTCAGCGTGGTGCTGCCCCGGGCGTCGAAGCTCGATCTCGGGCTGTTCGTGCCCTCCCGCGATCTCTACGACCCGCTCGAGTGGGAGGCACACCTGCTCATGCACTCGTGGCTGCTCGATCTCGGGGTGATGCTCTGCGAGCCCTCCATCCGGTTCGACGGGATGGGCGGCGAGTGCATCTGGGGCTGCGCCTGCTGGGTCGTGGTGCCGCACGCCGCGATCCGCGGCGAGAGCGTGGCCTCACCGATCAGCGACGAGGACGTCGCCGCGGTCGCCTCGTCCGGCGTCGGCGTCCCGGCGTCGGGCTGAGGAGCGGGCGATGGCCACCGACTGGTCCGAGATCGTCGCCCGCTACCAGGGTGGCGCCCAGCTGCCGTCCATGCCGGGCGCCCGCACGCTCGAGGTGACCGGCGCCGACGACGAGTACGTCTACGTCTCCCACCGGCTCTGGCAGGACAAGATCACCCGCGCCTACCTGGAGAAGGCGATGACCCTGCTCGACGAGGGGAAGATGACCAGCAACTACGGCGACGTCGTCGACTACTACCGGACCTACATCGCCGACGAACGCCCCACCACGGCCGCGACCATCCTGAAGGACCTCGGCTACGTCAGCTAGGCCGGCCGGGACCGGTCACGACACAGCCACCGCACCACCGGTTCACCCCCCATCACCGATCGGCACACGACCGCACCGGCCGTGTGGCGATGACCCATGACATCCCGAGGAGGCCAGCAATGGCTCTGTCCATGTACCACAGCGCCACCGGCGCGCAGTCCCCGCACTGCATCCACGCCATCGGCATCGGCAAGGCCGGCGCCTACATGGTGGAGGCCCTGCTGCGCACCGGTGAGATCGAGGACATGCTCGAGGACCCGCGTGCCCGGTTCACCGGTCTCTCGATCGACATCGGCGATCAGGACCAGCACGAGCTCAAGGAGTACATGGGCGGTTTCAACCAGCGGTTGGAGGAGCGTGGGATCCCCACCGACCGGGCCCAGGTGCGCGCCGTCTCGCTGGACGTCCCGGAGAAGAAGGACCTCCTGACCAGCCTCAACCGTTGGCGTGAGTACCTCAAGATGGAGTACCCGCGCTACTACTGGAACCCGAACTACGAGCCGTGGCTGCCGGCCGACATGGAGATGCCGAAGGCCGGTGAGTCGATTCCGCGCGCGGTGTCCAAGGCGATCTACGGGCACTACTACTACGGCGAGGAGAAGTCGCTGGAGAAGGAGCTCGACGACTTCGTCGCCTCGATCAACGCGACCAAGCTCCCGTCGATCGTCCTGGTCTTCTTCTCGATGGCCGGCGGGACCGGCTCCGGCATGGTGGTCGACCTGGCCCGGCACCTGTCGAACGTCAAGCTCGGGCGCCGCATCCCGGTCGTCGGCGTCGCGGCGATGCCGTTCTCCGGCGACGAGGAGCACGCGGGCGGCGACGCCGCACTGTTCCCGACGATGAACGAGATCGACTGCATGCTCGACGACGCCAAGAACCAGGGCGTCATGGCGGTCTGGGGCGACCTCTACAAGAACCCGTTCACCGGCGGCTTCTTCGCCCTGCCCCAGGAGCACTCCTGGCAGCGGCTCGGCTCCTACACCAAGGCCGGCAAGCCCGCGGTCCGCGACCACCTGCGCAAGATGGTCACCCGCAAGTTCGTCAACGACTCGTTCACCCGGTTCGTCGTGCAGGACTACGGGCGGCTGCTGTTCAAGATGCTCCGTCCGGCCGGCTTCACCGGTGCGCCGCACGAGCGGAACATCTCCGGCGACCGGACCTGGACGGTGTTCGACGTCGCCAAGTTCACCCACCCCGGGGTCGAGGTGCTCCCGGGCGAGCCGCGCAGCAAGTGGCGCGAGGTCGTCGGCAAGTGGATCGGTTACATCCCGCAGTTCTCCGGCCTGCGCGAGGGATTCAAGACCGACTACATCGAGGCGCACACGGTGTCGCCGCGGGAGCTGTGGAACGAGACCCTGCAGAAGAAGCTCGAGTCCACCCTCGGCGAGTACGTGCTCGACGGCGAGGACGGCACCGTCAACACCACGCTCGGCGAGTTCTTCGACGAGCTGACCGCGTACTCCAACATCGTCATCCCGGGCGTCGCGAAGAGCGACTTCACCGCGTTCTTCGCCGCCCGCGACGCCTACGACAAGATCGAGTCGTGGGAGGAGAAGCTCCTCATGCACTCCTGGCTGCTCGATCTCGGGGTGATGCTCTCCGAGCAGTCGATCCGCTTCGACGGCATGGCGGGCGAGTGCATCTGGGGCTGTGCCTGCTGGGTCGTGGTGCCGCACGAGGCCATCCGCGGGGACGCGCCGGCCTCCAAGGACCTCACGGTCGTCCAGGCCGAGCACATCGCGATGATGACCAAGACGGTGGTGCCGACTCCGTGACGGACCGGGGCGGGCGGCTGCCGTCCGCCCGCCCCGCCCTGCACGACCCGGACGGCCGGGGCCGCGGTCCGCCGTCCCTGCACCCCACCCACCGACCGGTCGGCCGCGGCGACCGCGAAAGGCGACGATCCCGATGCCCGGAGTCGCAGACGCCCACCCGGTGGGCACCGCCGCGCCGCCGGCGGCGGGGCGCTGAGCGACCGTGTACGCCGACACGACGAGCGAGCCCACCGTCACCGACGACGAGCGGGAGTTCGCCGAATGGCTGGAGCGGGTCCGCTCCACCTACGAGGCGGTGCTCTACACCTGCACGCACCGGCTGGTCGACGCGAGCCTGGCCGACCAGGTCGCGGTCCAGGTCGTCGCGGGGCTCGTCTCCCGGCCGCTGGTGTTCCGCTACTTCGGCCTGCCCTACTCGGGCCGGATCGCGACCCTGGCCGAGGCCCGGATCGTCGAGGCCGACACCGGCGGGCTGGCCCGCGTCTGCGGGTGGCCGGAGCTGCGGTCGCGGCTGGCGGCCATCCCCGCCGAGCACCGCGAGGTGCTCGTCGCGGTGTGCCTGCGGGCCGAGGACGTCGAGACCCTCGCCCGCGGGCTGGGCTGCGACGAGGACGACGCCGCACGACGCCGGGCGGCGACGCTGGTTTTCATGAGGACGCTCGCGGCGCCGGGCCTGCCCGGCACCCCGGATCCGGAGGGACAGGACTGATCGCATGCCGTTGATCTGGGCGGACGTGGAACGGAAGTACGACGGCGGCGCGCGGATCCCGACCGTCGCCGGCGGGAAGACCCTGCAGGTCACCGGGGTCGACGCGGACGGGGTGCACATCCGCAACGCGCTCTGGCGCGACACCCTGCGCCGCGCGGACCTGGAGAAGGCCGTCGATCTCGTCGAGGCCGACCGGATGAGCCGGCACGCGGGGCTGTTCGTGGAGGAGTACCGGACACTCGTCGCCGACGTGCGTGCCACCTCCGCGGCGCACGTGCTCAAAGACCTCGGTTTCCTGGAGTAGCGCCGGTGCCGCCGGATCTCGCGCTGCCGCCGCAGGCCGCCGCGCAGTTCACCGCCGACTGCGGGATCGGCGACGGGCCGGGCCGCCCCGCCCGCACCGTCGTCGACCAGGACCTCCCGGCGATGATCCTGGCCGTCCGCCGGGCCCGCGGGGCCGGCGCGGCGGCGGCCGGGTCGCTGCTCGTGCCGGCCCACGCGCGCCGGCTGGTCTGGCCCCCGGATCCGCGCCGATGCCGCACCCCACCGAGGAGGACCCCGTGATCGCCTGGACCGACGTCGTCAGCCGCCTCGCGCCCGGCGACAGCCTGAGCCCGCTCGTCGGGTCCTCCCGGCTCACCGTCGACAGCGTCGGGGCCGAGCGGATCTGCATCCGGCAGCGCCTGTGGTCCGCCTGCCTGACCCGGGCCGACATCGACACGGCGAACCGGATCCTGGCCGACGCCCCGGCGGACGTCTCGCCGGTCGGGTTCTCCGAGCTGATGCGGGCGCACTACGCGTCGGGCACCGACGTCACCACCGGGTGCACCCGACTCCCCAACCTGGCGGCGGTGGTCCTGCTCCACCTCGGTGCCTTCGCGGCGGGCCCCGGCGGGCGCTGAGCCGGCGCCCGGCCGGACCGCCCCGGTCAGCGGCCGCGGGCGTCCGCGCCGATCCGCAGGTCCCCGGCGAGGTCGATCCGGGCCAGCTCGGTCCGGGAGCTGATGCCGAGCTTGGGATAGACGTTCGCCAGGTGGTGGCCGACCGTGCGCGGGCTGATCAGGAGCTGTGCCGCGATCTCCCGGTTCGTCAGGCGGTCGGACGCCAGCCGGGCGACCCGCAGCTCCTGGGCGGTCAGCCCGGCGGCCGGTCCCGGCCCGCGGCGGGCGGGCGGGGCGTCGGCCAGGTCCTGCTCGCGCAGCGACCGCTTGCGCAGCGGATCGGCGCCGAGCCGGTCGAACACGGCCGCGGCGGCGGCGAGCTGGCGGCGGGCGTCGGAGCGGCGCCGGGCGCGGCGCAGCCACTCGCCGTACAGCATCCGGGTGCGGGCCTGCTCGAACGGGGTGCCCGCGGTCTCCGCCAGGTCGAGCGCCCGTCGGTAGGACGCCTCGGCCGTCCCCGACCCGCCGGTCAGGGCCTGCAGGCGGTGCACGGTCGCCTCGGCCCAGGCCGCCCCCGAGCGCCGGGCCCAGTCCTGCACCGCCGCGAGCCGGGTCGCGGCGACGTCGAGGCGCCCGGCCTGCACCGCCGCCTCGGCGGTGTCCGCGGCGGCGAGCAGCGCGAACGTGGGGTGGGCGGCGTCGTGACCGGGCCGGGCCAGCGGCATCAGGTGGTCAAGCGCCTCGTCGGGGCGCCCGCCGAACAGCGCCGCCCGGCCGCGCGGCCAGTACGCGGCGCCGCTGAGCGCCCGCACCCCGCGCGGCGCCGAGACCTCCAGCGCCCATCGCGCGTGCCCGTCGACCGCGCCGTCGTCGCCGCGGGCGGCGGCGAGCAGCCCGAGGGTGCCGTGGCACTGGGTGGCGACGTGGTCCGCGCCGACCTCCCGGGCGAGCTGCAGGCCGTCGACCGCGGCGGCCTCGGCGGCGCCCCAGCGTCCGGCGTCCAGGTCGAGCACCGCGCCCTGGGCGAGGACCACCGCCAGCGCGGCGAGCTCGTGGCGGTCGCGCAGCGCGGCGGCCTGCACCCGCAGCAGGTCGCGCACCGGCTGCACGACGCCCCAGAGCTGGACCAGCGGGGCCGGTGGGAGCAGCTCCCAGGCGACGGACACGAGCCGGTCGGCGGCGGCCCGGGCCGCCGCCGGGGTGATCGGGGCGGGCCCGCCGGCCCGGTCGTAGCAGGACCAGAGGGTCCGCAACGCCGGCAGCTGCCCGGCCAGCGCCGGGTCGTCGTCGGCGTCCACGGCCAGCAGCCGCTGCAGCGCCTGCTGCTGGAGGTCGGACCGGCCGGCCGACCAGGCGGCGCGGACGGCCACCGAGCCCAGCTGCACCGCGTCCCGGCTGCCGGCGACGGCGTCCATGTCGCGGATCAGGTGGTGGTGGGCGCGCTCCGGGATGCCGGTGGCGAACTCGAGGATGCCGCGCAGGCCGCTGCTGGCCCGGGCCACGTCGGTCCCGCTCTCCAGCCGCTCGGCGTCGTCGAGCAGCTGCCGGGCGGCCTCCGCGTGCCCGGCCTCCCAGGCGGCGCGGGCGGCGGCGGCAAACCGGCGCGCGGCCTGGGCCGGCGCGGGCGAGAGCTCGGCGGCGCGCCGCAGGGTGCGCGCGCCGGCCGGGCCGGCCCCGCAGCGCAGCGACTTCGCCGCGGCGAGCTCGAGCAGCGCGGCGACCTCCTCGTCCGGCGCGTCCGCGGCGGCGGCCAGGTGCCAGGCGCGTTCCTCGACCGCGTCCGCGGGCAGGGCCGCGGCCAGGGCCCGGTGCGCGGCCTGCCGGTCGCCCAGCGGGGCGCCGTCGTAGATGGCCGCCGGGATCAGCGGGTGCCGGAACTCCACGCGGGAACCGGTGGCGTGCAGCAGGCCCGAGCGCAGCGCGTCGTCCCAGGCGGAGTCGTCGACGCCGCGTTCGGCCCCGGCCCGGTGCACGACGTGCCGGTCGCCCCGGTCCTCGGCCGCGGCCAGCAGCAGCAGCGCCCTGGCCGGCTCCGGCACGGTGGCGACCCGGTCGCGGAACGCCCGCCGCAACCGGGGGCCGATCGGCACCGGTGGGCCCGGCGCGGGCAGCGGCGTGTCGGCCGGCGCCCGGTCGAGGGTGGGTAGCTCGTGCAGGGCCAGCGGATTGCCGCCCGCCGTCCGGACCGTGGCGTCGACCAGCGCCGGATCGGCGCCGGGCGCGGCGGCGGCGACCAGCGAGCGGGCGTCGTCGTCGGCCAGCCCGCCGATCTCCAGGGCGGCCAGCCCGTCCCACGGCCCGGTCGCCGGCTCCTCGTGCCCGGCGAGCAGGACCACGACCGGATCGCTCGCGACCCGCCGGGCCAGGAACCCGAGTGCGTGCGCGGACGCCTCGTCGATCCACTGGACGTCGTCGACGACGACCAGCACCGGCCGTCGCCGGGCCAGGTCGGACACCAGCGACAGCACCGCCGCACCGATCAGGAAGCGGTTGGCCGGCTCCCCGGTCCGGCCCAGCGCGCCCCCCAGCGCGGCGGCCTGCGGCGCGGGGAGGGCGTCCAGCCGGTCGGTCACCGGCCACAGCAGCTCGTGCAGGGCGGCGAACGCCAGCCCGGCCTCCATCCGGGTGCCGCGGCAGCGCAGCACCGTCGAACCGGCGGCAGCGCCCACCGCGTGGTCGAGCAGCGCGGTCTTGCCGATCCCCGGCTCGCCCCACAGCAGCAGCGCGGAGCCCGCCCCGTCCGCCGCCCGGGCCAGCAGCCGGTCCAGCGCCGCCGTCTCGGCGCCCCGGCCCACCAGCTCCGTCGTCACCGCAGCCCTCCCACGGGCCCACCCGGCGACCCGGTGCAGCGTAACCAACCGATCTCCGGTGCCGGACAGGGCGACGCGACCGGGCGACCGATCCGCCGACCGATTCGCTCCCGGCCCGGCCCCCCGACACTCGGGGCGTGAGCACGCCCCCGACCGCCGAGCCCGACTTCACCGAGCTGCGCGCCGTGTACGTCAACTGCACACTGAACCGCTCGCCGGGCCTCAGCCACACCCAGGGCGTGATCGACCGCAGCGTCGCGATCATGGAGGCGAACGGCGTCCACGTCGACCAGATCCGCGCGGTCGACCACGACATCGCCACCGGCGTCCGCCCGGACATGACCGGGTTCGGCTGGGACGGCGACGAGTGGCCCGCCCTGCTGACCCGGATCCTGGCCGCCGACATCCTGGTCATCGGCGGGCCGATCTGGCTGGGCGACAACAGCTCGGTGACCCGCCGGGTGATCGAGCGGCTCTACGGCTACTCGGGCGTGCTCAACGAGCACGGCCAGTACGCCTACTACGGGCGGGTGGGCGGCTGCCTGCTCACCGGCAACGAGGACGGCCTCAAGCACTGCTCGATGAGCATCCTCTACAGCCTGCAGCACATCGGCTTCACCATCCCGCCGCAGGCCGACGCCGGCTGGCTGGGCGAGGTCGGGCCCGGCCCGTCCTACCTCGACGAGGGGTCCGGCGGCCCGGAGAACGACTTCACCAACCGCAACATCACCTTCATGGCCTACAACCTGATGCACACCGCGTCGATGATCCGCAACGCCGGCGGCTTCCCGGCCCACGGCAACCAGCGCACCGCGTGGGACGCCGGCGCCCGCCCCGGCCACCCCAATCCCGAGTACCGCTGACCCCGCGGACGACCACCGGGACGATCACCGAGAGAGGACGTCACATGATCGTCGTGACCGACAACCGGGCCGCGAACCGATTCGAGGCCCGCGAGGGCGAGACCCTGGCCGGTGTCGCCGAGTACGCGCGCACGGCGCAGCTCGTCGCGTTCGTGCACACCGAGGTCGACCCCGCCTTCGAGGGGAAGGGGGTGGGCTCGGCGCTGGCCCGGGAGGGGATCGCGTCGGTCCGCGCCGACGGGCTCCGGGTGCTCGCCGTCTGCCCGTTCATCGCCGGCTGGCTGGCCCGCCACCCGGAGTACGCCGATCTCGAGTACCGGGCGGCCAGCCGGGTCACCGACTGACCGGCGCCCCGGCTCGCGGCGGCGCCGCCGCGGTGCCACCGTGTGGTGCCGGCGCGGCATCGGGGAAGGGGATCGGGGTGACCGGAGTGGACGGGCCCGGCCTGCGGATGGGGACGTCACGCGGGCGCTGGGTGCTGTTCACCACCGTGCTCGGGTCCGGCCTGGCGATGCTCGACGCCACCGTGGTCAACGTCGCGCTCGGGCGGATCGGCGACGAGTTCGACGCCGGTTTCGCCGGTCTGCAGTGGACCGTCAACGCCTACACGCTGACCCTGGCCTCGCTGATCCTGCTCGGCGGCTCGCTGGGGGACCGGTTCGGCCGGCGCCGGGTGTTCGTGGTCGGGGTCGTCTGGTTCGCCGTGGCGTCACTGCTCTGCGGGGCGGCGCAGAGCATCGAGATGCTGGTCGCGGCCCGGGCCCTGCAGGGCGTCGGCGGTGCTCTGCTCACCCCCGGCAGCCTGGCGATCATCTCGGCCTCGTTCCGCGGCGCCGACCGGGCCGCCGCGGTCGGCGCCTGGTCCGGGCTCGGCGGCATCGCCGGGGCGGTCGGCCCGTTCCTCGGCGGCTGGCTCGTCGAGTGGAGCTGGCGCGCGGTGTTCCTGGTGAACCTGCCGGTCGCCGTGCTCATCGTGGCGGTGGCCGCCCGGCACGTACCCGAGTCGCGCGACCCGGACGCCGCGCCGCGGCTCGACGTCGCGGGCACCGCGCTGGCCGTGCTGGGTCTCGCCGGGCTGACCTGGTCGCTGACCTCGGCCGGTGAGCAGGGCGCCGACGCCGTGGTGCTGTCCATCGGCGTCGCCGGGGTGCTCGCACTGGTCGGCTTCGTGCTCGTCGAACGGCGCTCCACCCATCCGCTGGTGCCGATGACCCTGTTCCGGAACGCGCAGTTCAGCGCCGCGAACGCGGTGACGCTGATGGTCTACGCGGCGCTCGGCGGTCTGTTCGTGCTCCTGGTGCTGCACCTGCAGGTGGTCGTGGGCCTCTCGCCGCTGCAGGCCGGGGCGACCCTGCTGCCGGTGACCGTGATCATGCTGGTCTTCTCCGCCGCCTCGGGACGGCTGGGCAGGCGGATCGGGCCGCGGATCCCGATCACCGCGGGCACCCTGGTCGCCGCCGCCGGGCTGGCGCTCGTCTCCCGGATCGGGGCGGACGCGTCGTTCGGGCCGGACGTGCTGGTGCCGGTGGTCGTGTTCGGCTGCGGGCTCACCCTCGTGGTCGCCCCGCTGACCTCGACGGTGCTGGACTCGGCGTCGGACCGGCACGCCGGCGTCGCGTCCGGGGTGAACAACGCGATCGCGCGCGCCGCCGGGCTGCTCGCCGTCGCCGTGATCCCGGTGGCCGCCGGGATCTCCGGCGCGGACTACACCGACCCGGTCGCGTTCGGCGCGGGCTTCCGGACGGCGATGCTGATCAGCGCCGCGTTGATGGTGATCGCCGCGGTGCTGGCGGCGGTGTTCCTGCGCCGCCCGGCCGCGGGACCGGACGGGCCGGAGCCGTCCGGCCGGATCCGGCCCGACTCCTACGCCCAGTGCGCGGTCACCGGCCCGCAGATCCACCCCGGCCGCGGGCCGACCGATTGACCGACCGATGCGGTCCGCCGCGGGCGGCCCGACACTCGTCCGATGACCACCTCGACGACGGCCTGGCCGACCCAGCGGGTCGCGGACTGGACCGCCACCCGCGAGACCCTGCACATGTGGACCCAGATCGTGGGCAAGATCCGGATGGCGCACGCCCCGCTGGTCAACCACTGGTGGCAGGTGGCCCTCTACGTGACCCCGCGCGGACTGACCACCTCGGCCGTCCCGTACGGCACCGGCGCCTTCGAGATCGAGTTCGACTTCCTCGGCCACCGGCTGGAGATCCGCAGCAGCGACACGGGCACCCGGACCGTCCCGCTGGCGCCGATGCCGGTCGCCGAGTTCTACGCCCGGGTCATGGCCGCGCTCGGCGAGCTCGGGATCGACGCCCCGATCCGGCCGCACCCCAACGAGGTCGACCCGGCCGTCCCGTTCGCCGAGGACCACGTCCACGACTCCTACGACGGCGCTGCGGCCGCCCTGTTCTGGCGGCAGCTGCTGCAGGCCAACCGGGTGATCGGCGAGTTCCGGTCGCACTTCGTCGGCAAGGTCAGCCCGGTGCACTTCTTCTGGGGCGGCATGGACCTGGCCTGCACCCGGTTCTCCGGCCGGCCCGCCCCGGCGCACCCCGGCGGCGTGCCCAACTGCGGGGACTGGGTGATGGTCGAGGGCTACTCCCGCGAGTTGTCCAGCTGCGGCTTCTGGCCCGGCGGCGGCGAGGAGGGCGCCTTCTACTCCTACGCCTATCCCGGCCCCGACGGGTTCGCCGACCGGCCGGTCGGGCCGGACGGCGCGTTCTTCAGCACCGAGTTCCAGCAGTTCCTGCTGCCCTACGAGGTCGCCCGCGCCGCGCCCGATCCCGATCGGGCGGTCGCCGAGTTCCTGCGCAGCAGCTACGAGGCCGCCGCCGACCTCGGGCACTGGGACCGCGCGGGGCTCGAGGACGATCCCTTCCGGTGGCAGCGGGCCGACGGGGCCTGACGGGCGACCGGCGTGCTCGCGATCAGGGCAACAGCACCGAGCGGATGTACTGCGCCTGCGCCTCGTCGATGACGGCCTCGTCGGCGAGCCTGCGGATGCGCGCTTCGGTCTCCGCCCGCTCTCCGTCCTCCGGTGGCGAGGGGGTCGATGCGATGTCGGCGGGCATCGGTGGGGGCGTGGAGCGGTCCACCCCGGCGGGCGGCGGTGGTGTGCCGGCGGGCAGCCGGGCGACCGCCCGCAGCGACTGTTCGTCCTCGCCGGCGAGCAGCTGGCCGAGGAACACCCGGCTGCCGTCCCGCAGCTGTGCGCTGAGCTTGGGTAGACGCGTGATCGGCGCGGTCTCGGAGTCGATGGCGACGACCTCGGTGAGGCGGGCGGCGCGCACCGTCGGGGGACTGTGGCCGAGGTCGGAAACCTGCCCGGCGAGCACCCGTGTCGAGGTGACCGCGATGTAGTCGGTCAGCGGCCGCAGGCTGTTCGCGACGAAGAAGCCGCGCACCACTTCGTCCGGTTCCAGGCACCCTCTCAGCACGGTCTCGCTCCTGCGCCATTTCCGGGCCGCCCGATGGCCGAGCACCGGCTCGTCGTCGGCCGGGGGGCCGTCCGGTTCCGGATCTGAGCGGGACCAGAAGGACCAGCCGTCCGGGGCAGGGCCCCACGCCGGATCGGGCCGCCAGCCGGGGGGCGGCGACCAGCCGGGGGGAGGGGCCGGCCAGTTCGGCGGCGACCGCCAGGTGCTGGGGGACATGTGACTCCTGCTCGGCAGCGGCGGATCAGGCCGGGACGGCGGTGCCGTCGTGGCCGGCGATGGTGCGGCTCGCGCGCCACTCCTCGGCCTCCGCGAGTTCGGTGAAGTGCAGGACGTTGTCTCCCTGGTCGGTACGGCGCAGTATCTCGAGGACCTCGGCCGGTGTGGCGTGGAAGAACTCCCGGCGCAGGTTGACCCGGTTGACCCGGCGATCGGCCAGCTCGCGGTGGAGGTGGTTCTCGAGTCCGACCGCGTCGGAGCTGAAGACCAGCGCGTGGATGTCGAACTTGAACGGGACCGACGCGTCGCCCAGCTCCCGCACCCGGTCGTGGGGTTCGAGGCGGCGGGTCATCCCGATCTTGACCATGTGCTCTCCGAACGCTCCGACGTTGGAGATCACGTAGACGTGCCCGGTGCGGATGTTCGCCTCGCGGGACTCGACGCCCTCGATGGCGGAATGTAGCTGATCGAGTTTCGACTCGGCCTCGGCGACCTTGGCCTCGTCGCCCTGGGCGCGCCACTTCTCCTGCACGAGTTTCCAGTGGTTCTGCTCCTTGAGCAGCCGGGCCTTCTCGCGCTCGAACTCCTTGCGCGCGGCGTCCTCGTCGCGCTGACGTTCGCGTTCGGCGCGGATCCGCTCCTTCTCCTGTTCCTGGTGGGCGAGGTAGTCGGCGGTGAGTTCGAGCTCCTCGATCCGAGCCCGGTGGTACGGCTCGCTCACCCGGATCTGCATCGTGCGGCCCAGCTTGGCGATGGTGTCACGGGCTTTGGTCAGCCGGTCGATCGACGCGGCGAGACGGTGCGGCCGCATCGTGCGCACGCAGTTGTCGGCTTCCGCGTTGTAGGCGCGCAGCATCAGCTTGGTGTAGTCGCGGAGCATCCGCGTGCCTTCCGTGGCCGAGCCGTTCACGGTCCAGCCCGAGGCGGCCAGCACAGCTTCGTTGTTGCGCTGCAAGGACTTGTACCGGTCCTTCAACCGCTCCAGACGCGCCTTGTAGGCGACCGCGTCCGCGAGCCGGTGCCGGAACTCGTAGATCCCGGCCTCCTGGAGCATGGCCAGGTCCTCGGTGACGACGATCTGCTTGTCCAGCTCGGCGATCCGCTCCTCACGCTTCGCGACCTCGGCATCGACCATCCGCACCCGCTGGGCGCCCCGGGTACGTGCGGCGGACACGACCCGGTCGGCGACCGCGACGGCCTCGGCGAGGACGGACCGGCTCCGATCGGCGATGTCCCGGGCCCGGACGTGTTCGGCCCGCACGGACTCCGTGGCGGCGGCCAGCGTCGCGCGGACCTGGTGCAGCCGGGCTGCGGCATCCTCCGCTTCCTGCTCGAAGGCGACCGCGTCCCGGTTGCGCAGGCCGAGATTCTCCTGGCGAAGGCGCGCGATCTGGTCGCGGAGTGCACCGATCTCCTGGTGTGCGCGCTGACCGTTCGAGTGGAGCAGGGATTCGAGCTCGCCCACCCGGCGTCGTAGATCGGCGTTCTCGCTCTCGGTCTCGCGCAACGCTCGTCGGGCCCCGAGCAGGCCGACCGAACGGGCTCCTCCCGGAGGTTGGGTCGGTTGCCGGTCGGGTCGGCTCATCGCTGCTCCCGATGGTGGGCGGCGTGGTCGGTCGATCACCCCCATTCAACTACGAGGTTCGCGACACCGCCTCATTAGTGCGAACGGAGCACAGCGCCACCGTCCGCACCGCTGCGCACGAGGTACCCGTATCCCGCCCCGAGCTGCGCGGACGTCCACAGCCCCCGGCGCTTGTCGGCCACCTCCCCGTCCGGCGACCAGCGGACCGGCCCCCCGGCAGCGGTCGCCTGCAGCTGGATCCGGCAGGCCCGGTCCAGCAGCGCCGCGTGCATCACCGCCGCGGGCAGGTCCGCCCCGACGGTCACCATCCCGTGCCCGGGGATCAGGCAGCCGTTGACGTCGCCGATCGCCTCGGCCAGTGCGTCGCCCAGCTCGGCGGTCGCGATCAGGTCGCCGGTGCGGGTGAAGCGCACGACGTCCGGATCGAGGAACGGGACCGCGTCGTGCGACAGCGGCCGCAGCGGGGTGTCCAGTGCGGCGAACGCGGTCGCGGCCTCGGCGTGGGTGTGCACGGTGGCCCCGATGTCCGGGCGGGCGCGCAGCAGCGCGGCGTGGATGTGGAACTCGATGTGCCGCCGGCCGCGGCCCTGCAGGACCGTGCCGTCGTCGGCGAGCAGCACGACCCGCTCCGGGGTGATCTCCTCCATGCCCCAGCCGGCGGACTTGGTCCACAGGCCGCGCCCGTCCGGGTCGCGCAGCGCGGCGTGCCCCCAGATCAGGTCGGCCTGGCCGGCGGCGTGCAGTGCGCGGTGGGCGTCGACGACGGCGTCGACCGGGTTCTGCGCCATACGTGAGAACGTATGCGTACGGTTGTCCCTCGTCAATCCATTGCTTGACCGAACACTACTGCTCAACTACCGTCCGCCGAGTTAGTACGTATACGGACTGAGCCTCGACGATGGAGACGACGATGCCCGAGAGCCTCGAGGCGAAGCTGGCGCGGATGGGCGACCCGCTGCGGATGCTGCGCCACTCGCCCGCCAACCGGTTCCGCTTCGACTACCCGGATCAGATCACCAACTGGCAGGACGAGCAGGCGGCCTGGCGCACGACGGCGGTGCTGTTCGACCAGAGCCACCACATGACCGACGTCTACTTCACCGGCCCGGACGTCGATCGGCTGCTCACCGAGTCCGGCACCAACAGCTTCGCGACCTGGGCGCCGAACAAGGCCAAGCACCTCGTGGCGTGTACCGAGGAGGGCCGGATGATCGGCACCGCCGTGCTGTTCGGGCTCGGCGAGAACGAGGTCAGCGTGGTCGGCCCGACCGCCACCGCGAACTGGCTCACCTACCGGGCCGAGACCCAGGGCTACGACGTCGAGATCGTCCGGGACGAGCGGACCGCGGACCAGCCGCCCGGCGGGCACCGCAGGCTGTTCCGCTTCGAGATCGAGGGCCCCACCGCGCGGGCGATCCTGGAGAAGGCGCACGGCGGCCCGCTGGACCCGGTCCGGTTCTTCGGGATGACCTCGTTCACCCTCGGCGGGCGGCCGGTGCGGGCCCTGTCGCACACCATGGCCGGCGTCCCCGGCGCCGAGTCGATGGGCATGGAGATCTGGGGCCCCTGGGAGGACTACCGGCCCTGCTGGGACGCGCTCGTGGCGGCGGGGGAGGAGTTCGGGCTGGTCCTGGGTGGTGCGCTGGCGTACTACACCGGCGGCATCGAGTCCGGCTACGCCGCGCAGCCGACCCCGGCGATCTACACCGCGCCCGAGCTCAAGGGCTACCGCGAGTGGCTGCCCGGCAACGGGTACGAGGGCAAGCTGTCCATCGGCGGCAGCTACGCCGCGCCGACCGTCGAGGACTACTACACGACCCCGTACGACTTCGGCTACGGCCACCTCGTCAGGTTCGATCACGACTTCGTCGGCCGGGACGCGTTGCAGCGCGCCGCCGAGGGCCCGCGCCGGACGAAGGTCTGGCTGCGCTGGAACCCCGAGGACGTGGCCCGGGTCCACGCCTCCAGCCTGTTCGACGGCGAGAAGCGGGCCAAGTACCTCGACACCCCGCTGGGCCGCTACTCCCGGATCCACCTGGACAGCGTGCTCGTCGACGACCGGCCGGTCGGGGTGTCCACGCTCTGCGGGTACACCGTGAACATCGGCTCCTGGATGTCGGTCGGCTTCCTCGACGAGGCCGCGGCCGCCGACGGCACCGAGGTCACGGTCGTCTGGGGCGAGGAGGACGGCGGCACGCCGAAGCGCAACGTCGAACGGCACGTCCAGACCACGCTGCGGGCGCGCGTGAGCACCACCCCGCTGGGCCACTGATGGCCGGCGTGACGGCCCGGCGCAGCCGGGCGAGCGCCGCCGCGCTGACCGCGGGCGGCCCGGCGGCGGCCGGGCTCGACGGGACCACCGGGGTCGGCAGGCTGCTCGTGCAGGGGCCCGACCGGCCCGGGATCGTGTCGGCGGTGTCGGCGGTGCTGACCCGGCACGGGGCGAACATCGTCTCGCTGCGCCAGCACTCCACCGACACCGTCGGCGGGCAGTTCGCCCAGCGCACCGTCTTCGCGCTGCCCGATCTCGCCGCGGCACGGCCCGCGCTGGCGGCCGACCTGGACCGGGAGATCGCCGGCGGGCTGGGACTGCGCTGGTCGCTGCACGACACCGCGCACCGCAAGCGGGTCGCGATCTTCGCCTCGCGCACCGACCACTGCCTGCTCGACCTGCTGTGGCGGTGGCGCCGCCGGGAGCTCCCGATCGACGTCACCACGGTCGTGGCGAACCATCCCGATCTCGCCGCCGAGGTCGAGCCGTTCGGCATCCCGTTCGTGCACGTGCCGGTCACCGGCGACAAGTCCGAGGCCGAGGCGGAGCACCTGCGATTGCTCGCCGGCCGGGTCGACCTGGTCGTGCTGGCCCGCTACATGCAGATCGTCTCGGCCGGCTTCCTGCAGCGGCTGGGCGCGCCGGTGATCAACATCCACCACTCGTTCCTGCCCGCGTTCATCGGGGCGGGGCCGTACGCGAAGGCCAAGGACCGCGGCGTGAAGCTGGTCGGCGCCACCGCGCACTACGTGATCGAGGACCTGGACGAGGGGCCGATCATCGAGCAGGACGTGGTCCGGGTGTCGCACACCGACACCGTGCAGGACCTGGTGCAGAAGGGCGCCGACGTCGAGCGCGCCGTGCTGTCCCGGGCGGTGCGCTGGCACTGCGAGGACCGGATCGTCGTCGACGGCAACCAGACGGTGGTGTTCGGCCGGTGACCGCCACCGTGATCGACGGCCGGATGGTGGCCCGCGGCGTCCGCGAGGAGACCGCCCGCCGGGCCGCCGCGCTCACCACCGCACCGGTCCTGGCCACCGTGCTGGTCGGCGACGACCCGGCCAGCGGCGTGTACGTGGCGAACAAGCGCCGCTCCGCGGCCGCCGCCGGGATCGGCGACGTGCACCGGCATCTGCCCGGCACCGCGTCCGAGGCCGAGGTCGCCGCGGTGCTCGACGAGCTCGCCGCCGACGACCGGGTCACCGGGATCCTGCTGCAGCTCCCGCTGCCCGGGCACCTCGACCCGGCCCGGCTGGTCGAGCGGATCCCCCCGGAGAAGGACGTCGACGGGCTCACCACCCGCAGCCAGGGCCTGCTGGCCCGCGGCGAGCCCGGGCTGCGGCCGTGCACCCCGGCCGGGGTGATCGCCCTGCTCGACGCCGCCGGGATCGGGCTCGCCGGGCGCCGCGCCGTCGTCGTGGGCCGGTCCACACTGGTCGGGCGGCCGATGGCGCAGCTGCTGCTGGGCCGCGACTCCACCGTCACGATCGCCCACTCGCGCACCCGCGACCTGCCCGCGCTCACCCGCTCCGCGGATGTCCTGGTGGCCGCGGCGGGGGTGCCCGGGATCATCACCGGCGCGCACGTCGCACCCGGCGCGACGGTCGTCGACGTCGGGATCCACCGCACCTCCGACGGCCTGGTCGGCGATGTCGACCGGGCCGGCGTGGCGCCGGTCGCCGGCGCGATCACCCCGGTCCCCGGCGGGGTCGGGCCGATGACCATCGCGATGCTGCTCGCCAACACGGTGGCGGCGGCGCAGACCCGGGAGGCCGCACGATGACGTCGCTGCGCACCGCGCTGGAGACGATCGGCTACGAGGTCATGCCGTTCCGCGGGACCCGGGAGGCGGTGCTCGACCACGTCCCGCGGACGATCGGGCTCACCGTCACCGCCTCGCCGCAGAAGGGCATCGAGGCGGGCGTCGACCTGGCCGTCCGGCTCGCCGGCGACGGCTACCGGGTCGCCCCGCACCTGTCCGCGAAGCTGGTCGCGAGCCGCGCGCACCTCGACGAGCTGCTGGGCCGGATCGCCGGCGCCGGGATCGACCGGCTGTTCGTGATCGGCGGCGACGGCGAGCCGACCGGCGACTACGCCGACGCGCTCACCCTGCTGCACGCGATCCGGGACGGCGGGCACACCTTCACCGACATCGGGATCGCCGGCTACCCCGAGGGCCACGCCACCATCCCGGACGAGAGCCTGCTCGCGTCGCTCAAGGCGAAGGCGGCGCTGGCCGATCACGTCACCACCCAGGTCTGCTTCGACCCGGTCGCGGTGTCGGCGTGGGCGCGCTCGGTCGCGGCGCACGGCGTCGGCATCCCGGTGCAGGTCGGCGTCCCGGGCGCGGTCGCCCGGCAGAAGCTGCTGCGGATCTCGGCGAGCATCGGCGTCGGCGACTCCGCCCGGTTCCTGCGCAAGCAGAGCGCACTGCTCCGGCGGTTCTTCACCCCCGGCGGCTTCGACCCGACCCGGCTGGTCCGCGGCTTCCGGGCCGGCCTGGCCGAGCCGGCGAACCCGATCGCCGGGTTCCACGTGTTCACCTTCAACGACGTCGCCGGGACCGAGCGCTGGCGGCGCCGGATGCTCGAACGGTCGTGACCACCCGGGTGATGGGCATCCTCAACGTCACCCCGGACTCGTTCTCCGACGGCGGCCGCCACGACACCGTGGCGGCCGCCGTCGCGCACGGGACGGCGCTGGCCGCGGCCGGTGCCGACATCGTCGACGTCGGCGGGGAGTCCACCCGCCCGGGGGCCCGGCGGGTGCCGGTGGACGAGGAGCTCCGCCGGGTGCTGCCGGTGGTGCGCGCGCTGTCCGGGCGCACCCCGGCGGCGACCGCGGCGGCCGGCACCTCGCGCAGACGCTTCGTGGGCGGGCTGACCGGCCGGGCCGCGGCCGTCGACCGGGACGCGGGGACGCTGGCGACGGTGGTGCTCGCCGCGCAGCAGGGCGTCTGGGGTGTGCGGGTGCACGCCGTCGGCCCGGCCCGGGACGCGATCCGGGTGGTCGACGCGGCGTGCACCCGCGCTCAGGACGCGGCGGCCGACGGGTGCGGGAGGTGGGTGCCGAAGGTCCGCGCGTGGTAGGTCAGCGGCTCGACGTCACGCGACTCGGCGGTGAGCACGTCGCCCAGCAGGATCAGGTGGTCACCGCCCTGGTGGACGCCCGCCACCCGGCACCCCACCCAGGCCGCCGCCCCGGCGAGCCGGGCCGCCCCGTCCTGCTCGGACCAGGCCACGTCGGCGAACCCGTCGGCGCCCTTGCGGGCGAACCGCAGCGCCAGATCGGCCTGGCCGGTCCCGAGCACGTTCACCCCGAAGGTGCCGGTCCGGCGGACCAGCGCGAGCAGGTCCGAGCCGGCGTCGAGGGACACCAGCACCATCGGCGGGCTCATCGACAGCGAGGTGAAGGCGCTGACCGTCGTGCCGTGCGGCCGGCCGCCGGCCACCGAGGTGATCACCGAGACCGGGGTGCAGACGCCGGCCATCGCCGTGCGGAACGCGGTCTGCAGGGCGGCCGCCGGGTCGCCGGTCACCGGGCGTCCCCGTCGAGGAGCCAGCCGCCGTGCCCGGCGAGCAGCGCGTCCACCAGATCGGGCCGGTCGACGCCGGGCAGCCCGGCGGAGACCGGGTAGCCGGCCGCCGACATGACGCGCTGCAGGAAGCCGTAGCTGGACCGGGCCTGCTCCGGCACCGGCAGCGGCGGGACCGCGGCGCCCGGCTCGACCGGCGCCAGGCCGTCCCGGATGTAGATCATGTCCATCGAGACGATCCGCCACCGGCCGTCGACCTCCTCGGCCCGCCAGCACAGCCGGCCGCGGCTGACCAGGTCGATCCCGACGCCGTCGGCGGTCGTCCGGATGTGCACCGTGCAGGAGGCGTCGGCGAGTGCCCGCCGCCCCTTGACGACGACGGCGACCGCCCCGATCTCGTGGAACGACGGGGTGCCGCCGCGGTCGGCGCGGGCCCGGGCGTTGGCGACGAAGTCCGCGCCGGAGCCCTCGAACCAGGACACCTGCACGCAGGAGACCGGCGCGAACGCGGCCGCCATGACCGCCCAGTGGCCGAGGTCCTTGGCGGTGCGCTCGGCGAGCAGCACGGTGCGCACCGCCTCGGCCCGCGCGGCGAGCGGGCCCTGGTCGGGGACCCGGTCGTCGAGCAGGGCCAGCCCGGTGGCGCTGAGCGCGGTCACCGCGCGCCGCGCTCGGCGACCGGGGTGAGCCCGCTCGGCGGGACCGGGCCGCGCCGGGCGCCCCGGGTGGGGCAGACGACGGCGCCCGCGGCGGAGACGCCGACCCACAGCGGGTCCAGGCCGGTGATCGCGAGATCGATCCGGTCGCCGTCGAACACCTCGCCGACGCCCTCCGGGGTGCCGGTGGTGACGACGTCGCCGGGGTGCAGCGTCATCACCGACGACACGTACGCGATCAGCCGGGGCAGGCCCCAGATCAGGTCGGACAGGTCGGCGCGCTGGCGCAGCACGTCGTTGACCGACAGCCGCAGCTCCAGCTCGTCGATCGGCGGGACCTCGTCCGGGGTGACGACGGTCGGCCCGAGCGGGGTGAACGTGTCGAAGGACTTGCGCACCGAGCGGTCCTCGCCGCCGCGCATGGTCATGTCCATCAGGCAGGTGTAGCCGAAGACGGCGTCGAGCGCCTCCTGCTCGGACACGTTCCGGGTGGTCCGCCCGATCACGGCGGCGAACTCGCCCTCCTGGTCGAAGCGCCGGTCGGTGTAGGGCAGCCGGACGGTGCCGCCGACCGGCACGACCGAGCTCGGCGCCTTGAGGAACACGCCGAGCGCGTCGATGTGCGCGGACTCGTTCATCTCGGCCTGGTGGGCGCGGTAGTTCACCGGCGCGGCGACGATCTTGGTCGGGTCGGGGACGGCGGCCAGCGGGGTCGTGGTGGCGGCCTCGACCTCCGGGGCACGGGCGAGCAGGCCGGCGATCCCGCCGGCCGGGACGCCGCCGATCAGCCTGCGGATCGGGCTGCCGGCACCGGCCGGGAGCAGGTCGGTGAGGTCCCGGATCGTCGCCGACGATCCGCTCTCGACCGCACCGACCCGCGGCGATCCCGCGGCATCGAGGAAGGACAGGTAGCGCATGGGGACTCCGGATGGTCAGCGGGTGACGGCGGGCGCCGGCCCGGCCACGGTCAGGGCGGGCGCCGCGGACCCGGCGGCGGCGGGGGCGTAGAGCCAGTCGAGCTCCCAGTAGTCGTCGGGGGCGCGCCGGCCGAGCACGCGCTCGCGCAGTGCCAGCACGAGCGGGTCGTCGGTGTGCCAGAGCTCGCCCCACGGCCGGGCGGAGGTCTGGCAGCGGGCGGTGCGGGGGAGCCGGGCCGCCTCGAACTCGCGGTAGGCGCGGCCGAGGTCGACGCCGTCCGGTCCGGAGTGCAGCCCGAACCGGTAGCCGAGCTCGACGGCGTCCTCCAGGGCCTGGCAGGCACCCTGCCCGAGGTACTGCAGCATCGGGTGGGCGGCGTCGCCGGTCAGCACCAGCGGGCCGTTGATCCAGGTCGGGGCGGGCGCCCGGTCGAACATGGCCCAGTGCCGGGACCGGCCGATCCGGGACACCGCGTCCCGCACCGGGGCGCACGCCGTGGCGAACGCGGCGTCGAGCTCCTCCGGCCCGCCCCACTCGCCGGGCCCGGTCCGGCCCTGCGCGAAGTTCCGGCTGCGGAACACCGCGACCTGGTTGTACAGCTCGCCGCGGCGCACCGGGTACTGCATGAGGTGGATGCCGGGGCCGATCCAGAGCACCACGTCGTTCGAGCTCGCCGACTGCCCGGCCAGCTCGCGCGGCACGGTGCCGCGGTAGGCGGCGTAGCCGCTGCAGACCGGCTCGTCGTCGTGCACGTGCCGGCGCAGCGTCGAGTGCAGCCCGTCCGCGCCGATCAGCGCCGACGCCTCGTAGGAGGTCCCGTCGGCGCAGGTGAGGCCCGCGCCGTCCGGGCGCAGCTGCACGTCGGTCACGCTGCGGCGGGTCTCCAGGGTGATCGACGGGTGCCGCCGGCAGTGCTCGACCAGGGTCTCCAGCAGGTCGTGCCGGTGCAGGACGAGATAGGGGTAGCCGTAGCGCTCGTCGAAGGCCGGGCCCAGGTCCAGGGTGGTGATCAGCCGGCCGGTGAGCGCGTCGCGCAGCTCGGCGCGCTCGGGCCGCACAGCCAGCGGCAGGATGTCGTCGAGCACGCCGAGCGCGTCCAGCGCGCGGCTGGCGTTCGGGCCGAACTGCAGGCCGGCGCCGATCTCGGCGAACTCCTCGGCCCGTTCCAGCAGCCGGACGGGCCGGCCGTTGCGGGCCAGCGACAGCGCGGTGGCCAGGCCGCCGATCCCGCCGCCGACGACGATCGCGCTCATCGCTGCGCCCCGGCGAGGACGGCGGTCGGCAGCGGGGCGCCGAGGGTCTCGGTGCGCATCAGGCCGAGGCTCTCCAGGACGGGTGCGTCGCTGGTGCTGAACACGTCCGTCTCCTCGGTGGCGTGGACGGCCCACGGCGTCCAGGACGGGACGGCCAGGATGTCGCCGGGCTCCACGGTGAACACCTGGTCGCCGATCGCGATCTCCCCGGTGCCGTGCAGCACGCACAGCACCCGGCCGCCGGTCTGCCGGGCGGTGCCGGTGGACGCCCCGGCGCGCACCCGGGCGATCTCGCACCGCATCGTCGGCATCACGTCGCCACCGCGGACCGGATCGCCGTAGCGCAGGGCCGCGGATCCGGTGCCGGCCGTGTCCAGCAGCGCCGACAGCGCCCGGTCGGTGTCCGCCCAGCGATAGGCCAGCAGCGGCGACCGGTGCGCGGGCAGCGCGGGCGCGCCGACCGGGGTGAGGCCGGGGCCGCCGCCGAACCAGCCCTCGGAGTCCGAGCGCGGCGCGGTGCGGGTGTCCGCCTGCTCCGACGGGCCCTCCTCGAAGAACACCGCGTCGAGCGCGGCGACGACCGGGAGGTCCAGCACGTCCATCCAGATCATCGACCGGTCGCCGGGGTTGTGGTGCTCGTGGAAGGTCCAGCTGGGGGTGAGCACGAGATCGCCGGTGCCCATGTGCAGCGGGTCGCCGTCGACGAGGGTCCACACGCCCTCGCCCTCGACGATGAACCGCAGCGCGGCCGGGGTGTGCCGGTGCGCCGGCGCCACCTCGTGCCCGCGCAGGTACTGCACGGCCGCCCACAGCGTCGACACCGCGTAGGGCGCCCCGCCCAGGCCGGGATTGCAGCACGCGAGGACCCGGCGGTCGCCACCGCGGTCCACCGGGACCAGGTCGCCCGCCCGGGCCCCCAGCTCGCGCAGCTCGCGGCCGGCCCACCGGAAGGGCACCCCCGCGACGCGCGGCTCGCGGGTCAGCAGCCCGGACAGCTCCCACAGCGGCTGGACGGACCGCGCGGCGAGGTGACCGTAGAGCTCGTCCAGCTCCGGGTCGGTCGCACTGAAGCGCCGAGTCGCCATCTCCACTCCGATCTGGCTGAAAAAGTATGTACACGTACTAACTCAGCAGACCGTACGTCGGAGCATGTGGGGCGTCAAGCGCCGGGGGACGGACCGGCGGAATGTTCCGTGTACCGGCTATTCCGAGTAGGCCAGTGCGCGCAGCCCGTCGAGCAGCGCGGACCGCTGCTGCGCGTCGAGCGGCGCGAGCACCCGCTCCTGCACCCGCCGGACGGCCGGGGTGAGCTCGGTCAGCTCGGCGCGCACGGTGTCGGTGAGGCCGAGCAGCCGCCGCCGGGCGTCCGCGGGATCGCGGGTGCGGCCGACCCAGCCGCGCGTCACCAGCCGGCGCACGATGTCGGCCATGCTCGACTTGTCCACCGACGCGAGCTCGGCGGCGGTGCCCTGGTCGATGCCGTCCGGATGGGCCCACAGGGCGCTGAGCACCGCGTACTGCGGGGCGGTCATCGTGCGGCCGACCTCCTCGCCCCAGGTGATCGTGTGCACCTGCTGGGCCCGGCGGATGAGGTGGCCCGGGGTGTTGCCCAGGGTGAGGACGGACGCGTCGGCCCGGCCCGGGACCGGCGGGTCGCCCTCGTAGGCGACCAGGCGCAGCGCGGCGAGCATCGCCTCGGCGTCGGCGGCGGACAGCGGTTCGAGCAGCCGCTGCTGCACCAGCGCGACCCGCCGGGTCACGTCCGCGAGCGCGGTGCGGGCGAGCGGGGTCAGGCGCAGCGTCTTGCGCCGCGCGTCGTCCGGGTCGCGGGTCCAGCGCAGCCAGCCCTGGCCGTCGAGCCGGGCCACGATGTCGGCGGTGCTGGACTTGTCCAGCGAGGCGCGTTCGCCGACCGCCCGCTGGTCCAGGCCGTCGTCCGCGCCGATCGCGCAGATCACCGCGTACTGGGGGCCGGTCAGGTCGCCGTGGAACTCCTGGCTCCACAGCAGGGTGTGCCGCTGCTGGGAGCGGCGGATGAGGTGACCGGAGGCCTCGCTCAGCGACAGCATCGGCGCCGAGGTCGCCCCGGCTGGACCGGGCCGCAGGTTCGTCACGCCGGGAGATCCTTCACTGCCGTCGCCTTCCGTGTACAAGCGACCCTAGCGTACATAGGTAGATGATATACGGAGGATTTCGATGAGGCAGGCAACGCAGCCGGTAGAGGGCGATTGACACGGGGTTGCGGGTCCTCGTAGCGTCACCATCGATCCGTACACGTTGTTTTTCGACGGCGCAGAGTCGTCGGTACAGGCAACGATCGACCGGGAGTACCAACGCCGTCGAGGAGGACGCCGTGACCACTGCAAGCACCGCCGGGGCGCGCCATCCGGTCTTCAACGACCGGACCCTGCGCCTGGGGACGTTCTCGTCGAACCTGAGCGGGGGCTGCGCGATCTCCACGATCGACGGCGTCCTCGAGGCGACCTGGGACCAGACGCTGTCCCTGGCCCGGATGGGCGACGAGATGGAGTTCGAGGCGCTCGTGCCGGTCGGCCGCTGGCGCGGCTTCGGCGGCGAGACCAACTTCAACGGCGCCGGCTTCGAGTGCTTCACCTGGGCCGCTGGGATGGGCAGCGCCACCGAGCGGGCCGGGCTGTTCGTCACCTCGCACGTGCCGACCATCCATCCGGTGATGGCGGCGAAGCAGGCGACGACCATCGACCACATCTCCCGCGGCCGGCTCGCGCTGAACATCGTCACCGGCTGGCACACCCCGGAGATCGAGATGTTCGGGGTCAAGCAGCTCGCGCACGACGACCGCTACGCGGTCGCGCAGGAGTGGGTCGACATCGTCCGCCGGCTCTGGACCGCCGACGAGCCGTTCAGCTTCGACGGGAAGTACTTCCGGGTCACCGACGCCGCGATCGCGCCGAAGCCGGTCCAGGGGCCGCACCCGGTGCTGATGAACGCCGGCGGCTCGGGCCCGGGCCGGCACTTCGGCGCCCGCAACTGCGACGTCGTGTTCGTCAGCGCCGATCTCGCCCAGCAGGACCCGCAGGCGATGCGCGCCAAGGTGGACGACTTCAAGCGGCTGGCCCGGGAGGAGTACGGCCGCGAGATCAAGGTCTGGACCAACGCCTACATCGTCCAGGAGGACACCGAGGCCGAGGCGAAGCGCTTCCTCGACCACTACGTCAACGAGCGCGGCGACTGGGAGGCGGCGCAGAACCTGGTCACCAGCATGGGCCTGAACTCCCAGTCGTTCGACCCGGAGACGCTGCAGGAGATGAAGTTCCACTTCATCGCCGGCTGGGCCGGCTACCCGATCGTCGGCACCCGCGAGCAGGTCGCCGAGACGCTGATCGCGCTGAGCACCGAGGGCGGGCTCGACGGGGTGCTGCTGTCCTGGCCGCGCTACGTCCAGGACATGGCGCGCTTCCAGGCCGAGACCCATCCGCTGCTGGTCGAGGCGGGGGTGCGCTGATGACGGTCGTCTCCCCGCCCGATGCGTTGGCCGCCAACGAGCGGCGGGCCGCCGAGCTGCTCGACCGGGAGTGGTCGCTGCTGATCGGCGGCGAGCTGGTCGGCGCGCAGAGCGGCCGGACGTTCCCGGTGCGCAGCCCGTACACCGGCGAGGTGCTCGCGCACGTGCCGGACGGCGGCCGCGCGGACGCCGACCGGGCGGTGGCGGCCGCGAGCGCGGCCTTCCCCGGGTGGTCGGCGCGCAGCGCGGGGGACCGGGCGGCGGCGGTGCACGCACTGGCCGACGCGATCGAGCAGCGGGCCCGCGACTTCGCGCTGCTGGACACGGTGGACGGCGGCTCGCCGATCGCGATCATGTCCGCCGACGTGCACGCCGCGGTCGCGGCGCTGCGCTACTTCGCGGGCCTGGCCCTCGAGCTCAAGGGCGACACCGTCCCGGCGAGCACCAACCTGCACTTCACCGAGCGGCAGCCGTACGGGGTGGTCGCCAAGATCATCCCGTTCAACCATCCGTTCATGTTCGCCGCGGGCAAGATCGCCGCGCCGCTGGTCGCCGGGAACACGGTGGTGCTCAAGCCGGCCGAGGCGACGCCGCTGTCGGCGCTGCTGCTCGCCGAGGTCTGCCGGGACGTGCTGCCGGCCGGGGTGGTGAACATCGTCGTCGGCGACGGCGTCGAGGTGCCGGACGCGCTGGTCCGGCATCCGGACGTGTTCCGGATCGGCTTCACCGGCAGCGAGCCGGTGGGCCGGGCGATCCAGCGCGCCGCGGCCGAGGTCGCGGTCAAGGCGGTCACCCTGGAGCTGGGCGGCAAGAACGCGCTGATCGCCTTCCCGGACGCCGATCTCGACGAGGTCGCCGAGGCCGCCGTGCGCGGGATGAACTTCACCTGGTCCGGCCAGTCCTGCGGGTCCACCTCGCGGCTGCTCGTGCACGCCTCGGTCGCCGACGAGCTGGTCGCCCGGATCGCCCGGCTGCTCGCCGACCGGGAGTACCGGCCGCCGCTGGACCCGGCGGCGGTGCAGGGCACCCTGGTCAACCGCACCCAGTACGACCGGGTGCTCGGCTACCTCGCCACCGCCCGCGCCGAGGGGGCCCGGGTGGTCACCGGCGGCGGGCCGCCGGAGGGGGCCGGGGACGCCCTGTTCGTCGCGCCCACGGTGCTCGACGACGTGCGCCCCGACCACCGGGTGGCGAACGAGGAGATCTTCGGCCCGGTCCTCACGGTGCTGCGCTGGACCGAGGAGGCCGAGGCGGTCGCGCTGGCGAACAGCGTCCGCTACGGCCTGACCGGCAGCGTGTTCACCGACGACGTCCGGCGGGCCCATCGCGTCGCGCGGGCGCTGGAGACCGGCTTCGTGTGGATCAACACGGCCGGTCCGCACTACCTCGGCCTGCCCTACGGCGGCTGGAAGAACTCGGGCACCGGCACCGAGGAGGGGCTCGACGAGCTGCTCAGCTACACCCGGGTGAAGTCGGTGACCGTCGCGCTGTAGTCCGCTCCCCGCGCAGCGAGGGGCCCACCGTCCGGCACGACGGTGGGCCCCTCGCTGCGTGCCGAGGGTCAGCGCAGGACGACCCGGGCGAGCAGCCGCAGGAAGTCCCGGGTCGCCGCGGCGTCCAGCGGGCGCAGGTGGTCGGCCTCGATCTCGGCGCGCAGCGCCTCCGACCGCACCAGCAGCTCCCGGCCCTGCGGGGTCAGCGCGAGCAGCCGCTGCCTGCGGTCGTCCGGTCCGGTGCGGACGGTGAGCAGGCCCTTGCGGCGCAGCCGGGACACCAGCCCGGCCACCGACGTCGCGTCGATCGCGAGACCGTCCCCGACCTCCCGCTGCGGGCGGTCCGGCCGGGCGTCGACCACCCGCAGCAGCGCGTGCGCGCTGGGCGTGTGGGTGCCGGCGCGGGCGGTCCAGGCCGATCCGTACCGCTGCAGCCCGACCCGGACGAGCCGGCCGAACGCGTGCGTCTCGCGCACGGCGGACGCCGCCTCCGGGGTCCCGTCGAGGGTGCCGGCGTGCCGGCCGCGGTCGCTGAACGCGGTGCGGTCGAGATGGGTCAGCAGCCGGTCCCGGGCCGGCGGGTCGAGCACCGCGAGCATCGCCTCCTCGGCGGCGTGCAGCCGCTCCAGGTAGCGCTCGACCTCCCGCGCGGCCGGGGCGGTGGCGTGGTGGAAGGCGCGGCGGCGGTCCTGCTCGCCGGCCACCGCCACCACCTTGCCCTCCCGGGCGAGGCGGGCCAGCTGCACGCTGCTCGTCGCCGGGCTGAGCGAGGCCAGCTCGCACACCTGCCCGAGCGTCGCCCCCGGGACCCGGACCACCGCGAACAGCACCGAGAACTGGGCCGGGGTGAGCTCCGCGGGCCCGCCGGCGTACCGGGCCTGGGCGGTCTGCACGGCGCTCTTGGCGGTGCGCAGGAGGAACCCGACGTCCGCGGCGAACAGCTCGTGGAGCAGGGCGCCCGCGGGGCCGGCACTGCCGGATGACTGCGACGACACCCGCCGAGACTAGCATGTTGTTCGTGTACGAATTAATTGTTACGGCCCTGGTAAGTCGCTAGGAGCCTGTTGACGACCTGGTGGCCTGCCCATACTGTCCACATCGCTACGTACACGAACAATTGGCAGGCGAACGGAGTTCACATGACAGCGGACGGGGCCCGGGTGGTGCTGGTGACCGGGGCCGGAGCCGGCATCGGGCGCGCGGTCGCGGATCGGTTCGCGGCGCGGGGCGATCGGGTCGCCCTGCTCGACGTCGACGCCGGCCGGGTGACCGCGGCCGCGGCCGAGCTCGTCGGCACCGGCGCCGACGCGGTCGCGGTGACCGCCGACGTCGCCGATCCGGCGTCGGTGTCCGCCGCGTTCGACGAGGTCGTCGCCCGGCTCGGCCGGCTCGACGTGTGCGTGAGCAACGTCGGCGTCGCCAGCAGCACCCCGCTGCTGGACATGCCCGACACCGAGTGGCGACGGGTCGTCGGGACCAACCTGGACGGCACCTTCCACGTGCTGCGCGCGGCCGCCCGGCAGATGGTCCGGCAGGGCGACGGCGGCCGGATCTGCTGCGTCACCAGCTTCGCGGCCCGGTCCGCGCGGCGCGGCGCCGGTCCGTACTCGGCGTCGAAGGCGGGCCTGGAGATGCTCGCCAGGGTGGCCTGCCTGGAGCTCGCCGAGCACCGGATCACGGTCAACCTGGTCTCGCCCGGCTTCGTCGACCACGGCCGGCGCGCGGGCATGGGGGAGTTCGTCACCCCCGAGTACGCGGCGGCGATCGCCGCGACGATCCCGTGGGGGCGCACCGCGACGACCGCGGACGTGCTGCCCGCGATCGAGTTCCTGTGCTCGGCCGAGGCCGGGTACGTCACCGGGGCGCTGCTCAGCGTCGACGGTGGCGGCAGCGCCGGCCGGTTCGCGCTGCCGCGCAACAACGGATGAACCCCCGAGAGGACGCCCCAGCGATGAGCGACTGGAAGTACACCACCGTCGACGGTTACCGGACGCGGTACAAGGACGAGGGCACCGGCGATCCGATCGTGCTGTTCCACGGCGGCGAGTTCGGTGCGGGCGGCGCGGACACCTGGCGCGACGAGATGATCGACGTGCTGGTCGCGGCCGGGCACCGGGTGGTCGTGGTGGACCGCCTCGGCCAGGGCATGACCGACAATCCCCGGACCGACGACGACTACCGGATGTCGGCGGTGGTCGCGCACGCGACCGCGTTCGTCCGGTCCCTCGGGATCACCGGCGCCACCCTCGGCGGGCAGTCCCGCGGAGCCTTCGTGGCCTCCCGGATCGCGCTGGAGAACCCCGATCTCTGCGCCCGGCTGGTCATCGTCAACAGCGCGACGATCTCGGTGAAGTACCCGGCCGAGGGGGTGCCCGGAACCCTCACCCACAAGACCTACGCACAGACGATGACCGGCGACGTGCCGACCGATCTGCGCATCATGTCCTCGACCTTCGAGCACCTCACCGACGAGTTCGTCGCGTCCCGCGCCGAGATCTCCGCCCTGCCCAAGTCGCAGGAGGCCCGGACCGCGTTCACGCGGGTCGCCGAGGAGATGTACGCCGAGTTCGAGGTGCTCAAGAACCAGGTCCTCAAGTGGTTCATCGGCGGTGGGCACCGCAAGCCGACCCTGATCCTGTGGGGGGTCGGGGACCCCACCACCCGGTCGTCGGACGCCCTGGACCTGTTCGACGTGATGCAGCCGCACGTCGACGCGCTGCGCCTGCACATGATCAACCGGTCCGGTCACTGGCCGCACCGCGAGTACCCGGTGGAGGTGGCGGATGAGATCCGCGACTTCGTGGCCCGCCATTGACCCCCGGGTCCGCTACCTCGGGTCGCGGATCCTGCAGGGCCTGTTCGTGATCTGGGCGGCGTTCTCGCTGACCTTCCTGATGCTCTGGTGGCTGCCCGGCGACGCGGTCGTCGCCCGGCTCGGCGGCACCGGCGAGGGCGCCGACGTCCCGCCGGAGCAGGTCGCCGCGCTGCGCGCCGAGTACGGGCTGGACCGCCCGCTCCCCGTGCAGTACGGCGAGCAGCTGCGCGGGCTGGCGACCGGCGACCTCGGGGTGTCGGTGCGCACCGGCGTCCCGGTGACCGAGGTGATCGGCGGCGCGCTGCCGCCGACCCTGCTGCTCGCCGCCACCGCGCTGGGCGGTGCGGTGCTGGCCGGCACGCTGTTCGCCCTGGTCGCCACCGCGGTCCCCGGCCGGGTGGCGCGCCGGGTGCTGATCGGTCTGCCCGCGGTCGGGATCTCGGTCCCCACCTTCTGGGTCGGGCTGGTGCTGCTCACCGTGTTCAGCTTCCAGCTGCGCTGGTTCCCCTCGGTCGGCGACGCCGGCCCGGCCGGGCTGGTGCTGCCGAGCGTGACCCTGGCCCTGCCGGCCGGGGCGATGTACACCCAGATGCTCATCGCGAGCATGCGGGAGTCGCTGGCCGAGCCGTTCGTGGAGACCGCGCGGATGAAGGGCCTCGGCCCGGTCGCCGTGCACGTCCGGCACGCCGCCCGCACCGCGCTCGTCCCGCCGGTGACGATGCTCGGCCTGCTGGTCGGCAACGTCGTCGCCGGCGCCGTGGTGATCGAGACGGTGTTCTCCCGCGCCGGGCTGGGCCGGGTCACCGTCGACGCCGTCGACCTGCAGGACATCCCGGTCATCCAGGGGCTCGTCGTCGTCGGCGCGGTGGTGTACGTGCTGGCGGGCCTGCTCGTCGACCTGCTGTACCCGGTGCTCGACCCGCGGGTGCGGCTCACCTCCGGGGCCGGCCGATGAGCGCCCCGGCGACGGCCGCGCCGACCCCGGCCACCGATCCGGCGCTCGCGGCGACCGCGGGCCCGCGCCGCGGCCGCCGGCCGCGGGCACTGACCGCGGTCGGCGTGGCGGTGCTGCTGCTCGCCTTCGCCGCGGCCTTCTTCCCGACCCTGTTCACCTCGGTGGACCCGCAGCTCGCCGTGCCGGCCGACCGGCTCCAGCCGCCGAGCGGACGGCACTGGTTCGGCACCGACCAGCTCGGCCGCGACCAGTTCGCCCGGATCGTGCACGGCGCCCGCGCCTCGCTCGGCAGCGCCGCGATCGCGGTCGCGATCGCCCTGGTCGCGGGCACCGCGCTGGGGCTGGTCGCCGGCTTCCTCGGCGGCGTGGTGGACGCCGCGGTGATGCGGCTGCTCGAGGTGGTGCTGGCGATCCCGCCGCTGCTGCTCGCCCTCGCACTGGTCTCCGCGCTGGGCTTCGGCACCGTGAACGTCGCGGTCGTGGTCGGGGTGGTGAGCACCGCGGCGTTCGCCCGGCTGGTCCGCGGCGAGGTGCTGCGGATCCGCTCGATGGCCTTCGTCGAGGTCGCCCGGTCCGCCGGGTTCGGCCGCGCGTCGGTGCTGCGCCGGCACGTCCTGCCGCACACCCTCGGCCCGGTGCTGGTGCTGGCCACGCTGGAGTTCGGCACCGCGCTGCTCGCGATCTCCACGCTCAGCTTCCTCGGCTTCGGCACCCCGCCGCCCGCGCCCGAATGGGGCTCGCTGGTGTCGGCGGGCCGCGGCTTCCTCGGCACGGCCTGGTGGATGTCGGCGATGCCCGGCCTGGTCATCGCGGTCGTGACGTTGACGGTCAACCAGCTCGCCCACTCGGTCGAAGGAGGACGTCGATGACGGCGGCCACGGACCCGCGTACCGATCCCGCCGCCGCGGGAACCGGCCCGATCCTCACCGTGCAGGGGCTGCGGGTGTCCTACGGCCGGACCGCGGTCGTGCACGGCGTGGACCTGACGGTGCAGCCGGGCGAGGTCGTCGCGCTGGTCGGCGGCTCCGGCTCCGGCAAGAGCACCGTCGCGACCGCGATCACCGGGATGCTGCCGGCCGGCGGCCGGATCGACGACGGCCGCATCCGGTTCGCCGGGCGCGACCTCGCCCGGGCGACCGAGAAGGAGTTCCGGCAGGTCCGGGGCTCGCAGATCGGGCACGTGCCGCAGGACCCGATGAACTCGCTGAACCCGGTCCTGCGGGTCGGCGACCAGATCGCCGAGGTGCTGCGGGCGCACGGCGCGGCCGGCCGGGCGCAGGCCCGGGAGGCGGCCGTCGCGCTGCTCGCGGACGCCGGGCTGAGCGAGCCGGCGGCCCGCGCCCGGCAGTACCCGCACCAGCTCTCCGGCGGTATGCGGCAGCGGGTGCTGATCGCGATGGCGTTCGCCTGCCGGCCGCGCCTGGTGATCGCCGACGAGCCGACCAGCGCACTGGACGTGACCGTGCAGCGGCGCATCCTCGACCACATCGAGGAGGTGCGGGCCCGGCACGGCACGGCGGTCCTGATGATCACCCACGATCTCGGCGTGGCCACCGACCGGGCCGATCGGGTGGTCGTCATGAACGACGGCCGGGTGGTCGAGGCCGGGACCAGCGCGGACGTGCTGCTGCGCCCGCGGGAGGACTACACCCGCCGGCTGGTCGCCGCGGCGCCGGCCGCGGTCCGGCGCCCGCCGGTGGACAACCCGGACCTGCTCGAGGTGCGCGGGCTGACCAAGGACTTCGCGCTGCCGCGCACCGCGGGCGGCGCCCGCTCGGTGCGGGCGGTGGACGGCGTGTCGTTCGGCGTGCCGCGCGGCTCGACGTTCGCGATCGTCGGCGAGTCCGGCTCGGGCAAGAGCACCGTCGCCCGGATCGTGATGGGCCTGGAACGGCCCACCGCGGGCGAGGTCCGCCTCGCCGGGGAACCGGTCTCCGGGACCGGGCGCGACCGGGGCCGGCGGCTGCAGATGGTCTACCAGAGCCCGTACGCCTCGCTGGACCCGCGGTTCAGCGTGGGCCGCTCCATCGCCGAGCCGCTGGACGGCTTCCGGATCGGCACCCGGGCCGAGCGGTCCGCGCGGGTACGCGAGCTGCTCGACCAGGTCGGGCTGCCCGCGGCCACCGCGGCCGCGCACCCCCGGGAGCTCTCCGGCGGGCAGCGGCAGCGGGTCGCGATCGCCCGCGCGCTGGCCGTGCGGCCGGAGGTCGTCGTGCTCGACGAGGCGGTCTCCGCGCTGGACGTGCTGATCCAGGCCCAGATCCTGGACCTGCTGCGCGAGCTGCAGACCGGGCTCGGCCTCACCTACCTGTTCATCAGCCACGACCTCGGCGTGGTCCAGCAGGTCTCGGACCGGGTGCTGGTCATGCAGCACGGCCGGGCCGTCGAGACCGGGACCGCCGCCGACGTCCTCACCGATCCCCGCACCGCGTACACCCGCGAGCTCGTCGGCGCCATCCCCGGCCGGCGGCTCCTCACCCCAGCAGACGAGGACCCCCGATGATCATCGGTACCCGACGGCGGCCGGTACTGGCCGCCACCGCACTCGCGATCGCGATGCTGCTCACCGGCTGTGCCGGCGCGGCCGGGCCGGCCGGTCCGGCCGGCGGCGAGCCGGTCCGCGGCGGCACCGCCGTGATCGGCACGCCGGTCGATCCCGGCTGCATCGACCCGCACCAGCTCCAGCAGCGGGCGATGCTGTCCATCACCCGCCAGGTCACCGACTCGCTGGTGCACCAGGACACCGACACCGGGCGGATCGAGCCGTGGCTGGCCGAGTGGACGGTCGGCCCGGACGGCCGCAGCTACACCTTCGACCTGCGCGACGACGTCACCTTCAGCGACGGCACGCCGCTGACCGCCGAGGTCGTGAAGGGCAACATCGACGCCGTCCTGGAGATGGGCGCCCGGGCGATCGTCGCCGGCCCCTACCTGCGCAACGTGCAGGAGGTGACGGTCGACGCCCCGGACCGGGTCACCATCGCGCTCGCCGAGCCGGACGCGCAGCTGCTGCAGGGCCTGTCCACGCCGTCGCTCGGGATCGTCGGCGCCGCCACCCTGGCCGGCACGCCGGACGACCGGTGCCGCGGCGGCATCGTCGGGACCGGCCCGTTCACGCTGACCGACTTCGTGTCCGGGCAGCGGGTCGAGCTGGCCCGCCGGGACGGGTACGCCTGGGCGCCCGCCGCCTTCGCCAACCAGGGCGAGGCGCATCTCGACACCGTCGAGTTCCGCCAGTTCCCGGACGCCTCGGTCCGGCTCGGCAGCCTGCTGTCGAACCAGATCGACCTCACCGTCGAGATGCAGCCGCAGGACATCGCGCAGGCCGAGGCCGCCGGGATGACGCCGGTGCTGCGGCCGAACCCCGGGTTCACCAACAGCCTGTTCGTCAACGCCGACCGGGCGCCGCTGGACGACCCGGCGATCCGCGAGGCCCTCCAGGTCGGGTTCGACCGCGCCGTGGTGGTGCCGACCGCGCTCGACGTCACCGACGTCCCGTCGACCGCCGTGCTGTCCAGCACCACCCCGATGTACACCGACATGGCGGACCGGCTCGGGTTCGACGCCGCCCGGGCGACGCAGGCCCTCGACGAGGCGGGCTGGGTCCCCGGCCCGGACGGCGTCCGGGTCCGCGACGGGCAGCGGGCGAGCTTCGACGTCATGTACTTCACCCCCATCTACCTGCTCTACGTGCCGCTGCTGGAGCTGATGCGCCAGCAGTACGGCGAGATCGGGATCGAGATGAACCTCGAGCCGGTGCCGCTGGCGGTGGGCACCGAGCGACAGCGCAACCTGGACTTCGACGCCCGCATGTCCGGCCTGACCCGGGCCGATCCGGGTGTGCTCGAGTCGCAGATCTACCGCGGTGACGACGAGCTCAACGCGGTGCTGACCGCGCAGCGGCAGGCGACCGACGAGGACCGCCGCCAGGAGCTGGTGGACGAGGCGAGCGGGATGATCCTGGACCGCGGCTACAACATCCCGATCCACGAGCTGATCCTGCCGATGGCGGCCAACCCGCGGGTGCAGGGCGTGGAGCTGGACGCGACCAACGGCCTGCTGCTGTCCGGCCTCTGGCGGGCCGGATGACCGCGGTGACGGTCGTGGGGTGCGGGGCCGTCGGCGGCACGCTGGCCCTGCACCTCACCCTGGCCGGCGCCGAGGTGACGGTGGTCGAGCGGGACACCGCGCACCGCGACGCGATCGCCGCCCGCGGGATCACCGTGACCGGCGCCGACGGCACCGCCACCACCGTCCGCCCGGCCGCCGTGGTCGATCCCGCCGACCCGCTCACCGGGGTGCGCTGCACGACCGTGCTGCTCGCGGTCAAGTCGCAGGAACCCCTGGCCGCGGCCGGCTGGGTGGCACCCCGGCTCACCGCCGACGGCCACCTGGTGTCCTGCCAGAACGGCGGCAACTCCGACGTGCTCGCCGGGGTGGTCGGGCCGGACCGGGTGCTCGGCGCGTTCGTGGACATCGCCGCGGACGTCGTCGGGCCCGGGACGGTGCGCAGCGGCGGCGTGACCCGGCTGGTCGTCGGCGAGCCCGGCGGCGGCCCGGGCCGCCGGGCCGCCGCGCTGGCGGCGCTGCTGCCGGAGGTGGTGCAGACCACCGACGACGTGCGCGGACTGATCTGGTCCAAGCGGGTGCTCGCCGCGATGTACACGCTGACCGCCCTGGTCGACGCGGACACCGCGGACGTGATCGACCGGCACCGCGACCTGATGCTCGCCGTCGCCGCGGAGGTCCGCGCGATCGCCGCCGCCGAGGGCGTCACGCTGCGCGATCTCGGCTACTTCGACCCGGCCCGGCTGGCCGACGATCCCGGCGGCTGCCTGGACGATCTCGTCGCCTGGCAGCGCGGGGTGACGAAGGTCCGGGTCGGCCCGTTCCGGGACATCGCCGTGCGCGGGCGGCGCACCGAGGCGCACACCGAGCTGGCCGACCTGCGCCGGGCCGCCGCCGCGCACGGCCTGCCGGCGCACCACCTCGCCCGGCTGGACGGGCAGCTCACCGAGCTGGAGTCCGATCGCCGGTCCTTCACCCACGACAACCTCCGGCCGGCCGAGTGGCCGGCGCCGATCGGACAGGAGATCGCATGACCCAGCCCGCGACGACCCGCTACCGGGGCTACCGCTCCTTCGACTACCTGCGGCCCGGCGAGGACTTCCGGCGCTACGACCTGGTCCCGCAGCGCAACCGGGTCGGTGAGTACGTCGTCGAGCTCGACGACGCCGGGCGCGCCCGGTTCGACCGGCTCCTCGCCGAGCACCCGGTGATCAGCCTGCACGACCACGTGACCGTCTACCCGTCCCGACCGTCGGAGATCGCCGCGTACTGCCGCGACGGCCGGGTCGAGGTCGGCTACGAGGGGCTGAGCCGCTCGGGCCTGACGGCCGTGTTCGACAACCTCAACGGCCCCACCGGCTGCGTGACCAGCGCGCACGGCTGGAAGTGGTCGGACACCGTGCACGAGATCGGGCTGCGGCTCGCCGACCTGGCCAAGCAGGACTTCGTCGTGCTCGCGACGACCGTCGAGGACATCCTCGCCGCGCAGCGCGACGGGCGGGTGGCGATGGTGCTCGGGCTGGAGTCCGCCACCATGATCGAGAACGAGCTGGACCGGCTGGACATGCTCTACGGCTTCGGCATCCGGCAGATGGGCCTGGTCTACAGCGACGCCAACGGCCTGGGCGGCGGCCTGAAGGAGCACCGCGACGGCGGGCTCACCCGGTTCGGCCGGTCCGCGGTCCGCCGGATGAACCAGCTCGGCATGCTGATCGACGTCTCGCACGCCGGGGACCGGACCAGCCTGCAGGCCTGCGAGGTCTCCGAGACCCCGGTCGTCGCCACGCACGCCGGTGCGCGCGGCGTGTGGGGCTCGGAGCGGATGAAGCCGGACGTGGTGCTGCGCGCGATCGCGGACTCCGGTGGCGTGATCGGGATCGAGGCCGCGCCGCGGTCGACGGTGTCCCCGCAGCACCCGAAGCAGCGGATCGAGTCGGTGCTGGACCACTTCGAGTACTGCGTGGACCTGCTCGGCATCGACCACGTGACGTTCGGCCCGGACACCATCTACGCCGATCACTCGGCGTTCCACGAGGCGATGCCGATGGTCTTCCGCAACGCCGATCCGGCCGGGCCGCCCGCCGACGACGCGATCAGCCGCACCGGCGTCACCAACCCGGTCCCCGATCCGGTGTCCCACGTGGAGGGCGTCGAGGACCCGACCGAGGCGATGCGCAACCTGCTGGCGTCGCTGGTCGCCCGCGGCTACGCCGACGAGGACCTGCAGAAGGTGGCGGGCGGCAACACGCTGCGCGTCCTGCGGCAGGTCTGGCCCCGATGAACCCCCCGACGAAGGAGCAGCCGATGTCCACCACAGCCCGCCCGCTCGCCACCGGGCGCCGCACCCCGAAGCCCCGCCTGCACGACGGGACGATGCGCTTCGGCCTGATGTGGCCGAATTCGCCGTCGCCGTTCGTGACGTCCCGGACGATCGCCGAGGCGAACCCGGACGTGCTCGACGTCGACACGCACGTCGAGCTGGCCCGCACCGCGGAGGAGGCCGGCGTCGACTTCGTGTTCTTCGCCGACGGCTACACCCACCACGGCGAGCACAACGCCCGCGTCGGGCACGGCGAGCCGTGCGTGTCGGCGCCGATCTGGGCGCCCATCGTGATGTCCGCGACGCAGCACATCGGCGTGGTCACGACCATGCACGCCCGCTACCTGTCGCCGGTGGTGCTGGCCCGGCTCGGCGCCAATCTCGACGTGCTCAGCGGCGGCCGGTGGGGCTGGAACATCGTGCCCGGCTCCAAGGGCTCCGAGGCCGAGCTGTTCGGGATGGAGATCGGCGAGCACGACGACCGGTACGCCGCGGTGGCCGAGACGCTGCAGGCGGTCCGCGCGCTGTGGGGGGCGAAGGGGAGCCCGATCGAGTTCGAGGGCCGGCAGCACACGCTGCGCGGCACCCCGCGCGGCCCCTATCCGGTGCAGGACTCCCCGCTGATCTTCAACGCCGGGGTGTCGCCGGCCGGCCAGGCGTTCCTGGCCCAGCACGCCGACTACGCCTTCTACGCGGTGGTCGACGACCAGGAGAAGGTCCGCGCGACGGTCCGGCAGGTCGCCGACCGGGTCGCCGAGGCCGGGCGGGAGCCGGGCTCGGTGGGCATCGTCGGGTCGATCGGCGTCGTCCTGGACTCGACCACCGAGGCCGCCAAGGAGAAGCTGGAGTGGATCTCCGCCCAGGTCGACCTGGACGCGGCCCGCGGCTGGGCGCGGACCTTCCTCGCGGGCAGCCAGTCCTACCGCAAGGACTTCGGTGACGACGTCGACCGGGTCGCCAGGCGGATCGGCCTGGCGGCCGGGGCGCGCATGCTGGTGGGCAGCCCGGCCGACGTCGCCGAGCAGCTGATCCAGTCCTATCGCGACACCGGCCTGGCGAACTACATGCTCACCTTCCCGCTGTGGGCGCCGTCCGAGGTGGCCCGGCTGCGCGAGGTGCTGCCGCATCTGGAGCGGGCCGGGGTGTGGCGGCCGCCGGCCGCCCGGAACTACTCATGGTAGCTACACCAACTATTCCGTTCGGTCGTTGACGAGCAGGTGAAAGCTCCGTAGATTTCCCAATCACTCCGTATACGTACAAACTCAGAGTGGTCGAGGAAGGACGTTGACGTCCATGCACATCGATGTGCTCGCCGGTCTCCTGCTCGTCGCGGTGTTCGTCCTCGGGACGACCACCCGCGCCAACATCGGGGTCCTCGGCCTGCTGGCCGCCTTCGCCCTCGGCGGGTTCGCCATGGGGGAGAGCACGACCGAGATCCTGGCCGGGTTCCCGGCGTCGCTGTTCCTGCTGATCCTCGGGGTGACCTACCTGTTCTCGGTCGCCAACAGCAACGGGACGATGGAGTGGGTGATCGGCGTCGCCGCGCGGGCGGTCCGCGGGCGCGCCGTCGCGGTGCCGACGGGCCTGTTCGCCGGGGCCGCCGTGATCACCGCCTTCGGCGCCCCGGCCCAGGTGGCCGTCGTGATGCTGGCCCCGATCGGGATCCGGCTGGGCCGGTCCTGCGGGATCAGCCCGTTCGTCGCCGGGCTCATGGTCATCCTGGGGGTCTGCGGCGGCAGCTTCTCGCCGCTGAACATCCTGGCGGCCATCGCGAACCAGAGCATGCGGGACAACGGGCTCGAACCGCAGCCGGCGGCGCTGTTCGCCGGGGTGCTGGCGGCGAACCTGGTGCTGGCGGCGTCGGTGATCGTGTTCGAGGGGCTGCGGGCCCGGCGGCGGACGGCCCGTCCGGTGCCCGCGGCGGTCGGTCCGGCCGGCCCCGCCGGTCCGGCCGGCCCCGCCGGCCCCCTCGGCTCTGCCGACTCCGCCGACCCCCTCGGCTCTGCCGACTCCGCCGGTCCGGGCGGCTCGCTCGACCCGGTCGACCTGCCGCCGCGCCGGCCGATCGACCTGGCGGTGGCGGCCACGCTGGCCGGCTTCCTGTTCGTGCTGCTCGGCTCGGTGGCCCTGGAGCTGGACCTCGGTGCGCTCGCGCTGGCCGTGGCGCTGCTGCTGCACCTGCTGTTCCCCCGCCCGGACGCGATGGACGGCATCAACTGGAACGTGCTGCTGCTGATCTGCGGGCTCGTCACCTACATCGCGGTGATGACCCGCGCGGGCACCTTCGACCGGGTCGCCGAGGGGCTCGCCGGCGTCGGCTCGCCGGTCGTCGCGGCCCTGCTGGTCTGCTTCGGTGCGGCGCTGGTGTCCGCCTTCGCGTCCAGCACGGCCACCATCGGCACCGCGGTGGTGCTGGCGGTCCCGCTGATCGCCGACGGCGGCCTGGGCGCGGTCGGGCTGGTGATCGCCATCTGCCTGTCCTCGACGCTGGTCGACGCGAGCCCGTTCTCCTCGGTCGGTGCGCTCACCGTCGCCGCGGCGCCGAAGGGCAGCGCGCCGCGGCTGTTCCGCGCCCTGCTGATCTGGGGCTTCAGCATGATCCTCGTCGCCCCGGTGCTGTCCGTCCTGGTCTTCGTGGCCCTGTAGCGCCACGAGATTCCGTCGCTGTTCCCCGTTCAGAGTCGAGAGGGTCCCCGTCACATGTCCACAGTCGACACGTCTGCACCAGGGTCCGAGTTCCGGCGGCACTGGCGCGCACTCAGCGCCGCGACGATCGGCACGGCCACCAGCATCGTCGTGCTGCCGTTCTACACGAACGGCCTGTTCATCCCCGAGCTCGAGGCCGAGTTCGGCTGGACCCGCGCCGAGCTCACCTCGCTCCCGCTGATCGGGTCGGTGATCCTGATCCTGACCGCCCCGCTGGTCGGCGTCGTCGTCGACCGGTTCGGTGCGCGGGTACCGGCCTCGCTGTCGCTGGTCGCGCTCGCGGCGTCGTTCCTGCTGCTCAGCCTGAACGGCGGGTCGTTCCTCGGGTACGCCGCCCTCTTCGCCTCGATGTACCTGCTGGCGTCCGCGTCGACCGCGGTGTCGTTCAGCCGGGTCATCAACGAGCGGTTCGACCGCAGGCGCGGCATCGCGCTCGGGGTCACCTTCGCCGGTGGCGGCGTGGTCGCCTTCCTGGCGCCGCGGCTGCTCGGCACCACGATCGCCGAGAACTGGCGAGCCGGGTACCAGATCCTCGGCATCGTCACCCTGGTCGGCGCGCTGCTGGTGCTGCTGCTGATGCCGGGCCGGGGGGACCGGGCCGGCGGACCGGCATCGACCGGCCCGGGCATCCCGGCGACGGTGATCCGCGGGTCGGTCTGGTCGGTGGTCCGGACCTCGCTGTTCGTCCGGCTGTCGCTGGTCTTCCTCACCCTGTCGCTGGCGGTGGGCGGGATGACCTCGCACCTGGTGCCGCTGCTGCGCGACTCCGGTGTGGACGCCGGCTCCGCCGCGGCGACCGCGAGCCTGATCGGTATCGCCATCATCGTCGGCCGGCTCGGCGTCGGCCTGCTCGTGGACCGGTTCTTCGCCCCGTACGTCGGGATCGGCGTGCTCGTGCTCGCCTCGCTCGGCTATCTCGTGCTGCTCGTCGGCGGGCCCGGCTTCGCGGCGGCCGCCGCGGTCGGCATCGGCCTGGCGCTGGGCGCGGAGGTCGATCTGCTCGGCTACATCACCGCGCGCTACTACGGCATCACGCACTACAGCCGGATCTTCGGGATGCTGTACGCGGCGTTCACGCTGGGGATCGGCGCCGGGCCGCTGCTGCTGGCCGAGCTGCGGGCCGCCACCGGCGGCTACGGCCTGCCGCTGATCGTGTCGCTCGGGTTCCTCGTGTTCGCCGCCGTGCTGCTGGCCACGCTGCCCCGGTTCCCGGTCGCCGGGACGGGTGCGAGCGAGTCGCCCGTCCCGCAGCCGGCGACCCGGTGATCAGGACAGCCGGGCCAGCCACTCGTCGAGCAGCAGCCGCTCGCCGGGGCTGAACGTCGCGTCGTCGGGCAGTAGCCGGGACAGCGCGACCGCGTGCCGCGCGACGTCCCGGCCGGACTGCGGGGTGGCGCCAGTGGTGACGGCGGCGAGCACCGCCTCCCGGCACGTCACCGAGACGGACATGTCCCGCTGGTCGGCGGGCAGCGCCATCAGGGTGAGCGTCACCCCGCAGCCTGCCGAGTGGATGACCTGCGCGGCCCGGTCCACGTCCTGGGTCAACCGGCCGGCCTCGGCGACCCGTTCGACGAGGGTCCGCAGGATCCGCGCGGCGGCGTCCAGCGCCGGCTGCGGCACGCCGGGGGTGTACCGGCCGTAGGCCACGGCGTAGACCTGCGGGTGGTCGAGCCCGTAGCCGACGTGCAGGTCCCATCCCGCGCGCAGCGCGTCGACCGGGTCGTCGGTCGGCGGGAGATCGTGCTTCGCGGCGATGTACCGGTCGAAGCCGCGCGCCGTGGCGGCCCGGACCAGCTCGTCCATGTCGCCGAAGAGCCGGTAGATGGTCATCGGCCGGACACCGGCCTTCGCGCTGACCGCCCGCGTCGTGACGGCGTCCGGACCCTCGGAGTCCAGGAGTTCCAGGGCGGCCGTCTCGATCGCCTCCCGGCGGCCGGCCGTCTCCGGTCGTGCCGGCGCCGGGGGTGCCTGCTCCACGTTCATGAGGTCAACGGTACCGCTTTTCTGTTTTCGTTGGTAACGTTTCCAGCGGCCACACGGAAGCGTGGTCGCTGACAACAAGGAGATGTGATGACCGAGAACCATCTGACGACCCGCGTCGCGATCGTGACCGGGGGCTCGCGCGGGATCGGCCGCGAGGTCGCCGAGCGGCTCGGCGCCGACGGGCTGGCGGTCGTCGTCGGGTACCGCAGCGACGACCGGTCGGCGGCCGAGACGGTGGCCGCCGTCGAGGCGAAGGGCGGCCGGGCGCACGCGGTCCGGGTCGACGTCGCCGACGAGACGTCGGTCGCGGCGCTGTTCGGCGAGGCCACCGACCGCTTCGGCGGGGTCGACGTGGTCGTGAACGCCGCCGGGGTGATGATCCTCGGCCCGCTGGCCGACTTCGATCTCGACGCCTTCGACCGCATGCACCGCACGAACGTCCGCGGCACCTTCGTGGTGGACCAGCTCGCGGCCCGGCAGGTCAGGCCGGGTGGCGCGATCGTCAACTTCTCCACCTCGGTGAAGAAGCTCGCGCTGGAGACCTACGCCGCGTACGCCGCGTCGAAGGGCGCGGTCGACGCGCTCAGCCTCATCCTGGCCAAGGAGCTGCGCGGCCGGGACATCACCGTCAACGCGGTCGCACCCGGTCCGACCGCGACCGAGCTGTTCCTCGACGGCAAGTCCGACGAGGTCGTCGCCCGGATGGCGAAGCTCAACCCGCTGGAGCGGCTCGGCACGCCCGGCGACATCGCCGAGGTCGTCTCGCTGCTCGCGGGAGCGGGCCGCTGGATCAACGGCCAGGTGCTCTACGTCAACGGCGGAATGGTCTGAGGACCCCCGCACGAGAAGAAGGAGGGCCACCACGATGGCTCGGGTACTGATCACCGGTTCCGGAACCGGGATGGGCAGGTTGGCCGCACGCACCCTCGCCGCCCGCGGGCACACGGTGTACGCGTCGATGCGGGATCCGCGCGTACGCAACCGCACGCGGGCGGCCGACCTCGAGGGCTGGGCCGGCGAGCACGGCCACGACCTGCGGGTGGTGGAGCTCGACGTGCTGGACGAGGCGTCGGCGGCCGCGGCCGTCGGGCAGGTCGTCGAACGGTCCGGCGGTCTGGACGTGGTCGTGCACAACGCCGCGCACCTGTACGTCGGGATCACCGAGGCGTTCGATCCGGAACAGGTGCTGAGCGCGTTCGACACCAATGCGGTCGGTGCGCTGCGGGTGAACCGCGCGGTGCTGCCGGTCATGCGCCGGCAGCGGTCCGGCCTGCTGGTCTGGGTCGGCAGCGGCACCAGCTTCGTCGTCCCGCCGTTCCTGGCGCCCTACACCGCGGCGAAGGCGGCGTTCGACTCGTTCGCCGAGTCGGTCGCGGTGGAGGTGGCCCGGTACGGGATCGAGACCTCGATCGTCGCGCCGGGGCCGTTCACCGAGGGCACGGAGCACTTCCCGAACGCCGCCGCGCCGCGCGACGAGCAGGTCGCCGACGCCTACCGGGAGCTCTACGGCGAGACCCTGGCGCGCAACGGCGAAGCGACCGAAGGGCTGTTCCCGGCCGGGGTGGAGCAGGACGTGCAGGCCGTCGCGGACGAGATCGCCCGGGTCGTCGGCCTGCCGCGGGGGAGCCGGCCGTACCGCACCTCGGTGGACTTCTCCGACTTCGGCGACGAGCCGGTGAGTGCGGTGTCGGTGGCGCAGCGGGCCCGGTTGCTCACCCGGATGGGGCTCGCCGACGTGCTCGACCCGGTTGGTCACGGGGCGGAGTGAGGCCGGCGGCCCGGGCCGTCCCGCGTCGCGGCGGGCCGGGTCCGGGCCGGACGCCTATCCTCGCCGGGTGCCCTTCGACGTCCGTCCGGCGGTCTCGTTCGACGACGTCGCGACCCTGCTCGGCCCGCGGAAGAACCCGGACGCGAGCGTCTGCTGGTGCCTGTCGCACCGGCTCCCGGCGGCGCAGCACCGGTCGCTGGTGGGGCGGGCCCGCGGGGAGTACGTCCGGGAGCTCACCGGACGCGAGCCGGCGCCCGGCGTGCTCGCCTACGACGACGGCGACGACGTCGTCGGCTGGGCCGCGGTCGCCCCGCGGGCGGAGCTGCCGTTCGCCCGGTCCCGCACGATCCCGCGGATCGACGATCTCGACGTCTGGTCGGTGTGGTGCTTCCGGGTCCGCGCCGGGCACCGCGGCCGCGGGATCGCGCACGCCCTGCTCGACGGCGCGGTGGCGTTCGCCCGCGGGCACGGCGCGCCCGCGGTGGAGGGCTACCCGGTCGACAACGGCGGGCGCAAGGTCGACCTGACGATGGCCTACGTCGGCACCCGGGCGCTGTTCGAGGCGGCCGGGTTCACCATGGCGTCGCCGACGTCGGGGGTGTCCGGCGGGTTCCCCCGGGTGGTCATGCGGTTGCTGTCGCCCCCCTGATCCGGGCGGGCGACACGACGCCTGCCGATCGGGAGCCCCGGATCGAACCCGACGTTCCGCGCGTCACATCCGCGAGCACCTGACACCGGTGTCAGCTCCTAGCGTCGCGACGGTGACGAGAGAACCGGGAAGAGAGCACAGCACGGCACTGGGGTACCGGGCGTTCGGCGGCGCCGACGTCCAGGAGTTCATCGACCGGCCCGATCCGGCGCCCGGCCCCGCCGAGGTCCTGGTCCGGGTCGCGGCGGCCGGGGTGAACCCGCTCGACCACCTGCTCCGCTCCGGACACGTCCGCGAGCTGAACGGCCACCTGCCCTTCCCCCAGGTACTGGGGATGGAGGCGGCCGGGACCGTCCTCGCGGTCGGCGCCGACGTGACCGGGCTGAGCGTCGGCGACCGGGTCGCCGGGTTCGCGCTGACCGGTGCGGGCACCTACGCGGGCACGACCCTGCTGTTCGGCGCATCCACCGCCCGCATCCCCGACTCGGTGCCGGACACCTGGGCCGCCACGATCCCGGTCTCCGGTACCACCGCGCTCGACGTGCTCGACCAGCTCGCCCTGCCGGTCGGTGCGTCGCTGCTGGTGAACGGGATCGGTGGCGGTGTCGGGTCGGCGGTCGCGCGGATCGCCCGGGACCGCGGCCTGACCGTGGTCGGCACCGGCAGCGCCGCCAAGCGGGACCGCGCGACGGCGATCGGGGCGGGCTTCGTCGACTACACCGCCCGGGACGTCGTGGACCGACTCCGGGCACACGCCCCGGACGGGTTCGACGGCGTCGTCGACACCGTCGGCGGTGCCTCCCTGCGCGGGGTCACCCGGCTGGCGTCGACGCCGGGGGCGGTCGTCTCGGTGGGGGACCGCTCGGTGACCGGGATCGGCGGCGAGTTCGTCCGCCGCCGGCTGGATCGCGCCGGGATCGAGCAGGTCGCCGGGCTGATGACGACCGGCGTGCTGGATCCGAGCATCACGGCGACCTACCCGCTGGCACGGGCGGCGGAGGCGCTGGCACTGGTGGAGTCGCACCACGCGTCCGGCAAGGTCGTCATCGACATGACGCTCTGACCCGGCCCGGATCAGCTCCGTCCGACGGCTGGCGCCACCCCGACTTCGGTCGGACGGGCGCGGGCCGCGCGGCCGATCCGCGGCACCGGCCGGCGGCCCTACCGTCCGGTCCATGTCAGGACCTCGCGGCGTGACCGCGCCGACGCCGGCCTCGGAAAGACTGCTCGCCCCGGACCTCGCGCGGGGGGTGATGCTGCTGCTCATCGCGCTCGCGCACTCGCGGATGCTGCACGCGGGCGGCAACTCGCTGACCACTCCCGCCGGGGGCGGCCCGGCCGACGTCGCCGTGCAGTGGCTGCTGACGTCCTTCGTGGACGGCCGGGCGGCGCCGCTGTTCGGGCTGCTGTTCGGCTACGGCCTCGTCCAGATGACCCGGCGGCTGACCGGGCCCGACAGCGACCCGGCCGGGGCCCGGCGGCTGATCCGCCGGCGCGGGATCTGGCTGGTCGTGTTCGGCGTCGCACACGTGGTGCTGCTCTACGCCGGTGACGTCATCGGCGCCTACGGCGCGTTCGCGGTGATGTTCGCCGGGGCGGTGAGCTGGCCGGGTCGCCGGTTGTGGGTGGTCACCGGGGTGACACTGGTCGTCGGCGTGCTCGCCGCCACCGCGCTCCAGTTCGCGGCCGGCGCCGACGTGCCGCTGCCGGTCGGGCCGACCCTCCTCGACAGCGCGGCGCTGCGCGCTATGGCGCTGCCGGTGCTGCCGGTCGCCGCACTGGCGGTGGCGCCGTCGGTGCTGCTCGGGATCTGGGCCGGCCGGCAGCGCCTGCTGGAGGACGCCCGCCGGGTGCCGCTGCTGCGCCGCGTCGCGCTGATCGGGTTCCCGGTCGCCGTGCTGGGGGCGCAGCCGGTCGCGCTGCAGGCCATCGGTCTGTGGAGCCCGGGCAGCGCCGCGGTCGGCGCCCTCGCGGTGGCGGTGTTCGCCGTGACCGGCATCGCGGGCGGGCTCGCGTTCATGGCGGTCATCGCGCTCGTCGCCGGCCGGATCGGGGACCGGCGAGGCCCGGTGACGACCGCGCTGGTGGCGTGCGGCCGCCGGTCCATGACCTGCTACCTCGCCCAGTCGCCGGTGTGGCTGGTGATGACCGAGCCCTCGCTGCTCGACCTCGGTGGCCGGCTGGGTGCGGCGACGGCCGCCGCGGTCGCCGTCGCGACCTGGATCGGCACCGTCGTCGTCGCCGATGTGCTGGGGCGGGCCGGGCGGCGGGGGCCGGCGGAGACCCTGCTGCGGTACCTGACCTACGGCGGCCGGCGCGGTGTCGCCGCATCCTCCCGGCTCGGCTAGACCCCGGGCCCGTCCTGCCGCTCAGCTCAGGTAGAACGCGACCGTCTTCCGGAGCGCGTCGGCGTGGTGGTAGATGTCCTGCGGCGAGTCGATGGGAAGGCGTGTCTCGCTCTTGTTCTCGTCGAACACGCCGAGGTACTTCTGCGCACGGTTGAACCAGAGCCGGGCGATCGGCCTGCGGTTGTTGTCGTCGAGGAGCACGCCGAAGTAGGTCTGGGTGTCGCGCGCCGCGACCCGTTCCACCGCGACCTCGCTGCAGACGATCGCGCGCACGATCTGGAAGCCCTCGATCTCCTCGTCGGTGGTGACCACGAGCCGGGTCGACCTGGTCTCCTCGGTCTCGTCGGCCGGGGCGGCGTCCTCGACATCGACGGCGGTGGCCGGCGCCGGTTCGGCCGACGCCGGGAGGGAGGCTGCGGCGTCGTCGCCGAGCGCGGTCTTGAGCCGTGCGTTGACCTGTTCGTTGAGGAACTGCGTGGCAGCCTTGGGGACGAGTGTCTCGAACTGTTCGCGGACCTTGGAGGTCACGTTCTTCTCGTAGACCCGAGAGGCGAAGAACTTGATCCAGTCGGTGCTGGGGGTGCGGAACTCGGTGGCGAGGGCACGCTTGATCTGACCGATGTACTTGAGCTCGCCGGCGGCGTTGATCACCGAGTCGAGGTCGAAGGACTCCCTGGTCAGCTTCGCGAGCTCGGGCAGCAGGGTGACGTCGACGGCGGCCAGGTCGAGGACGAGGAACGGCTTGGCGTCCATCTTGTTGGGGGCGTCGAGATCGGTGTAGAACTCGTAGACCTCGCCGTTGGTCAGCACGGCGACCCGGGCGTTGGTGACCGCGAAGTACCGGAAGAGCTGCGACGAGTGCTCCAGCCTGAGCGGCTGGCCGACCTTCTTGGCCTCGACCAGGATCTGCACCTGGCCGCCGTGCACCAGGGCGTAGTCGATCTTCTCGCCCTTCTTGACGCCGACGTCGGCGGTGAACTCGGGGATCACCTCGGACGGGTTGAATACGTCGTACCCCAGGACGGTGCCGATGAAGGGCATCACGAACGCGTTCTTGGTCGCCTCCTCGGTCTCGATGGCGGCTTTCTGCTGACGGACCTTGGTCGCCAGCTCGTAGACGCGGTCGTTGATGCTCAAGGTGGGGCCTCCTCGCGGTGTTGCCCCCGGGCGCGAGGGCCTGTCGCACAGAGCATCGGTGTCACGTCGACGGTCCGTTACGTCGTATTTCTCCCCTCCTCAATTGTGATGAGGCGGTCACGGGAGGTCACCGGGGGGAGGGCCCGGGGTGACGGTGCGACCACGGTGGACGGGCTGCTCACCCCAGGCCCCGGACCGGTCGCGACGCCGCACCCGGGCCCGTCCGGCACGGATAGGCGGTCCCTATCGGCCGCATCGGCAGCCGGTATCGGACCGGTCCGGTGGCCCACGACTTCACTGGCCGGAGCCCGAGATCCGACGAAGGAGTGTCACCGATGACCAGCCAGCCGACCGGCTCCCCACGCACCTTCCGGATCGCCGCGATCCCCGCCGACGGGGTCGGGAAGGAGGTCGTCGCCGCGGGCCGGGCGGTGCTGGACGCGCTGGTGGAGCGCTCGGAGGGTCGCTTCGCGTTCTCCTGGACCGAGTTCCCGTGGGGGTGCGGGCACTACGAGCGGACCGGCCGGATGATGGACGACGACGGCCTGGAGACTCTGAAGGACTTCGACGCACTCTACTTCGGCGCGGTCGGCTGGCCGACCGTCCCGGACCACGTCAGCCTGTGGGGCCTGCGGCTGAAGATCTGCCAGAACTTCGACCAGTGGGCCAACGTCCGCCCGGTGCACTTCCACCCGGGCGTCGACTCGCCGCTGCGCAAGGCCGACACCACCGAGCTGGGCTGGGTCGTCGTCCGGGAGAACAGCGAGGGTGAGTACGCCGGGCGGCGACGTCGTCGACCCGGCCGGCCCGCCGGACCGGGACGGCCGCGGCGCGGTCGCGCAGGTACTCCTGCCAGCCGACGCCGAGACGCCGCGGTGGGGCGGGACATGTCGCTCGCGACGAATCCGGGCGCCACGCAGTTCGCCGTCACGCCGAACCGGCCCAGCTCGATCGCGAGGGTCCTGGTGAACCCCTGCAGGCCCGCCTTGGCGGCCGAGTAGTTGGCCTGGCCCCGGCTGCCGAGCGCGGAGGTCGAGGAGAGGTTCACGATGCGCCCCCACTCGGCGCGGACCATGTGGTCCTGGACGGCCCGGCTCATCAGGAACGCGCTGCGCAGGTGCACCCCGATCACCGCGTCCCAGTCCCGGTCGGTCATCCGGAAGATCGGGTCGTCGCGGGTGATGCCGGCGTTGTTCACCAGCACCGTGGGTGGGCCGAACTCCTGCGCGGCCCGCGCGACGGCGTCGATCACGCCGGTGCCGTCGCTGACGTCGACGCCCACCGCGACCGCGACACCGCCGTGGACGGCGATCGCGTCGGCGGTGGACCGCGCGGCCCGCTCGTCGACATCGAGCACGGCGACGTGCATGCCGTCGTCGGACAGCCGCCGTGCGGTGGCGGCCCCGGTCCCACGGCCCGCCCCGGTGACGATCGCGACGGTCGGCCGGGGCTCAGGCACGGTCCGGTCCCGGTCGTCCTGGCCGCGCGGGGGTCGTCACGACCGGCGCACCGCCTGCCGCACCAGGCCGCCGCCGATGATCAGCCGCTGGATCTCGCTGGTGCCCTCGTAGAGCCGCAGCAGCCGGACGTCGCGATAGATCCGCTCGACCGGGATCTCGCGCATGTAGCCGGCGCCGCCGTGCACCTGGACGGCGAGATCGGCGACCTGTCCGACCATCTCGGTGCAGAACAGCTTCGCCGCCGACGGCGCGATCCGGCGGTCGGTGCCGTCGACGTAGGCGCGGGCCGCCTCACGGACCATCGCCCGGCCGGCGAGGACCCCGGTCTGCATGTCGGCGAGGTGTGCCTGGACGAGCGGGAAGTCCCCGATCCGCTGCCCGCCCTGGGTGCTCTGCGCGGCGTGGGCGACCGACTCGTCGAGCGCCCGCTGGGCGGTCCCGATGGCCAGCGCGGCGATGTGCACCCGGCCACGGGCCAGCGATGTCATCGCGGCGGCGTACCCGGTCGCCGCGTCGCCGCCGACCAGCGCGTCCGCCGGCACCCGGACCGCGTCGAGGTGCACGTCGGCGGTCGACGTGCCCTCCTGGCCCATCTTGGCGTCCTTGGGGCCGACGGTGACGCCGGGCGTGTCCGCCGGGACCAGGAACACGGCGATGCCGGGGTTGCCCGGCTCCGGCTCGGCGTAGCGGGCGAACACCACGAACAGGTGGGCGGACGGGGCGTTGGTGATGTACTGCTTCTGGCCGTCGATCACCCAGTCGGTGCCGTCCCGGCGGGCCCGCGTCCGCAGCCCGGCCGGATTGGAGCCGGCCCCCGGTTCGGTCAGCGCGAACGAGGCGACGACCTCACCGGACGCGATGCGGTCCAGCCAGGTGGTCCGCTGCTCGTCGGTGGACGCGGTGACCGCGGCCGCCGAGGGCCGCAGCGGCCGGGTGCGGATCGCCTTCGCCGGGCCGTCCGCGCAGGTCTACGTCGGGCGACTGGCCCGCGCCGTCCGGGAGAACCATCCGCTGGTCGATCTCGACCTGGTGCCGGGTCGCTACGGCACGACGGCGATGGCGGCCCTGCACCGGCGCGACGTCGATCTGGTGCTGGCGTGGTTCGTCGAGCCGCCGGCGGGCGTGCGCAGTCGCCGGATCGTCGAGGACCGGTGCGTGATCGCGCTGCCGACCGGGCACCGGCTGGCGGCGGGAGCGGAGATCGCGCCGGCCGAGCTCTGGGACGAGCCGCTGGTCGGGCTGCCCGAGTCGGCCGGATCGATGGTGCGCAGCCAGCTCGTCGGGCGCTGCCAGGAGGCCGGGTTCACGCCCCGGTTCGTCCAGTTCGCCCCCGACTCGTGGACCTGCATGGCGCTGGTGGCGGCGGGCGTCGGGCTGCACGTCACCACGGCCGGCGCCGTCGAGCACATGTCGCTCGACGGCGTCGTCGTGCGCGAGATGGCAGGCGAGCTGCCCGCCGTCTCCATCCACCTGATCTGGCGGGACGACGGTGATCCGGTCCTGCGCCGGGTGCTGGACACAGCGGAGCGGGCGCTGCCCGGCTGACCCGGCGGGGCCGCCGTCCGGTCGGGCCCGACCAACGTCGGAACATGATTGTCGAAATATTGACAACCGTGTGACAGCAGGTCAGAGTGCTACCTGTCGCGGATCCGGGGTGACCCAGGGAGCAAGGAGGCTCGAATGTCGACATCCGCCAGTACCGAGCAGGTGAGCCCGAGGACGGCCGCGGTCGCCGTCGCGATCTGCTTCGGGGCAATTGTTTTCGACGGGTACGACCTGATCGTCTTCGGCTCGGCGGTGCCTGCCCTGCTCGCCTACGAGCCGTGGGCCCTCACGCCGGCCGCCGTCGGCGCGATCGGCAGCTACGCGCTGCTCGGCATGTTCGTCGGCGCGATCGCCTCGGGCATGCTGACCGACCTGGTCGGGCGCCGGAAGCTGTTCATCATCGCGCTGACCTGGTTCTCGTTGATGATGCTGCTGGCGGCCGTCGCACCGACGCCGTGGGCGCTGGGCCTGTTCCGGTTCCTCGCCGGTCTGGGCTTCGGCGGCATCCCGCCGACGGCGATCGCGCTGGTCATGGAGGTCGCTCCGGCAGCCCGCCGGCACATGATCAACGGCTTGATGCTCTGCGGCTTCCCGATCGGCGGCGCGATCGCCGCGCTCGCGGCGATCGTGCTGCTCGAACCGGCCGGGTTCCGGGTGCTGTTCGCGATCGGCGCGCTACCGCTGGTCACGCTCGTCCCGCTGGCGGTGCTGTTCCTGCCGGAGTCCCCGGGGTTCGTCCGTGCCGGTCGCGGCAGACGCCGGACGGAGATCACCGGCCTGCTCCGCGGCCGGGCGGCGTGGGCGACAGGACTGTTCGTGGTCGCGAACTTCTGCGGCTTCCTGCTGGTGTTCGGGCTCAACACCTGGCTGCCCCAGCTGATGCGGGGCGCAGGCTACGAGCTCGGCTCCGCGCTGGCATTCCTGCTGGTGCTCAACCTCGGAGCGGTCGTCGGTGGACTGGCCGGATCGGCGATGGCGGACCGGTTCGGCAGCCGCTGGGTCGCGACGTCGCTGTTCGTGCTCGCCGTCGCCTCGCTCGGGCTGATCGCCGTCCCGCTCCCGTCGGCCGTGCTCTACCTGCTGGTGTTCGTGGCGGGCGCCGCGACAACCGGGAACCAGATCGTCGTCTACGGCTACGTGGCCGCGCACCATCCGCCGGGCAACCGCGCCACGGCGCTCGGGCTCAGCAGCGGGATCGGACGGCTCGGCGCGGTCAGCGGCCCGGCCGTCGGCGGAGCGCTGCTCACGGCGGGTGTCGGGCTGGCAGGCAACGTCGGTGTGTTCGCCGCGGTCGCCGTCGTGGGAGCGGTCGCCTGTGCCCTCGTCCCGAGACCGACCGGGGACCCGGCCGACCCGGCCGGCGGTACGGCGGCACCGCCGGCCGGTCCGGCCCCGGCCGGTGCCCCCGCTGCGGGCTGACCGGCCGTGCCGACCACCACCGTCGACCCCCCGGACCCTGGGAGGACCGCCATGACCACCGACCTCGCCCGTCCACCTGCGCCGCCCGGAACGGCGACCGGGCTGCGGAAGCGCTACCTCGAGCAGGGACTCTGGCGTCACGAGACGCTCGGCGCCGCACTCCGAGCGGCGACGGCCCGGCGCCCGGACCATCCCGCCCTCGTCGCCGACGGGGTGCGGTGGACCCACCGCGAGCTCGACGAGCGCACCGACGCCGTCGCGGCCGGCCTGCTCGCCCGGACCACCCTGCGTCCCGGTGACCGGATGATGTTCCAGTCGGGCAACGTCGCCGAGACGGTCGTCGCCTACTATGGCGCGGTCAAGGCGGGCATCGTCCCGGTGTGCACGCTGCCGCAGCACGGTGAGCGGGAGATCGCCGCGCTGGCCGCGCACACCGGCGCCCGTGGTCACCTCGTCCAGGCCGACTTCCGCAACCGGGACCTGACCGCACTCGCGGCCGGGCTGCGCGCCGCCGTCCCGGCCGTCGAGGAACTCGTCGTCGTCCGCGGGGCGGCGCCGGCCGGCGCCGTCACGCTCGACGACCTCCTCGACGCGGGATCGGATCGTGCCGCGCGCCGGGCGCTCGACCGGCTGGAGATCGACCCGGACGCGCTGGTCGCGCTGCAGCTCTCCGGCGGCACCACCGGCCTGCCGAAGGTCGCCCCGCGGTTCCACAGCGAGTACGCCTGCAACGCGCGGCTCTGGGCCACCGCACTGGATCTCGGCCCGGACTCGGTCGTGCTGCACCCGCTGCCGATCATGCACAACGCCGGGATCGTCGCGGCGTTGCAACCCACCCACCTCGTCGGCGGCACCCTGGTGCTGCCGGCGACGGCGGACGCGGGCGAGGTGCTCGGCCTGATCGCCGGCGAGCGGGTCACCACGCTGCCGGTCGTCCCTCCGGCCGTTGCGATCCGGCTGCTGGAGCACCCGGACGCGCGGCGGACCGACCTCACCAGCGTGACCCGGTTCGTGATCGGCGGCCAGCGGCCACCGTCGGAGCTGATCGACCGGCTGGAGGCGGAGTGCGGGATCAGAGCGCTGCAGATGTTCGGCATGGCAGAGGGCCTGTTCCTCTACACCCCGCCGGACAGCCCGGCCGAGGTCCGGCGGGGAATGGTCGGCACCCGGATCTGTGCCGCCGACGAGGTGCGGGTGCTCGACATCGGCTCGGAGGACGAGGTGCCGGACGGGCAGGTCGGTGAGCTCGCCTGCCGCGGCCCGTACACGATCGCGGGCTACCTCGACGCCGAGGCGCACAACGCGACAGCCTTCACCTCCGACGGCTTCTACCGCACCGGCGACCTGGTCACCCGGCACCTGGTGGACGGCGTCGACCACTACTCGATCGACGGCCGGATCAAGGACGTCATCAACCGGGGCGCCGAGAAGATCCACGCCGAGGAGATCGAGGAGCTGCTGGTCCGGCATCCGGCGGTACGCGGTGTGGCGGTCGTCGCGATGCCCGATCCGGTGCTCGGCGAACGGGTCTGCGCCTACGTCGTGCCCGGCGGCGACCCGCCGACGCTGCCAGAGGTCTGCGTGTTCCTCCTGGAGCAGGGCATCGCGAAGTTCAAGCTGCCGGAACGACTGGAGATCGTCGACGCGTTCCCGCTCACCAACGTCGGGAAGGTGTCCAAGAAGGACCTGCGGGCCGACCTGCTGAACCGGATCGAGAACGAGAACGAGGAGGTGCCGTCGTGAGACCGGCCAGTGTCGCGGTGCTCGGTGGCGGGCCCGGCGGGCTCTACGCAGCACGACTGTTCAAACTCGCCCACCCGGCCGCCACGGTCGTCGTGCACGAGCAGAGCACCCCGGAGTCGACGTTCGGCTTCGGCGTCGCCGTCGCCTCGCGGACACAGCGCAACCTGGCCGCGGCCGATCCACGGACCCTCGACGACGTCGTCGCGGCCGGGTGCCCGCACGACATGCGGATGCTCGTCGGCGACGCCGAGGCGCGGGTGCACAACGGCGCGCTGATCGGTATCGCCCGCCCCGAGCTGCTCGCGATCCTCACCCGGCACGCGCTCGACGCCGGGGTGGAGATCCGGTACGGCCGTCGCACCGAACTCGCCGAGCTCGACGCCGAGCTGGTCGTCGTCGCCGACGGGGTGAGCAGCCGGACCCGGACCGACCTGGCTGATGAGCTGGGCGCCCGGGTCGACGTCGCCGACGGGCTCTACCTGTGGGCCGGCACCGAGTTCGCCCTGGAGACCGCGGTGTTCTCCCCGGCGCGCACCGCGCACGGCACCTTCGTCACGCACGCCTACCCGTACTCGCCGCACCGCTCGACCTTCCTGGTCGAGACCGACGAGGCGACCTGGCGGGCCGCCGGTTTCGACGCCTCGACCGACGCGACCCCGGCCGACGCCTCCGACACCGTCGCGCTGGAGTACCTGTCCGACGCGTTCGCCGAGCTGCTGGGCGGCCACCGGCTGATCGGGAACCGGACCCGCTGGCAGCGCTTCCGCACCGTGCACTGCCGTCGCTGGACCAGCGGCAACGCGGTGCTGCTCGGCGACGCGGCGCACACCGCGCACTACTCGGTGGGCTCCGGCACCAAGCTCGCGATGGAGGACGCGATCGCCCTCTGCGACGCGGTCACCGCCGCCGGTGATCTCCCGTCCGCATTCGCGGCCTACGAGCAACAGCGACGCCCGCAGGTGGAGCGGCTGCAGGAGCTGGCCCGCCGCAGCCGGCTGTGGTGGGACTCGTTCCCGCGGCGCACCCACCTGCCCGTCGACCAGCTGATGGTCGCCTACATGACGCGCACCGGGAACGTCGCGCTCGACCGGTTCGCCGGGACGAACCCGGACGTCGTGCGGCGTGCGCTGGCCGGCTGGGCCGGGACCGACCCGGCCGACGTGCCGACCGAGGGCGTCGTCGACTGGGTGTTCGGCCGGCCCCTGCACCACGACCGGTACGACCGGTCGTCGCGGCTGCTGGGGCCCGCGGACCGCGCAGAGCTCTCCGCCGAGCCCGGATCCGGGGGAGCGGGCCGGCTGGCCCGGGTCCGGGTGGCGCTGACCGAGCCGTGGTCGGGCGAGGGCGACGTCCTGGTGAAGAGCCTGCACGACCTGACCCAGCGGGGCTGGGACGGCTTCTGGCTGACCGGGCCGGACGAGCGGGCCGCCGTGCTGACCCGGCTCGACATCGGGGAACGGCTGCGCGCCGAGACCGACGGGCTGGTCGTCGTCGAGGCCGGGCCGGGACACCGGACCGATCTCGCCGCCGGTCTGGCCTCCGGGCGGACCGACCTCGTGTGCACGACCGACGGCATCCACGGAACCAACCCGACCGGGAGGACATGATGAGCACCGACGAGCACCGGGTGCGCGGCGTCGACCACGCCGCGTTCCCCACCTTCGATCCCGCCGCGACCGTGCGGTTCTACCGCGACGTCCTGAAGTTCCCGGTGGTGCACTCGATCTGCGCCGCCGGCTGGGGCCCGCAGCAGCACCCGGACTTCATCCACTTCTTCTTCGACATCGGCAACGACGACCGGATCGCGTTCTTCTACTACTTCGGGCACGAGCCGGTGGGCGACCCGTCCGCCCGGGGGGACGCCTGGGCGCGGCTGCCGGAGGGGACCCCGGAGTTCTTCGCGAACTCCCGTCACCTCGCGATCCACGTCGGCTCCGAGGACGACCTGCTGGAGTACCGCCGCCGGCTCGACGACAGCGAGTGGCCCTGCGAGATGCAGGTGATGCACGAGACGATCGAGTCGATCTACACGCACGACCCGAACGGCTACATGATCGAGCTCACCAGGGCGCTGCGACCGGTCACCTCGCAGGAGGATCTGGACGCCGAACTGACGGTCGACGCGCTCTGCGAGATCGCCGGCGCGCCGGAGCCGTCACTGGAGAAGCTGCTCACCCGCAAGGCCGAGCTGATCGTGCAGCGGGCACCGGCGTGGGAGTCCGCGCGGCAGCCGGCCGGGCGGGGGGCGTCGTCGTGACCGCGATGTTCGTCCTCGACGTGCCGGAGAACGACGGCCTGGTCCGGGTCGCCGAGCAGGATCCGCTGCTCGGGGTCGAGAAGGTCGGCCCGTACTTCCGGATCGTCGCCTCCGACGTCACCGCCGCCACCCCGGCCCCGGAGGACGGCCCGCTCGGCGCCGGCCGCACCAGCGGGCCCGGCGAGATCGTCATCGACCGGCGCGCGACCGGATGCCGGCACGCGGTCTGGTACTCCGGCGTCGCCGGGCTGGAGCGCGCCCGGATCGCCCAGCACGACAAGAACGCGCTGCGGGTCGTCCCCCGCGCCGAGGAGGAGCGATGACCGCACCGGCCGTCCCGCACCACCGGATCGGGCTCGTCGTGCCCAGCTCCAACGTCACCGTCGAGACCGAGATGCCGGCGCTGCTCGGCCGGCACACCGGCGCCACGTTCTCGTTCCACGCGAGCCGGATGCGGATGCACACGGTGTCGCCGGAGGAGCTGCGCGCGATGAACGCCCAGCGCGGCCGGTGCGTCGACGAGATCGCCGACGCCGGGATCGACGCCGTGCTCTACGCCTGCCTGGTCGCGCTGATGGCCCAGGGGCACACCGACGGGCGCGGCGAGCACGACCACGTCGAACGGGCCGTGGTCGACCAGCTCACCGACCGGGGTCTCGCGGCCCGGGTCACCACCAGCGCCGGTGCGCTGGTCACCGCGCTGACCGCGCTCGGCGCGTCCCGGGTCGCGCTGGTGATGCCCTACCTGCGACCGGTCGCCGAGCTCGTCGTCGGCTACCTGGAGGCGGAGGGGGTCACGATCACCGACTGGCGTGCGCTGGAGGTCGGCGACAACGCCGAGGTCGGCTGCATCGCCGGGGACCGGGTGCTCGGTGCCGCGCGGTCGCTGGACCTCGCCGGGGCCGACGCGCTGGTGCTCTCCGCCTGCGTGCAGATGCCGTCGCTGGACCTGGTCCAGCGCGCCGAGGACGAGCTGGGACTGCCGGTGCTCTCCGCGGCGACGGCGGGCGCGTTCACCCTGCTGCGCAGCCTGGACCTGCCGGTCGACCTGCCCGGGGCCGGCGGGCTGCTGCGGCTCGACAGTCCGGTCGGGGCCCGCTGATGGCGGCCAATCCCGGGCTGAACGTCGACTGGCACCCGGGCTCGCTGCCCGCCGGGACCGGGGTGCAGCTGCAGACCGTCGTGACCGTGGACGGCAACGCGGCCAAGGCGACGCTGTACACCCCGGCCGGTCGTGCGCCCCGGGACACGACCGTCGTCGTCCTCATGCATCCGCGGGTCGACTTCTCCCGGCACTACCTGATCCCGGCGTTGCTGGAGGCCGGGTTCGCGGTGCACGCCCAGCAGTCCCGGGACAGTGGCAGCGATTTGCGGCTCGTCCACGAGCAGGCGTTGCTCGACCTCGGCGCCGGGCTGGAGTGGCTGCACGGTCGCGGGTTCCGGCGCACCGTCGGGCTCGGCAACTCCGGCGGCGGAGGGCTGCTGACCTACTACGTGCAGCAGTCGCTGCGGGCACCCGCGGACCGGATCGCGCGGACCCCGGCCGGGCGGCCCAGCTCGCTGGACCGCGCCGTACTGCCCGGGCTGGACGCGCTGGCCTACCTGGCGCCGCATCCCGGGCAGGGCCCGCTGCTGTCCCGGTGCATCGACCCGTCGGTGACCGTCGAGGCCGATCCGTTCTCCGCCGATCCGGCGCTCGACCCGTTCGACGAGAAGAACGGCTACCGCCCGGCGCCGGAGAGCTCCCGCTACGCGCCGGACTTCGTGCGGCGCTACCGCGCGGCGCAGCTCGACCGGGTCGCCCGGATCGACGCGGTCGCCCGCGAGCACGTCGCCGAGTCGCTCGCCGCCCGCCGCGCGGTGCAGGCGGGCTCCGCGACCGCGGCCCGGAGCCGGCGGGCCGGCACCGCCCGGCTGCTGACGGTCTGGCGGACCGATGCCGACCTGCGTGCCGTGGACCTCGGGCTGGACCCGTCGGACCGGAGCTACGGCTCGGTGTTCGGCCCGCGCCCGGAGGTGACGAACTACGGCGTCGTGGGATTCGGCCGGACCAGTACGCCGGACGCGTGGCTGTCCACCTGGTCCGCGCTGTCGTCCAACGCCACGATCGCGAAGGCGGGCCCGGAGATGACGTTGCCGACGATGGTGGTCGGCTACGGCGCGGACAACTGTGTCTTCCCGGGTGACGTCGAGGGGATCCTCGCCGCGATCGGCAGCTCGGACCGGCAGGTCGCGACGATCGCGGCCGACCACTACGGCGTACCGGTCGGCGGGGGCGCCCGCGGCGGGGCCGCCGCGCTGCTGGTGCCCTGGCTGCGGGACCTGCCCTGAACACTGCCCCCGGCCTGCCCGGGCGGGCACCCGGTCGGGCACGATGACCGGGGATCCGGGGGAAGGGGTGGGTGTGGCGCAGCGGCACAGCTCCGGGCGGCTCGTCTCGCACGAGCTGCTGGAGCACGCGGCACGGTTGTTCGCCCGCCAGGGGTACGCGAGCACGTCGTTCCAGGACATCGCGGACTCGATGGGCATCAGCCGGTCGGCGCTCTACCACTACGTGAGCAACAAGGAGGAGATCCTCGCCGCGCTCGTCCGGGACGTCCTGGAGCGGGTGGTGGAGATCCTGGAGGAGGTGACGGCGCGGACCGATCTCGCCGAGGACGAGCGGGTCGCGCTGGCCCTGCACCGGATCATCGTCAACAACGCGCGGAACACGACCCGCTTCCGGCTGCTCGACCGCAGCGAACCCGACCTGCCCGACGAGATCGCCGAGCTGCACCGGCAGGCCCGCCGTCGCGTCCTCGACCTGCTGAGCACCCTCGTCGACGACGCGATCCGGGCCGGCTCGTTCCGGCCGGTCCCGGCGCGGACCGCGGCCCTCGGCATGCTGGGCACGGCGAACTGGGTGGCCTGGTGGTACCGGCCCGACCACGACGGCGACGCCGAGGAGCTGGCGGCCACGCTGGTCGACATGGCGCTGGTCGGCGTGCAGCGCAGCGGGGACCGGCGGGTCGACCCCGGTCCGTGGGCCGCGGTCGCGCGGCTCAAGGAGGAGCTGGCGCACCTCGAGCACTCACTCGCCGACACCCTCCCGGAGCCCGGTCCCGGCTGAGCCCGGACCGGTCAGGACCGCGTCGACGGCCATCTGCAGGGTGTCGGTCTCGGACTGCAGGAGCGTGTGCTCCGCGGGCAGTGCCCGCTCGATGCTGAGCCCGTTGACGACGGTCAGCAGGAAGCGCGCCCGCCGGGTGTGGTCGCCCTCGGGGAGGGCGCCCTCCTTCGCGAGCACGGTCAGCCAGTACTCGATCCGGCGGCGGATCTCCCGCTCGATCGCGAGATAGCCCGCGCGGGTCTCCTCGCCCGGCTCGGGTTCGACGAAGTCGTCGACGACCCGGCGCAGGTTGGCCCGGGCGTCCTCGCCGACCCCGGCACCGGAGAGCACCTGGCGCAGGCAGCCGAGCAGCCGTTCCCGGGCGGGCACCGACCGGTCGTTGATCGGGTCGTCCGGGATCGCCAGGTCGTAGACGCGGGTGAGCACCTCGTCCTGGAGCTCGCGCTGGGTCGGGAAGTGGTAGCGCAGCGAGCCCGTGCTCACCCCGGCCCGCGCGGCGACAGCACGCACGCTCAGCCGCGCGGCCGGGTCCTCTCCGAACAGCTGCATGGCCGCCCGGAGGATCTTGTCCCGGCTGCTGATCCGGTCGGTGCCGTGCGTCGTCATATCGCCTCCACGGACACTCTACTAGCACACCGTGCTAGATTCCCTACCAGGGATTAGTACAGTGTGTTAGTACGTTGGGGGCGACATGATGACGAAGTGGCGGCGGCGTCTGGCGGCCCGGCGGTTGACCGGCGGCGACGGGAGCCCGCTGAAGCGGCTCCGCTGGTGGCAGATGATCACGGGGCGTTCGCTGTTCCATCTGGACCTGACTGCGGCCGACGGGCACCCGGTCCGGTACTCGGTGGACGTGCGCTACCACGGCGACGGCGAGGACGGTGTGGTGCGGGCCCGCCTGTACCGCGACGGCCGGCAGCACGCGGTGTCGAAGGTGCCCGCCGTCTTCCCGGTCGAGGGCGGGGAGATCGAGGTCGCGACGAGTGGGTTCGGCGTCCGGCGCGCCCACTACGTCACCGACGGCGGGGCCGAGCACCAGCTCACGCCCGATCCGCGATCGGGCGAGGGGCGCCGGGCCCGCTTCCAGCGCGATCACCCGTCGGCGGGCGTGATCCTGGGTGCCGTGTCGGTGGCCTTGCTGGTCGTCGGTATCGGTGTCAACGTCCTCCAGCTGCTGGAGCCGGTGTCGTCGATACCGCCGATCGCCGAGAACGTCGGCGTCTTCGTGTCGCCGATCCACCTGCCGCTCTGGCTCAACATCGCCCTGGGCCTCGGTGCCGCGTTCGCCAGCTGGGAGCGCGCCCTGCGGCTGCGCTACCACTGGCTGCTCGACGCCGGAGGGAACTGATCGTCATGAACGGCGGGATGTGCCGGGCGGGGGAGAACCGGAGGTCCGCGGCGACCGAATGTCTGTGAATGGAGGACTCGAGCGCCCTGGACGTCGCGGCGGCGACGCTCGCGCTGGCCACGACGGACGCCCGGGATCCCGCACCCGCTCTCGGCAGGCTGGCCGAGACCGCGCACCTGCTCCTCGGCGTGGCCGCCGGTGCCGCGCTGATCTCCGAGGGCGCCGTGCACGGTGTCGCCTCCGCCGGACCCGACGGCCCGTGCGGGGCGGTCCCCGCCGCCTTCGGCCAGGGCCCCGGCGGGGAGGCCGCGCGCAGCGGCCGCCCCGTCCTGTGTGCGGACCTGACCCGCGAACGCCTGCGCTGGCTGGCGTTCGTGGCGAAGGCGGCGACGGCCGGTGTCACGGGGGCGTGGGCGCTCCCGATCCGGTCCGGCTCCGGGACGACCGTCGGGGCGCTGCTGCTGCTCGGCGGGCGGGACACCGTCCCGGACCTGCGCGCCGCCGATCTGCTGGCCGGTGCGACGGGCGGTGCGATCGGCTTCGCGGCCGAGCTCGACCGGATCGACCTGGAGCGCAGGCAGCTGCAGGACGCGTTGCGCAGCCGGATCCCGATCGAGCAGGCCAAGGGGGTCCTCTCGGCGCAGACCGGTCTGGGCATCGACGACGCCTTCGGGCTGTTGCGTGCGCACGCCCGTCGCGGCGGGCACTCGCTGAGCGAGGTCGCGGCGGCCGTCGTGGACCGGCGGATCGGCCCGGCCGAGTTCACGCCCGAGTAGGTCCCGGACGCACGGATGCCCCGCCGCCCGGAGCGGGCGGCGGGGCATCCCGCGCGTACAGCCGGATCAGACCTCGGTGGGCACGGTCCGGGCGGACGTCGGCTCGCGGCCGGTGTCCGTCCGCTCTGCGGCGGGCAGCTCGCCGGAGCGGGCCGCCTCGTCGTCGCGCAGGCCCCGCATCTCGCCCTTGAGCACCCGGGTGGACTGGCCGAGCGACCTCGCCAGCTCCGGCAGCTTCTTCGCGCCGAACAGCAGCACGAACACGGCGATGACGATCAACCAGTGGGTGGGACTCATGGCGCCCATCGGCGTCTCCTTCGGAACAGAGGATTCGGTGTGCGGGACCCGCGCGGACTCAGCCGTTCGCGTCGCTGGTGTTGACCTCGCCGTTCACCCCGGCCGGGAAGAACCCGCCGGAGGTGACCGAGTCGGGGTTCAGGTAGGCGATGTTGAGGACCTGGCCCGGGGTGCGCGAGAAGGCGATCGAGTTCTCGTCGGCCGGCACGATGTTGGCGTTGCCGTTGCGGTCCACGATGCCCTGGTCGAGATCGGACGGGCCGTCGAGCGAGTCGCGGGCGTCGGAGATCTGCCCGACGACGTCGGCGGCGCCGCCCTGCAGCAGCAGCGTGCGGACCAGGCCGGCGTGGTAGGCCTCGACGGCGAGGATGCCGGCCGCCGCCTCCAGGAACGTCTTGTTGTCGATCAGCGGCGTCGCGCCCTTGTAGGCGGTGACGCCGACGTCCTCGAAGATGAAGGCGCCGAGCAGGAAGCTCGTCTCGTCCTTGAACGGGTCGAAGGTCTGGCCCGGCTTGATCACGCCGGCCGCGGTGGCCGCGGCGGTGAAGGCGTCCTGCAGGTCGATCGCCGGCCGGGAGACCTTCGCGTCGCCGAGGGCGGCCCGCAGGAAGTCGACGTGCGCCCGCTCGTCCTGGGCGATCTCCTCGGCGTACTGGCGGCCGATCTTGGTCTCGAAGGCGACCTGGTAGCCGCCGGTGACCCCGCCGAGCTCGCCGCGGCCGTCGACCTGGGAGTCGGCCAGGCCGGCACCGGTGACCGCGCGCAGGTAGAACTCGGCCTCCAGGTACTCCAGGTTGAGCGCGAAGTTGAGCACCGCGGCGTCCGACACCTGGGACTCGCTCCCGGAACCGGAACCGGAGCCGGATCCGGAGCCGCCGAGGACGCCGCCGAGCAGGCCACCGTCGGAGGCCGACGCGACGCCGGCACCCAGGACGCCCAGGCCGGCGACACCGGCGCCGGTCAGCCCGGCGGCCCGGAGGAACCGGCGACGGTCCATCGCGTTCTCGGAGCTGCGCTCGATCGAGTCGTGCAGGAACTTCTTGGTGAATCCGTGGAACACGAGGTCTCCTCGTGCAGGCCCGGCGCGGGGGACGACCGGGGTCCGGGGTCGTCGCGTGTCGGCCGGGCGGGGGACGGGCACGTGCGTGATGCCCGTCCCCCCACAACGACTCGGCCGCGCAACGGTTACGGATCTACAGCGGGCAGCGGGCGGCGCCAGGTCGTGGATGCGGGTGAGCGGCCTGCGGCCCTCCGTTCATGATCCCTGTTTCGGGAGTCCTCGTGCCTCGACAGCGTCCCCACACTCCCGGAACGCGGATCATGAACGGAGGCGGGCGGCCCGCTCAGGCCGCGCCGAGGGACCCCGGCAGCAGGACGGCCGGTGCGACGAGGACGAGGACGAGGTTGTGCGCGGCGTGCGCCACGATCGCCGGCCACACCGATCCGCTGCGCCGGCGCAGCTCCGCGGTGACCAGGCCGAGGACCAGCGCGGTCACGGCGGCGTGCGTCGGGCCGTGCGCGGCGGCGAACACCAGCGCGCTGCCCAGCACCCCGGCCACGGCGCCGTGGCGGAGCAGGACCGTCGTGACGATCCCGCGGAACAGCAGCTCCTGCCCCACCGGCACGACGAGCACCACCAGCAGCAGCGCCGCCGCGGCCGGGAGCCCGCCGGCACCGGCGGCGGGTCCCGGACCGGGCGCGGCGGCCACCCCGATCGAGACGAACGAGCAGACGAGGCCGGCGGTGGCCGCGACGACGAGCTGGTCCCGGGTCGTCCGGACCAGCCCGAAGGCCGCCCACGGGCGGACCCGGACCCGCGCGGCCGCGGCGAAACCGGCGAGCCCGGCGACCCCGGGGAGCGCCACCAGGACCAGGTCGTGCAGCACGGGACCGAGCGCGATCTGGTGCTGCGCGAGCAGTGGCGGCACCCGGAAGGCGACCACCCCCGCGATCACCAGCGCGACGACGGTCTCCGGCCATCCCGGTGGCGGGGCCTGCGTGCGGAGGAACGTCGAGCCGGACATGGCGCCGACGGTAGGGACGCCGCCGGGTGCCGCGGATCGGCTGAGCGGCGAGGCCGTTCCGACCGAAGTCGGAGTGCCGGGAGCCGTGCGACGGAGGAACCGGCCCGGCCGAGCGGCCTAGGCTCGGCGCCGTGGAACCGGATCCGGACCGACGGCGCGGCGCCTGGCGGCCACGGGTCACCGACGTCGCGCTGATCGTGCTCTGCGCGCTGGTCGGGCTGTACGCGGCGGCCCTGCGGCTGGCGGTCCCGGGAGCGGTGCCGCCCGCCCTGGTCTACGCGGACATGGCGATCGGGCTGCTCGGCTGTCTCGGCCTGTGGTGGCGGCGGCGCCACCCGCTGCACGTCGCCACGGTGCTGATCGTCCTGTCCACGTTCTCGGAGGTGGCGTCGATCGCGGCGCTGGCCGCGGTGTTCACCGTGGCGAGCCGCTGCCCCGCCCGGACGGCGGCGGCCACCGCGCTGGCGAGCCTGCTCGCGCTGGGCCTGTACTTCGTGCTGCGCCCGGAACCGGCGGTGCCGCTGTGGGCGCTGGTCCTGCTGCTCGTCACCGTGCACGCGGCCGTGGTCGGGTGGGGCATGCTGGTCCGCAGCAGGTACGAGCTCATCGAGTCGTTGCGCGAGCGGGCCGCCGCCGCCGAGATCGAGGCCGCGCTGCGCTCCGAGCGCGCCCAGCACGAGGCGCGCGAGACCCTCGCCCGGGAGATGCACGACGCCCTCGGGCACCGGTTGTCCTTGCTCAGCGTGCACGCGGGGGCGCTCGCCTACCACCGGGCCGCCTCGGCGGAGGAGGCCGCCCGTGCCGCGGACGTGATCCGGGAGAACGCGCACCGCGCGCTGCAGGACCTGCGCGAGGTGATCGGCGTGCTGCGCGCCCCGGTCGGCGAGGTCCCGCTGCCCGACGTCGGGGACATCGGTGAGCTGGTCGGCGAGACCGTCCGCGCCGGGACGCCGGTCGAGCTGCACGACGAGCACGGTGTGACGACCGGGGGACGGCCGGTCCCTGCGACCGCGGGCCGCACCCTCTACCGGTTCGTCCAGGAGAGCCTGACCAACGCCCGCAGGCACGCCCCCGGCGCCCCGGTCGTCGTGCGCATCACCGGCGCACCCGGCGACCGGATCGAGGCCGAGGTGGAGAACGGCGCGCCCACCGGTCCGGCTCCGGCCGCGCCGGCCGGCTCCGGCGCGGGCCTGCGCGGCCTCGCCGAGCGGGCCACGCTGGTCGGCGGCGCGCTCGAGCACGGGCCGACCGGCTCGGGCGGCTGGCGGGTCGGGATGCGGCTACCGTGGCCGCCGTGACCGACGGACCCGGGCCGACCATCGACGTGCTCGTCGTCGACGACGACCCGGTCGTCCGGTTCGGACTCACCATGATGCTGCGCGGTGCGCCCGATCTGCGGGTGGTCGCCGAGGCGGGCGACGGCGCCGAGGCGATCGAGCTGGCCCGGCGGCACGCGCCGCACGTGGTGCTGATGGACATCCGGATGCCCGGCACCGACGGGCTCACCGCGACCGAGACGCTGCGCCGGCACCCGGGGGCGCCGCAGGTCGTCGTGCTCACCACCTTCGACGCCGACGAGCACGTGCTGCGCGCGCTGCGCGCCGGTGCGGCCGGGTTCCTGCTGAAGGACACCCCGCCGGATGAGCTGGTGCTCGCCGTCCGGCACGCCGCGCAGGGCCGCCCGGTGCTCTCGCCGCAGGTGACCCGGCGGCTGATCGACCACGTCGCCGGGTCCACCCGCGACAGCGCGCGGGAGACCGCGCGCCGGCGGCTGGGGCTGCTCGCCGACCGGGAGCGGGCCGTCGCGCTGGAGCTGGGCGCCGGGCGGTCCAACGCCGAGATCGCCGCGCGGCACCACATCAGCCTCGCGACCGTCAAGACGCACGTGTCGGCGATCCTGACCAAACTGGACCTGAACAACCGGGTCCAGGTGGCGCTGCTGGTACACGACGCGGGGATCGAACCACCCGGCTGACCGGACGCCCGCGCCGGGGGTCAGCCGGCGAGCCGCCGCACCGGCCCGGTGACGACCGGGGCGCCGGACCGCGATCGCAGGTCGGCCAGGATCCACTCGGCGACGATCGGGAGCCGCCCGTCCCGGCCGGTGACGGCCGGATCGGACTGCAGGCCGCAGGCCCGCACCCCGCCGACCGGGCGCAGGTAGGTGATGATTCCGCGGCCCTCGGCGGCGAACCGGGCCATCGCCTCGGTGAGCGACCGCCCGCAGTCGCAGGAGCTGGCCCGCAGCACGTCGCCGCTGAGGCACTCGACGTGCACGTGCACCGGGGTGTCCTCGGTGACGTCGTCGAGCTCGCCGGCCAGCAGCGCGACGTGCTCGGCGCCGTCGGTGGCCCGGTACCCGACGGCCCGGAAGTGGCCGTGCTCGGTCGGCAGCGCGGTGGTGACGACCCGCTCGACCTGCGCCTCGGTGCGCAGCCGGTACCGGATGATGTCGTCCACCGACACCAGCGCCAGGCCGTGCTCGTCGGCGAAGCGGGTCAGCTCCGCGCCGCGGGCCATCGTGCCGGGCCGCTCGGTGGAGACGATCTCGCAGAGCGCGCCGGCCGGCGGCAGCCCGGCGAGCCGGGCCAGGTCCACGGCGGACTCGGTGTGCCCGGGCCGGGTCAGCACGCCGCCGGGGCGGGCCCGCAGCGGCACCACGTGCCCGGGCCGGACGAAGTCGCGCGGGACCGACGTCGGCGCCGCGAGCGCCGCGATCGTCGCCGCCCGGGCGGTCGCCGAGATCCCGGTCCCGGTGCCGGCCCGGTCCACGGTGACCCGGTAGGCGGTGCTGAACCGGTCGCCGTCGCGATGGTGCATCGGCGGGAGGTCGAGCCGGTCGCACTCGTCGTCGGGCAGGGCGACACAGATGAATCCCGAGGTGTGCCGCACGGTGAAGGCGACCAGCGCGGGGGTGGCGAGCGCGGCGGCGAAGATCAGGTCGCCCTCGTCCTCGCGGTCGGCGTCGTCCACGACGACGACGGGCTGACCTGCGGCGATCGCGACGAGCGCGGCGCGCACGCGGGCTTCGGCGGGATCGGTGCCGGGGGAGACGGTGTCGAGCGGGTGCACGGGGGGCTCCGGTGTCAGATCGCGGCCAGGCGCCGGAAACGGCTGCCGTGGAAGACCAGGGGAGGGGTCGCCGGATCGGCACGGATCCCGTGCACGTTCAGCAGGATGATGTCGTGGTCGCCGCTGGGGACCTCGGCGTGGACGGTGCAGTCCAGCCAGAGCGTCGCGCCGTCGACGAACAGTGCGCCGTCGGGGGCGACCGTGGTCGGGGTGCCGGCGAACCGGTCGCCCTTCTTGCTGGCCAGCCGGCCGCAGGCGTCGTCCTGGCCCTCGGCGAGGACGCTGAGCCCGAGCCGGGGGAGCCCGCGCAGCTTCGGCCACGTGGTGGAGCTGTGCTGCATGCACACCGACACCAGCGGCGGCTCGATCGAGACCGAGGTGAACGAGCTCGCGGCCAGCCCGACCGGGACACCGTCGACCTCCGCGCACACCGCCGTCACACCCGACGGGAAGCAGCCGAAGGCCTGGCGGAGCTGTTCACCGGCGGTCACCGGCTCGATCACGGACATCGCTGCCTCTCCCTCCGGTGCCGGCGGCAGTGCCTGCACCCGTCCGCCGACGCTAACCGGGCGACCGGCGGTGTGACTGTCCTGAAAACGTACGGTCGTATCCATTCAACGCCGGATGACCTCCGTTCACGCTGTGACTCAGGTGTGACGAGTGTCCCGGAAGCGCTGGGGCAAGGGGGTTGACTCCGGTCAGCCCGCCTCCACGGCGGCCTTCATCGCGGCGTTGTCGCGGCCCACCCGGGACGCCGCCAGGAACAGCCCGACCGCGGTGATCGCCATCGAGATCGGGACGATCACGGCGAGCGCCTGGCGCAGCCCGGTCGCCGCCGCCTCGGCCTCCCCGGCCCCGGCGGCCAGCGCGGCCGCGGCGAACGAGTCGGACAGTGCACCGGCGATGACCGGGCCGATCGCGCCGCCCAATAGGTAGAACGCGGCGAAGAAGACGGCCGTCGCGGTGGACCGCAGCCGCGGCGGGACGACGTCGGCGACCGCCGGGTAGGCGGAGGTGTAGTAGAGGTACTGCAGCAGCCAGCCGGCGCCGAACAGCAGCACGAACAGCCCGGTCGCGTCCGGGCCCAGGGTCAGCGCGGTCCAGGTGAGCGGCACCGACAGCAGCGTCGCGACCGCACCGACCATGACCCGGGCCCCGGTGGACCGGCCGGCTGCCCGGTCGGACACCCAGCCGCCGACCAGCAGCCCGATCAGGCCGGTGATCCCGACGACGACGCCGGTCAGCACCGCGGCGGTGGTGAGCGAGACGCCGAAGTAGCGCTGGAACAGCGGGACGGTGAACGTGTTGACCGAGTAGGCGGCCAGGTTGGCGCCGATCCCGGCGATGATCAGGCACCACATCGTCGGCACCGCGAGGATCCGCCGGAACGGCCGGTCGACCTTCTCCGCGGTGGTGGGCGCCGCGACCTTCTCCGACGCTCCCCGGCGCGGCTCGCGGACCAGGAAGAAGCCGATCGCGATCAGCAGGCCGGGGATCGCCGCCAGCACGAACGGGGCCCGCCACGAGTCGAACGCCTCGGTGATCGCGCCGACCGAGAAGTACGCCAGGATCAGCCCGACCGGCAGGCCCAGCTGGAACAGGCCGAACGCGCGAGCGCGCTTGTGGGCCGGGTAGAGGTCGGCGATCGTCGAGTTCGCGGCGGGGGCGTAGCTCGCCTCGCCGATGCCCACCCCGACCCGCATCAGCAGCAGCGAGACGTAGTTCCAGGCGGCGCCGCTGGCCGCGGTCAGCAGGCTCCAGGCGACGATGCCCCAGCCCATGATCCTCGCCCGGGACCGGTTGTCGGCCAGCCTGCCCAGCGGCAGCCCGAACAGTGCGTAGACGACGGTGAACGCCGCCGCGAGCACTCCGATCTGCAGGTCGGACAATCCGAACTCGATCTTGATCGGCTCGGCGACGATCGCCGGGATGGCCCGGTCGTAGAAGTTGAAGGTGTTCGCGGCGAACAGCAGCAGCAGGAACCGCCCGGCGTTGGACGCCTGCGCCCCCTGCTCGTCCTTCCCGGTGGGCAGGAAGTCCTCGCGTGGGCGTCCGCTCGTCATCGACCCCTCCGTTACCGGTGTCCACATCCTTGTGGTCGGGGACAGCCTGCCCGAACCGGACGGATCCGTCACCGGGGTGCGAGCGGCTCCCCGGCGTGTCCGAGCAGCGCGTCGGCCGTCGCGGCGTCGCAGACCAGCGTGTGCACCAGCCCGGACCGGAGCACCGCGTCGGTGGCCGCGGCCCGCTCCGGGTCCCGGACCAGCGCGACGACCTCGCCCGCCGCGCGCAGCTGGGCCTCCCCGATCGCGACCAGGTGCCGGGACAGCCCGGTGTCGAGCACCCGGCCGTCCGGATCGACGAGCAGCCCGACGATCTCGCCGCACGCCCCGCGCCCGCCGAGCCGCCTGCGCTCCTGCGTGCTGAGCACGTCGTGCACGGTCGAGCCGCCGTCGCGCCAGGCGCCGATCCCGACGACGGCGGTGCCGAGCTCGCCCAAGCGGGCGTAGGCGTCGGCGACGCCCGGCTGCTCGCGCAGGGTGCGGGCGGTCTCCGGGTCGGGGAGCACGAGCGGGGCGTAGATCGGGTACGCCTCGCCGCCGCAGAGCGCGGCCGCCCGGAACACCGCGGTGGCCGATCCGTCCCGCCGCCACGGCAGCGAGTAGGCGCCGCACAGCTGGACGACCGTGCAGCGGGCGAGCCGGTGCAGGTGCCCGACGACGTCGTTGACCGTCCGGGACCAGGCCAGTCCGAGCACGTCGCCGGGCCGGACGGTCTCGCACAGCAGGTCCGCGCCCAGCGCGGCGACCCGGTCCGGCGCCGTCCGGGCCGGGCCCTCGGCCGTGACGAGCGCCCGCCGCAGCCCGTAGGCGGCGCCGAGCCGCGCCGACCGGGCGGCGTCGAGATCGGCACCCGGGTCGATCGCGACGCGGACGATCCCCCGCTCCTGCGCGGCCTCCAGTAGGCGCGCCACCCGGAACCGGCTGAGCCCGGTCTCGGCGGCGATCGTCACCTTCGTCTGCTGCCGCCGGAAGTACCGGTCGGCGATCTCGGCGACCTGCAACCGGTGGGCCGGACCCCAGTCGAGTGCGCTCATATGAGCACCGTACCCCGCCGATTCCACTGGTTCGTTGACCTCGTCATCGGCTGGATCATTTACTGGAGGGCGAGCACACCGCTCATCTGAGAGCCGAGGGGAGCGCCACGCCCGTGAGTGACGTCGTCCACGCGCCGGCCCGGACGGAACCGGCCACGCCGGGCGGCCTGCTGCTCGTCGGCCCCGACGACGGCTACGGCGACATCGCCCTGGAGCGGCTCACCCTCACCGGCACCTGGCACGGCGGGGCGCGCGCGGCGGACCGGCTGCTGGTCGTGCTGACCGGGACCGTGCGGGTGCTCGTGGCCGGCGGCCCGGTCGTGACGCTCGGGCCGAACGAGGTCGTGCACGTCGGGCACGGGCGCGGCGTCGCGGTCGAGTTGCCGGACGGCGGCACCACCGAGCTGATCCTGCTCGCCGCGCCCGCCTCGTCGTCGGGCTGACGCCGCCGCGCGTTCCCCCGGGGCTGTCCCCGCAGGACAAGTGCCACCAACACTTTTGTCCGCGGGTTCCATCGGACAGCGTGGTCGTTGACGGCACTGTGACCCACGCAACGTCGTGATGCCGACGTCCGGCAGATCCTCGGGCAGGCGACAGTCCCACAGAGTTCAAGGAGGAACTTCCATGGCCGAAGTGCTGGCGGAGGGCTACAACGTCTTCGACACCGCCAAGTCACCCAGCGGGACCGTGAAGTACCTGTCCTCGCCGGCAGACGTGATCTCACTGATCCAGTCCGGCAAGCTGGGCGAGCACATCCTGCTGGTCCAGGGCGGGACGACGACCTTCCTCGCACCGGCGCTCAGCATGGGCGCACTCGGCGTGATCACCATGTCCGGCGCCCCCGAGTCGCACCTCGGGATCCTGTCCCGCGAGTTCCAGACCCCCTGCGTGATGACGGCCTACCTGACCTCCAGCGAGTCCCGCTACGTCGTCGGCGCGACCGATCCCTCGCACTTCGAGGAGATCGCCACGGCGCTCGACGGCCGCAAGGTCCGGCTGGACTGCACCGACCACGAGGTCGGCCGGGTCGTCGCGGACGACTGACCACCTCCCCTCCCGCACGCCGCCGATCCGGACAGGAGCACAACGCAGTGACGACCACCGAGGGCAAGAAGGCGACCTACAAGAAGCGCTACGAGGAGGGCGACGACGGCCTCCGGTTCCAGGACCTCACCTACACCGGCAACTTCGTCGGGCTGGAGCCCGTCACCGACGGCATCAAGGGCGACAAGATGCTGAAGGCCCGGGCGAAGTCGGGCGTGCTGGAGAAGGTGTCCAAGGACGACGTCCTGAACCCGCAGTTCAGCATCGACGAGCTCAACGACCTGAACAACTACCTCGCCTGGAACATCTGGGACGTGCTGGTCATGCGCGCCACCGAGGGCGTCAGCGGCATGATCCCGCGCCAGGAGTACGAGATCCTGGCCTTCATGCACGAGTTCTACCGGTGGCCGGAGATCCTGCGGATGACCACCCGGGAGGTCGGCGCGCAGGGCGTCATGGACGTCGGTGCGTCCGCCCGGCGGGAGATCGGCACCAAGGTCAACTCGGTGCACGACTGGTGCATCGGCGCGGTCGGCTTCGGGATGGGCCGGTGCGGCCTGCTCGCGCTGGAGGCGATCGGGCCGGACGACTACGTCGCCGAGTCCAACGAGATCCTCAAGTTCATGCAGCGCGTGCTGTGGGGCAAGCGCCAGGACGGCTTCATCCTCAACTCCCAGGACCGCTACCGCTGCCGGATCCACGAGGAGGACTTCCTCCAGCAGCTGACCGCCCAGGTCGAGACGCTCGAGCCCGGCAGTCCCAAGCACGGGGCGTTCACCCAGTTCAACGCCGCCACCGAGCTGCTGGCGTTCCTGCACCACTACGACAACCGGCTCGGCCTCGGCGACACCGGCCCCTACGAGCTCCCGGACGGCAACCTGCTGATCCTGCGGGACCTGTTCGTCAACGAGGAGATCTACCACTGGTCCGACGTCAGCGAGGACGCCCGGCTGCCGCACGCCTACACCCTCGCGATGATCATCGACCCGGAGCGGATGGGCCTGGAGGAGATCCGGGTCAACGACATCTCGACCACCTTCACCCGGCCGAAGAACTACATCGAGGCGATCATCGGCGGGGCGGTGTTCGCCCGCGAGAAGTGGGACACGCCGATGGGCGAGGTCTACCCGATCAAGATCGACGAGCTCGGCGACCACCTCGGGCGGGTGCAGCAGGCGACCCTGAAGCTCTACACCAAGACGTCGAAGATGTGCCGCCGCGATCTCATCTGGAACGGCCAGTACGTCTACTACATCGACATGATCCTGCCGCACCTGCGCAAGGCGGGAACCTACGAGAAGGCCTGCCGCGACTACGACCTGTGGGAGATCGACCAGCGCGTGTCGAACTACTACTACGACATCACCAAGCGCGGCTTCGCCCAGGAGACGGTGCCCAGCAAGATCTTCTCCGGGGCCGGTTACCTGCCCTTCTCCGACGACGCGGACCTGCGCAGCTCCAAGGGCCGCTGGCTCTGACCTCCGGGTGACCGCGCCGCCCCGGCGGCGGTGCGGTCCGACCACCACGAGCCGACCCGGCCGGGCGGCGCGGCGCTCCTCGCCGCGCCGCCCGGCCCCGTGAAGGGAGCCCCATGACCGCAGTCGTGCTGGACAAGACCGACTACGACGTGCTCGACGTCGTCGCGCTGAAGAAGATGGCGACCACCCAGGTCGTCGCGACCGCCTCCGGGGTCGCCCCGGACCGGGTCGACGCGGTGCTGGAGCGGCTGACCGGCCTGGGCCTGGTCGTCGTCGCGGGCGGATCGGTCCTGCCCACCGACGACGCCGAGCCGGCGCTCACCGCCGCCGCGGCCCGGTTCTACGCCGGGGTGCGCTCCGACGCCGACGTGCTGGCGCTCGTCGAGCGGTTCGAGACGACCAACGCCCGGTTCCTGACGACGATGTCGTCCTGGCAGCAGATCGACGTCGGCGGGCGGAAGGTCACCAACGACCACTCCGACCCCGACTACGACGACAAGGTCGTCGCCCGGCTGGAGAAGCTCGTCGCCCGGCTGACCCCGCTGCTCGACGCGCTCGCCGGGCACGACGCCCGGTTCGCCCGCTACCCGGAGCGGTTCGCCGCCGCACTCGGGTCGATCGACCGCGGGCAGCACGAGTTCGTGTCGTCGCCGACGATCGACTCCGTGCACAACATCTGGTTCGAGTTCCACGAGGACCTGCTGCGGACGCTGGGCCGGGAGCGGGCGGAGTGACCGGGCCGGGCACCGTGACCGCATCCGCGGGTCTCACCCGCACCTTCGCCGAGGCGGACCCGGCCGACGTCGACTGGCTCGGCGGCAAGGGCAGCGGACTGGCCCGGATGAGCCAGCAGGGGCTGCGGGTCCCTCCGGGATACGTCATCGGCACCGCCGCCTGCCGGAGCTACCTGCGCGAGGGCGCGCTGCCCGACGGCCTGGCCGGGGAGATCACCACCCGGCTCACGGAGCTGGAGCGGCGGACCGGGAAGACGCTCGGCGCGGGGCCGGTCCCGCTGCTGCTGTCGGTGCGCTCGGGCGCGCCGGTCTCGATGCCCGGGATGATGGACACGATCCTCAATCTCGGGCTCGACCGGGCCGCCGCCGTCGCGCTCGGCGCGGCCACCGGGGACAGCCGGTTCGTCGCCGACCTGACCGCCCGCTTCCACGCGATGTACGCCGAGACCGTGCTCGGCGCGCTCGATCCCGGGGAGGGCATCGACGAGCTCGTCGCGCAGGTGCGCCCCGGCGACGATGCCGGCGAGGTCCACGACCGCATCTGGCGGGCCTGCGAGGAGGCGCTCGCCGCCTCCGACGGCGAGTCCGTCCCGGCCGATCCGCGCGCCCAGCTCTTCGGCGCGGTCGAGGCGGTCTTCCGGTCCTGGAACACCCGCCGGGCCCGCACCTACCGCGACTTCCACGCGATCCCGCACGATCTGGGCACCGCCGTCGTCGTGCAGTCGATGGTGTTCGGCAACCTCTCCGACGACTCCGGCTCGGGCGTGGTGTTCACCCGGAACCCGGCCACCGGCGAGCCCGGCCTGTTCGGCGAGTACCTGGCGCACAGCCAGGGCGAGGACGTCGTCGCCGGCACCCGGACGCCCGATCCGGTCGACCGCGCGCTCGCCCCGGGGCTGCTCGACGAGCTGCGCCGGACCTGCGCCGAGCTGGAACGCGCCCAGGGCGACGTGCTCGACATCGAGTTCACCGTCGAGCGGTCGGTCCTCTACTTCCTGCAGGTCCGCAGCGCCAAACGGACCCCGGAGGCCGCGGTGCGGATCGCCGCCGACTTCCTCGCCGAGGGCGAGGTGGGCACCGCCGCGGCGCTGCGCCATCTCACCCCGGAGCACGTCCGTCAGGTGCAGCGGCCGGGGTTCGACGACGAGGAGACCGAGCAGGCGCGCTCGGCGGGCCGGCTGCTCACCACCGGCATCGGGGCCTGCCCCGGCCAGGTGAGCGGAATGCTCGTGCTGGATCCGGACCGGGCGAAGGAGCGGGCCGACGCCGGCGAGGACGTGATCCTCGCGCGGGCCGTCACCAGCCCCGCCGACCTGCACGGGATGATCGCGGCGCGCGGCATCGTGACCGCGACCGGCGGCTCGACCAGTCATGCGGCCGTCGTCGCGCGGGCGCTCGGGACGGCCTGCGTGGTCGGCGCCGGGGCGATCGTCGTCGACGGTGCGGCCCGGACCCTGACGACCGGCGACCGGACCGTGGCCGAGGGCGAGGAGGTGTCGCTCGACGGTGCCGGCGGTGAGCTGTTCCTCGGCCGGATCAGCACGGCGACGCCGGCCGTCGCCACCGGGTCGCTCGGCTCGGTGCTCGCGACCGCGGCCGGGGCGTCCGGCTGCGAGGTGCTGGTCCGGGTGACGCTGCCCGCGGACGTGCAGCACGCCCGGGACGCGGGCGCACACGGGCTGGTGACCGCGGTCGACGACGTCCTCGCGGCGAGCGGGCACATCGACGGCCTGGTCCGCAGGCTGCTCGACGACGCCGAGGCGGACGGCCCGTTCGACCGGGTCGCCGAGCTCGTCGAGCTGGAGTTCACGCCGCTGCTCGCCGCGGCGGGGGACCTGGAGGTCGGGGTCCGCGCCATCGATCTCGTCGCCGACGAGGCCCGCGAGATGCTGCAGCAGACCGCGGTCACCACCCGGCACCCGGAGCTGGCGATGCCGCTGGGCCGCCCGGCGCTGGTCCGCGCGCAGCTGCGGGGACTCGCCCGGGCCGCGGCCGCCGCGGGCCGCACGTCGGGGGTACATCTGGCCCTGCGGCACGTCTGCGACCCGGCGGAGGCCGCGGCGCTGCGCGCGATCGCCGGCGAGGCCGCGGAGGAGTCCGGCGGCGGGTCCGGCGGCCCGGTCGCGGTCTCGGTCGGTGCCTACCTGACCAGCCCGCGGGCCGTCGCCGGCGCGTCACGGATCGCGGCCGCCGTCGACGTCGTGTGGGTGGAGGTCCGGGCGCTGCAGGCCGCCGTGTTCGGGATCCCGGCCCGCCAGCTGCTCACCGCCGAGCCGCTCGACGGGTACCTCCGCCGCGGCCTGCTCGCGGTGGACCCGCGGACCGAGCTCGACCAGGTGGTGCGGGGGCTGCTCGACGGTGTCGCGGGCGCGGTGCGGGACGGCCGGACGGTCGGGATGCGGCTGTCCGGTGAGGTCCCCGAGGAAGCCGCCGCGCAGCTGTTCGGTCTGGGGTTCCGGCGCTTCGCGGTGGACGCCGACGGGGCACGCCCGCTGGTGCTGGCGCTGGGCAAGGCGGCGCAGGCCGGATGAGCCCGGTGGCCGGGCCCGGGAGGTATCCGGGTCCGGCCTGCTGCATCCTCAGCCGGTGGGCACCGGCAGCCCGTCGCGGAGCCGTTGCAGCTCCGCCGCTCCGATCCCGCGCCGCCCCGCCCGGCCGGACGCGCCGCCGTGGTCCCGGTCGAGGGCCGTGCGGAACCCGCGGATCGTGTACTCCTGCGCCTGGTAGACCTCGGACGGGCGGCCCCCATGTGATCCCGATAGCGCGGCCACGTCCGGAACCGGTCCATGACGCGTGCCATGTTCGGCCCGGAGCGCAGGTAGTCGGCCACGATGTCGTCGTCGTCCACGCCGAGCAGGCGCAGCGTCATCGCCGACACCAGGCCGGTCCGGTCCTTCCCGGCGGCGCAGTGCAGCAGGGTCGGGCGGCCCGCCATCGCGCACAGCACGCGCACGATCGTCGCCAGCGGCGACGCGGGCGACGACAGGTGCTCCCGGTAGAACGACAGCGACTGCTCGCGGGCCGGCAGGTCGGAGACCGGCAGGTCGCGCAGCGGGGCGTTCAGGTAGCTGACCGGGCGGGCCGCGGCCCTCCTCGACGGCCTCGGGGCCGATCCGCAGGTCGACGACGAGCTCCAGCGCCAGCACGTCGGTGAGGTGATCGACGTCGGCCGGGGTGAGCGCCTGCAGGGTGTCGCTGCGGAACAGCACGCCGGGCCGGACCCGCCGGTCCGGCCCGGCGTGCAGTCCACCCAGGTCCCTCAAGTTGAACGCGCCCTCCGGCTCGTGCGCGCTCATCTGCGCATCACCCGCCGCACCGCGTCGAGCATCTCGTCCGCCGGGCCGGGCCGGGCCGCGGTCGGGCCCGGGGCCTCGGGCCCCGGGGCGGCACGGGTGCCGGCCGCGGTCCGCCGCCGGTCGCGGCGCACCCGTCCGGCGGCCGCCGGATCGGGTTCCCCGGCGCAGCCGCACCCGCAGCCGCCGGTGGCGACCGTGCCCGGGTCCGCGGCGGTGCCGGCCGGAGCCCCGGCCGCCGGAGCCGGGCCGGGGCCGCCGGGCGGGACCGGGCCGGCGCCGCCGGGAGGGATCGCGCGGGCCCCGTCCGGCGGGATGGCGCAGGCTCCGCCCGGGGGCAGGGTCGCGGCGTCGCCGAGCAGGTGCGCGGTGAGCTCCTGCGGCCACAGCGCGACGAACTCGGCTCCGGCCGCGACCAACTCCTCCGCGGAGTGCATCCCCCAGGCGACCCCCACCGCGCGGATCCCGACCTCGACCGCATCCCGGACGTCCCCGGCGGTGTCGGTGACCAGCACGGTGCTGGCGAGATCGGGGGCCTGGCGCAGGCCGCCCTCGTCGTAGTCGGCGGAGCAGCGGCGGCCGAAGGTGTTCGCCGAGTCGGCGAGGAAGGTCCGCACGGCGGCCCGCTTGTCCGGGATCACGTCGCCGCCGAACACGTGCGCGAAGCAGAACGCCAGGTCGTTGTCGGTCAGCACCCGGCGCATCACCTGCATCGCGTTCGACGACATCACCGCGAGCGTGCAGTGCCCCGCCAGCCGCCGCACCACGTCCCCGACGCCGGGCACCAGCGGCGGCGAGTACTCCGCGCGCAGCAGCGCCAGGAACGCCTCCTTGACCTCGGCGGCCTGCTCCTCGTCCCGGCAGAGCTTCGCGATCGAGTCGTAGACGTTGCCGCGGAACAGGTCGAAGTACTGCTCCGGGCCGTCGACGCCGAGCCCGAACCGGTCGTTGATCGTCGAGAACACCGTCCACGACGCGATGCGGGTCTGGACCAGCGTGCCGTCGAGGTCGAAGAGCACCGCCTCGACCCGGGGCGTCGCGGAGGGCGCGTTCATGCCGTGCTCACGAGCCGCCGTGCACCCGGTCGTAGATCGCACCGAGCTCGCCCATCCCGATGAAGTCCATGCACTCGCCGTACGCGGTCCGCCCGTCCAGCGTCCAGCGCAGCAGCGCGTTGTGCCCGACGACGCCCGGCTGGGACTGCCACGGGAACGACGTCAGCGCCTGCCCCTCGGCCTCCCACACCCGGCCCGCCGAGTCGGTGACGCTGATCGAGATCTGCTCCGGGTAGAGCCGGGACCGCTTGGTCAGGCCGGAGCCCGCTGCGAGGCCGCGCAGCTCGCCGTCGTGCAGGACGTAGCCGTGGGTGAGCCGCAGCGGGGACTCGCCGTCCGGCCCGTTCTCGGTGCTGAAGTCGAACAGCCCGTGCACCGCCAGGTCCGGGCCGGCGTGCGCGTGCAGCCAGCTCAGCCGCGAGGTCTGCCGCTCCGCCCGGACCCCCCAGCTGTGGTCCATCGTGGACACGCAGTCGATCGGGGTGGTCCGGCCGCGGAGCCGGATCTCGCCCTCGTAGTGGCCGGTCTGGTCGAAGTGCCCGGCGTAGGCGTGCCCCCACGTCTTCGCCATGTCCCGGTCGGCGGCGAGCGGGTCCTGGTCCGGGTCGTTGATGTCGTACGGCTCGTGCAGCGCCGTGTACCGGAACCGGATCTCCAGGTCGGCGGCCGGGTCCGAGTAGGACACGTCCCAGATCCGGTGCGGGTCGGTGGCGACGACCTTCAGCCCGTTCGCCAGCTCGTAGTCGAGCAGGTTCGACGGCTGCGGCACGACCAGGTGCTCCCAGGCGTCCCAGTACTCGGCCTCCCACGGCGCGGTGACCCGGCGGCTGTTCACCGAGACCGTCGACCCGACGACCCCGAGCGGCTCCCGGAACAGCCCGTACAGGCCGATGTTGAGCGGCCGGTCGGTGTCCTGGCCGGCGTACAGGCCGAAGTAGTTGGTCTCGGCCCAGAGCGGGTCGTCGCTGGTCGGGGCGTGGAACTGTGCGTCCTCGGGGCGGATCACCGGTGAACCTCCTGGCGCGTGCGGGCCCGGCCGCCGGGCGACGGGGCTGTGCCTGACATCCAGCACGCTCCCGTGCGGACCCCCGCCCGGCCACAGCGCCGATGGACAACGACCGGCCGTGACGTTGTCCCGGACGGATAAGGCCCGCGGGAACGTGCCGGACCTACTGTCCCGGCCAGCGGTGGTCCGGCGCACGCCCGGCCACCACGTGTCTACCGACGGAGGTGGCCCGGGCATGCGGCTGGCCAAGGTGCTCGGGCAGGTCGTCTCGACGATCAAGGGCCCCGGGCTCGAGCGGTTCACGCTGCTGCTCGTGCAGGAGGCCGCCGCCGACGATCCCGAGCGGGACGGCGGCCCGACCCTGGTCGCCGTCGACACCGTCGGTGCGGGGGTCGGCGAGATCGTGCTGGTGGTGACCGGCGGGGCGGCCCGGGTGGCCGCCGGCGCGGACGCGCCCACCGACCTGGCCGTCGTCGGGATCGCGGACACCGTCGTCCGCTCCGGCACCGTCAGCTACCAGAAGACCTGAACCGAATCACACCAGGAGGACGCCATGGCTCCGACGACTGCGAACCCGGCCGCCCCCGCCCTGCGCGGCGCGCTGGGCCTGATCGAGACCAAGGGGCTGGTCGGCGCCATCGAGGCGGCCGACGCGATGGTGAAGGCCGCCAACGTGCAGGTGCTCGGGCACCGGGAGATCGGCGGCGGTCTGGTGACGGTGATGGTCCGGGGCGACGTCGGCGCCGTGAAGGCCGCGACCGACGCCGGCGCGGTCGCCGCGGAGAAGGCGGGCGAGGTGGTGTCGGTGCACGTCATCCCGCGGCCGCACGACGAGACCGAGGGCATCCTCGCCGTCCTGACCCGGCCCAAGGGCTGAGCCGCTCCCACCCCCGTCCGTCGCACCGCCCCGGCGTCCCGCCGGAGCGGCGGCCGGGCGTGCCCACGTCGACCACTGACGAACCCGAGGTGTGGAGATGACCGCAGCCACCGCCCCCGATCCACGGCTCGACGCCGACCTGGCCGGAATCGCCGACGTGCGGGCGAAGGTCCGCGCCGCCGCCGCGGCGTTCGCCGAGCTGGAGGGGACCGACCAGGAGACGCTCGACCGCTACGTGCGGGCGATGGCACTGGCCGGGACGAAGGCCGCCGAGGAGCTCGCCCGGCTCGCCGTCGACGAGACCGGGTACGGCGTCTACGAGCACAAGATCTACAAGAACCGCTACAACACCGGCTTCGTCGCGAAGTGGATGCTCGAGCGGCGGGCGGTCGGCGTGCTCTGGATCGACGACGACGCCCGGGTCACCGCCGTCGGGTCCCCGATGGGGGTGCTGGCCGGGATCATCCCGGTCACCAACCCGACGTCGACGGCGCTGTTCAAGTCGCTGGCCGCGGTGAAGTCGGGCAACGCGATCGTGCACGCACCGCACCCGCGGGCGGCGCGCTGCACGCTGCGCGCCGTGCAGGTGATGGCCGAGGCCGCGGTCGCCGCCGGCGCCCCCGAGGGGCTGGTGTCCTGCCTGGAGAACCCGACCCTGCCGGCCACCCGCGAGCTGATGAGCCGCGACGAGATCGCCCTGGTGCTCGCCACCGGCGGCCCGGGGATGGTGCGGGCCGCGTACTCCAGCGGGAAGCCGACCATCGCGGTCGGTGCCGGGAACGTGCCCGCCTACGTCGGCGTCAGCGTGCCGGACCCGGCCGAGGCCGCCGAGATGATCATCACCTCGAAGTCCTTCGACAACGGGACGGCCTGCGTCGCCGAGCAGTCCGTGGTCGTCGTCGACGCGGTGGCGCCCGCGTTCCTCGCGGCCTTCGAGGAGCGCGGCGCCTACTGGATGAACCCGCCCCAGCAGGCCGCGCTGGCCCGGGTGCTGTTCGACGACCGAGGCGCGATGCGACCCGCCTCGGTCGGGCAGACCGCGGTCCGGCTGGCCGAGCTGTCCGGGTTCACCGTGCCGTCGTCGACCCGGGTGCTCGCCTGCCGGCTGGACACGGTCGGCGCGGACACCCCGCTGTCCCGGGAGATCCTCGGCCCGGTGCTGTCGGTGTACCAGGTGCCCGACGCCGCGGCCGGATGGCGGCGGTGCCGGGAGATCCTGGCGCTCGACGGCGAGGGGCACACCACCGCCGTGCACGCCGCCGATCCGGCCGAGATCGCCCCGTTCGGGGCGCTGCCGGCCGGCCGGATCGTGATCAACACGCCGGCGCTGTTCGGCGGGATGGGCTACTCGACCGAGGTCGACCCGTCGTTCCAGCTCGGTACCGGTACCTGGAGCGGTTCGATCTGCTCGGACAACGTCACCCCGCTGCACCTGATCAACATCAAGCGGATCGCGCACGAGGTGCGCCCGTGGCGGACCGTCTACGACCCGGTGGAGCTGTAGATGGCCGCCGCCACCACTGCCGGGACCACCACTGCCGGCACCAGCACTGCCGGGACCACCACTGCCGGCACCGCCACTGCCGGCACGACCGCGGTCGGCACCGCCCGGCGGCGGACGCCCCGGGGCTCGCGGGCCCGCCGCCCGGGGCCGGCGCCCGGCCCGCGGGCGCTGCTCGCCGCGGCGGCCGCCACCGCCGCGGCGATCGGCGGGGACGGCGGGCCGGACCGGTCCGCGATCGCCGCGGTGGCCGCCGCGGACACCCTCCGGACCGGGGTCGATCTCGGGACGGCCGGATGCGTGCTGGTCGTCCTCGCGGTGGCCCCGGACGGCCGGGAGCACCCGGTCTGGGTGCAGAGCCATCCGTCCGGCGCGCTGGCCGACGGCGTCGTCGTGGACTTCGCCCGGGCCACCGCCACCGTGCGGCGGCTCCGCGAGCGGGCGGAGGCCGCACTCGGCGTCGAGCTGCGCAGCGCGGCCACCGCCTACCCGCCGTGCATCCCGGTCGCGGACGCCCGCGCCTGCACCTACGTCTGCGAGTCCGCCGGGTTCGACGAGGTCGTCCTGGTCGACGAGGTCGGTGCGGCACAGCGCACGCTGGAGGTGCACGACGGCGTCGTCGTCGACGTCGGGGGCGGCTCGACCGGGGTCGGCGTCTACCGCGACGGCGAGCTGGTCCGGCTCGACGACCGCCCCGGCGGCGGCCACCACCTCGACCTGGTGCTGGCCGGGGCGCTCGGGATCGGCGTCGAGGAGGCCGAGGCCCGCAAGCGGTCGCAGCCCCGCGAGGCGCTCCCGATCCTGGTCCCCGGGCTGCAACGGATCGCGGAGAACGTCCGCGCACTGACCGCGGGCGCCGAGGACCTGCCGCTGCACCTGGCGGGCGGCGCTCTGATGATCCCCGGCGCGGACGACGTGCTGGCCGGCTACCTGGAGCGAACCGTCGTGACCTATCCGCACGCCCTGCTCATCACCCCGGTCGGGATCGCCAGGGCGGGGGCGCGGGCATGAGCGCGACCCCCACCCTGCGCACCTACGCCTTCGTCGACCGGATGCAGCCGCAGTGCGCGGCGCACATCGCCGCGACCAGCCCGGGCGACGTCCCGCTCGCCGGGATGGCCGAGCTCTACATCGAGATGGCACCCGGCAACGAGGTGTTCCGGGCCGCCGACATCGCGCTCAAGGCCGCCGGGGTGCGGCCCGCGCTGCAGATCATCGAGCGCGAGTTCGGCCTGCTGGAGATCCACTCCGAGCAGCAGGCCGAGGTGCTGGCGTCCGGGCAGGCCATCCTCGACGAACTCGGGATGACCGAGGCCGACCGGATCCGCCCGACGATCGCCTCCACCCAGTTCATCACCAACGTGCACCCCTACCAGGCGCAGCTGCTCAACAAGTGGCGCAAGGGCTCGATGCTGATGCCCGGGCAGAGCCTGTTCGTGATGGAGGTGGCCCCGGCCGCCTACATCGCGGTCGCCGCGAACGAGGCGGAGAAGGCCGCCGACATCACCGTCATCGAGCTGCGCGCCGTGGGCCGGTTCGGCCGGATGTTCCTGTCCGGGACCGAGAGCGCGGTGCAGGCCGCCCGGGACGCCGCGGTCGCCGCGCTGGAGGGCATCCACGGGCGGGAGGACCGGCGATGACCGTGCACGGAGCCGCGTCGGTGGACGCCGCCGCGGGCGGGACGCTGTACGTGCGGCCCGGCGACATCGTCACCCCGCTGGCCCGGGAGCGGGCCCGGGAGCTGGCCGTGCAGATCGTGACCGGCCCGCCGCCCGCCGCGGCAGCGGTGGCCGGGGCACCCCCGGCCACGGGATCCGGGGCCGCCGGGGCGGTGCCGACACCGACCGGCCCGGCATCCGGCGGCGCGGCGCCCGCCGCCCCGCTGCCCGGCGGCCCGCCGCCACCGGTCCGGCCGCCGTCGGGTGCGCTGTTCCGGCGCGGCGCCCCGCTGCCGCGCACTGTGCTGCCCGGCGCGGCCACCGCCCCCTCGGCCGGGCCGGGGAGCGGCGCGACCGGCCGGGTGGTCGTCGTCGGGGCCGGGAACGTCGGCATGATCGCCGCGATGCGGCTGGCCGACGCGGACGTGTTCGCCGAGGTCGTGCTGGTCGACATCGACGCGGGGCGGGCCGCGGGCATCGCGCTGGACCTGACCCACACCGCGGCGCTGTCCGGGTTCGGCACCCGGGTGCGCGGTGCGGCGACCGTGGCCGAGGCGGGCCCGGCCGACTACGTGATCATCACCGCCGGGAAGCCGCGCACACCGGGGATGAGCCGCTCCGACCTGATCAGCACGAACGCGGCGATCGTCGGGGACGTCGCCCGGCAGGTCGCGGCGACCTCCCCGCGGGCGGTGATCGTCGTCGTCACCAATCCGCTGGACGAGATGACCCAGCACGCCTGGGCCGCCTCCGGGCTGCCGTCCGGCCGGGTGCTCGGGATGGCCGGGGTGCTCGACACCGCCCGCTTCCAGGCGCTGGCCGCGCTGACCGGCGTCGCCCGCGCCGACCGGATCGAGGCGTGGGCGCTGGGCAGTCACGGCGAGGAGATGGTCATCCCGCTCTCCCGGGCCACCGTCGACGGGAAACCGCTGGCCTCGGCGGTCCCGGCCGCCGAGCTCGACGCCGTCGTGTCCCGGGCCCGCGGGTCCGGCGGCGAGGTCGTCGGGCTGCTCCGGTCCGGCAGCGCCTTCATGGCGCCCGGGATGTCCGCGGCCCGGATGGTGCTGGCGATGGCAGCCGACACCGGCGAGGTGATGCCCGCCGCGGTGCTCGCCGACGGCAGCTACGGCATCTCCGACGTCTACGTCGGGCTGCCGGCCCGGCTCGGCCGGGACGGGCTGCGCGAGATCGTCACCCTGGACCTGCGGCCCGACGAGCTGACCGCGCTGCGGGCGGCGGCCGACCGCATCCGGGAACGGGTGGCCGAGCTCGCCGCGGCGGCGTGATGCGCGCGGTCACCTTCGCCGGCGACGGCACGGTCCGGGTGTCGGACGTGCCCGACCCGCGGCTGGAGCAGCCCGCGGACGCGATCGTGCGGGTCCGCCGGGCCGCCGTCTGCGGGACCGACCTCCACACCGTCGCGCACGGCGACGGGCTCGACGTCGGTGCCGTGCTCGGCCACGAGTTCGTCGGGGAGGTCGTGGAGACCGGCGCCGCCGTGGCGGCGCACCGGCCCGGCGACACCGTCGTCGGCGCCGACTTCACCGCCTGCGGTTCCTGCTGGTGGTGCCGGCGCGGCGACCACTGGGAGTGCCCGCAGCGCCGCTTCTTCGGCACCGGCACCGCGTTCGGGCCGCCGCTGCCGGGCGCCCAGGCCGAGCTGGTCCGGGTCCCGTTCGCCGACACCGTCCTGCGGGCGGTGCCCGACGGGATCTCCCCGGACGCCGCCGTCTTCCTCGGCGACACCCTGGCCACCGGCTACGCCGCCCTCCGGCGCGCCGATCCGCTGCCCGGCGACACCGTCGCCGTGCTCGGCGGCGGACCGGTCGGGCAGCTCGCCGCGCTGGCCGCGCAGGCCTGCGGCGCGGGCACCGTGCTGCTCGTCGAACCGGTCGCCGCCCGGCGCGATCTCGCCGGCCGCGAGGGCTCGGTCGCGGTGGACCCGGCCGACGCGCCGCGCACCGCGCGGCTGCTCACCGACGGCCGCGGCGCCGACGTGGTGATCGACGCGGTCGGCGGGCCGCACGGGCTGGACGCGGCGTTCGACCTGGTGCGCCGGCGCGGCACGGTCGTGTCGGTCGGGGTGCACACCCGTGACTGGTCGCTGCCCGCCGGCCGGGCCTTCGCCGACGAGCTGTCGCTGCGGTTCGCCATCGGCGACCTGATGCGCGACGGCGACCAGCTGCTCGCGCTGGTCCGGTCCGGCGCCGTCGATCCGGCCGTGGTGGCCGAGGAGACGGTGCCGCTCGACGGCGCCCCGGACGCGTACCGGCGGATGGCGCAGCGACGTACCCTCAAGTCACTGATCGCGCTCTGACGGCGGGGGTGGGATGACGACACTCGACCCGGCCCGCGTCGGATCCCGGCCCGACGGGCTGTCCCGGCTGCTGGCCTCGGTGCCGGCGGACACCGAGCGCGCCGCCGACGACCTCGCGACCCAGGCGGCGATGCTCGCCGGCACCCCGGTGACCGTCGCGGCCTGGTGCGACGAGCGCTGGCAGGTGCTGGCCGGATCCGGTGTCGGGTCGGCCGGGCTGCCGCCGGGCGGACCGGCGTCGGTCCCCGCCCGGTCCGGCCTGATCGTCGGGGCGGACGGCCCGGCCGCGCTCTGCTGGGACCCGGACGCCGCGCTCGGCCCGGACGTCGTCGAACGGTTGCGGCAGGGCCGGGCCTGGCTGTCGCTGCAACTGATCCGCACCCGGTCCCGCAGCGACGTCGACGCGGCGGCCGCCGAGACCGACGCGGTGCGGGAGGTGTCCCGGCGGCTGCTCACCGTCCGCGACCTCGACGAGGTGCTGCTGACCGTCGCCGAGCAGACCCTGCGGCTGCTCGAGTCCGACATCTGCGGGGTGATGCTCCGCGACGGCGACGTCGTGCAGATGCGCGCCTGCGTCGGCAACCGCTCCACCGAGACGGCCCGGCTGCAGATGCGCCGCGGCCAGGGCGTCGCCGGGCTGGTGTTCCTCACCGGCGAACCGGCCAAGGTCGACTCCTACCTCGAGGACCGCACGATCAGCGACGACTTCATGTCGCTGGCCGAACGCGAGGAGACCCGGTCGGCGCTGGCCGTCCCGCTCCGGCTGCGCGGCGAGTTCCTCGGCGTGCTGGAGGTGTGGCGGCGGCGACGCTCGGTGTTCACCGACCGGGACATGCGCCGGATGGTCACCCTCGCCGACTTCGCGACGATCGCGATCGACAACGCCCGGCTCTACGACGAGCAGGCCGCCGCCGCCGACCGGCTCGGCCGCGCCCGGGACGCGCTCCAGCAGCAGGTCTCGGTGCTCGACCGGACCTCCCGGCTGCAGCAGGACCTGCTGCAGATCGTGATCGGCGGCGGCGGGCTGCCGGCCATCGCCCGCACCGTCGCCACCGAGCTGAGCTGCGAGATCGGCGTGTACGGGCCGGACGGGGTGCGGATCGCCGGGCACCGCGCCCGCGATCTGGTGTCCCAGCTGCCGGACGCCCTGCCGGTCGGCACCGCCGGGCCGGCGCTCACCGACCGGCGGGCGCTGGCCCGGCCGGTCTACGCCGACGGCGACCAGGTCGGCCAGGTGCTGCTGGTGCGCACCGACCGGACCGGGGACCTCCTCGACGCGGTCGCGGTGCAGGTGGCGATGGCCTGCTCGCTGGCGCTGCTGCGCGAGCGGGCGGCGAGCCGGGCCCGCGCCGAGGCGTCCGAGCAGGTGCTCTGGGACCTGCTGCAGGGACCGGTCGAGCACCGGCTCGCCGCCCGGACGCGGGCGCAGCAGCTCAACGTGCACCTGGCCGGCGGGCTGCGGGTGCTGCACGGCCGGATCGAGGACATCGACGGCCTCGCCAGCCGGCTCGGCTGGGACACCTCGCAGACCGACCGGGTCCGCAGGCGGGTGCTGCGGACCGTGCGGACCCTGCAGGGCCGCGGGCTGGCGCTGGCCAGCCTGCGCGGCGACCTGCTCGTCGCGATCGCCGCCGATCTCGACCGCAGCGGCGCCAAGGACCTGGTCAACGCGTTCGCGGCGGCCATCCACGAGGAGGTGCCGGAGCTGCAGCTGACCTGGGGGATCAGCCGGGAGCACGCCGAGGTCGTGGACCTCCCCAGCGCGCTGAACGAGGCGCGGACCGCGCTCTCGGCGGCGAAGCGGTTCGGCGGGCGGAACGTGTTCCTCTACGAGGAGCTCGGCATCGTCCGGCTGCTGCTGGGCTCGGGCGACGACCCGGACCTGCAGACCTTCGTCGACGAGGTGACCGGCCCGCTGCTCGACTACGACCGGGACAACGACGGTTCGCTGGTGCGCACGCTGCGCGCGTTCTTCGACGCCGACTGCTCGCAGAAGCTGGCCGCCGACCGGTTGTTCGTGCACCACAAGACGCTGCGCTACCGGCTGGAGCGGATCCGCCAGCTCACCGGGCTGGACCTGGGCCGGCACGAGGACCGGATGCGGGCCGACTTCGCGCTCCGGCTGCTGCAGGTGACCCGGGCCGACGGTGAGGCCGACGGCGCCGGGTCCGAGCCGGAACGCTGACGCCGCGGCCCCGTCAGCGGGTCGGCTGGATCGCGTCGGTGACGATCTGCTCGGTGTCGCCGTGCGGGCGCGGGATGACGTGGCTGCTGTAGAGCTCGCCGACCCGGACCGCGGCGGCCCGACCGGCGGCGATCGCCGCGTTCACCGCGCCGACGTCGCCGCGCACCAGCACCGAGACCTGCCCGTTGCGCAGGGTCCGGTAGCCCTCGATCTCGACGTTGGCCGCCTTCACCATCGCGTCCGCGGCCTCGACCGCCCCGACCAGGCCCTTGGTCTCGATCATCCCGAGGGCGCCCCCGGTCCGTCGTGCCTCCGCCATGGAGCCGTCTCCTTCCCGACGCCGGCGTCGTCGCCGGACCGACCCCGACCCTAGGTCCGCCGGGCGGGCCGCACGCTGTCCCGGCCGGACAACCGCGGGCCCCCCGGTTGTCCGCGCGGAGCGGGCCGAGGCGGGTTCGGGCGGTGCCGCTCAGGCGGACGCCCCCACCGGCACGCCGCCGAGCACCGCGTCGCGGCTGTCCTCGGCGAGCGCGCGCAGCCGGGCCAGGTCCACCCCGACCCCAGCCCGGCGATCCGGCCGGCCACCAGCGCGGTCCGCATCTGGGTGAACATGTCGCCGGGCACCGAGGTCGCCACGTCGACCGACAGCGACGGCGCGAGACCGCGGTCCCGGGCCCGGCCGATCGGCGGATGCCCGTGGCCCATCAGCATCTCCACGTAGGGGGCGATCGAGAGGGTGCCGCCGGTGGCGGCGATCCGGTCCAGCTCGGCGTCGGTGGTGGTGTTGGCGTGGATGTAGGTGGTGTCCGGGCCGAGCAGGCCGGCGGCGTCCAGCGGCCCCGGGTTCACCACCCCCGAGGTGGTCGCCGCCGACTGGCGGCTCGCCCGCGACCTGGCCGCTCGGATCTCGGTGCACGTCGGCATGCGGGTCACCGGCATGCGGACCGCGACCGTCGGCGAGCGCGAAGGTGAGCAGCCCGTCGTCGGAGGCGAAGTAGCGCTCCCGGACGCGGCGGGCGTCCGCCGGATGCGGGTGCACGGAGCCGAGCCACCAGTCGCCGCGGGCCGGGGTGCCGTGCGCGTACACCGCGCGGATGCCCGCCTCGGTCAGCGCCCGCACGCCGGCGTCGGCGTGCTCGGGGGTGTTGTTGGCGTGCGCCCGGTCCAGCAGCGTCGTGATGCCGGCGTCGAGCGCCTCCAGCGCGCCGAGCAGGGTGCCCGCGTACACGTCCTGCGGGCGGAAGACCGGGCCGACCACCCCGGCGAGGTGGCCGAGGTAGCCGTCCAGGGTGGTCGCGGGCAGGGCGCCGCGCAGCACGGTCTCCCAGGTGTGCGGGTGGGTGTCGACGAAGCGGGGAGCACGACGGTGCCGGTGGCGTCGATCCGTTCGGCGTCGACGTGGCCGAGATCGCGGCCGACGTCGGCGATCCGGCCGCCGTCGATCAGGACGTCGACACCGGGCCGCTCTCGACCTGCGGGTCGACGGGGACGACGACGCCCCCGGTGATCAGGGTTCGGGTACTCATGGGATCTCTCCTCGCTCGGGTCGTTGCCACCGCAAGCGTCCGCCGGACGGCGGCCCGTGCCGATCCCGCGCGGCCGGGTCCGTTCCCGGGGCGCCCCCGCCGATGGGGGAGGGGCCCGGCGTGCTTCCCGCCGGGCACGGGATGGGCCGGCCGGGGGACCGGCGCGACCCTGGGAGGACCACCGACCAGGGAGAACCACGCCATGCCACGGCTCGCCCCGGGGACCCGCCCCGCCCCGGCCGCACCGGCCGGCCCGCCCGACCCAGCTGTGCTGCCGGTCCCGCCCGATCCACCCGGAGCCGTCGCCGGTGGCGCGTTGAGCGGGCCGGAGCGCGCCGCCCGGGCCTCGCTGCGCGGCCTGGGCCGGCTGCTCGTCGAGCACGTCGAGCGGGACCTGCTGGACCACGCCGGGATCCCGCTGACCTACTTCGAGATCCTCGCGGTGCTCGCCGCGCGACCGGGGACCCCGCTGCGGATGGGTGCGCTGGCCGACGAGGCGGCCCGCTCGCGCAGCGCGGCTCGCGCACGCCGTCGCCCGGCTCGAGGAGCGCGGCTGGGTCCGCCGCACCCGCTCCCGCGGCGACCGGCGCGGCGTCGCCGTCGCGGTGACCCGCAGCGGCTGCGCATTCGTCGAGCAGGTGCGCGGGCGGCACGACCGGGCGGTGCGCGCGGTGCTGGTCGACGCCCTCACCCCTCCGCGGCCAGGCGGACGGTGGTGATCACGTCGCGGACCGAGCCGGCCCGGACGATCGCGGCGGGGTGCTGGTCGGCGCGCAGCTGCCAGGCGCGGCGGGCGTCGTCCCATCCGGGGTCGCCGGGGTGCAGCAGGGTGCCGTCGAACGACAGCGGTTCGGTGGTGGTGAGCTGGTCGGTCATCGCAGGTGTCCTCTGTGCCGTATCTCGTGGAGTCGCATGTCGCGGATACGACGAGCGTCCGCCGCCGGGAGGGCCGCTCCCATCCCGTGGACGGCGGGAGGTACGGGTCGCCATCCCCCATCCGAGGGGGCAGGGTCCCGGGGATGGACGACAAGGAGACGCTGCGCGGATACCTGCAGACCGGACGCGAGGTGATGCTCTGGAAGCTGGACGGGCTCGGCGAGTACGACGTCCGCCGCCCGCTGGTCCCGTCCGGGACCAACCTGCTCGGCCTGGTCAAGCATCTCGCGCTGGTCGAGGCCGGGTACCTGGGCAGCACGTTCGGTCGCCCGTTCCCGGACGCCCCGGCCTGGATGGAGCAGGTGTGGACCGATCCGGTCGTCGACCTGTTCGCGGCGCCCGGCGAGTCCCGCGCCGACGTCGTCGACCTCTACCGGCGGGTGTGGGCGCACTCCGACGCGACCGTCGCCGCGCTCGCGCCGGACGCGGAGGGGACCGTCCCGCACTGGCCCGCCGAGCGCGCCACGGTCACCCTGCACCGGGTGCTGGTGCACCTGGTCGCGGAGACGCACCGGCACGCCGGGCACGCCGACATCCTGCGCGAGACGGTCGACGGCGCGATCGGGCACCGGGCGGAGGTCGGCAATCTCGCCGACGAGGCGACGTCGCCGGCGCTGTACGACCGGATCGACGCGGCCGTCCGGGCGCACCGGGGGTGAGCCCTGCGGTCAGGCGGGATCCGGGAACATTCGGGTCATCGTCTCGTCGTCACCGGCGGGCACCCGGTCGATCCCGACCATCCGGTCGATCACCATGTTCTGGAAGCGGTGCAGCGGCTCCTCGAAGCGGAAGCACATCCGGCCGCCGGTGTAGGCGGGATCGGAGATGCCCTGCTGGACCCGCTCGACGATCTCCAGGTCCTGGGTGTTGACCAGGTCCCAGAACCGTTCGAGCTGGTCGAGCCCGTCCTGGGCGTCCGGCGCGGCGGCCGCCTCGGGATGGGTGAGCAGCACCGCGGTCTCCACCGTCCGGTCGGCCGCGACCGGCCGGTTGAGCAGCACGAACGCGTGGTTCGGGAGCACGACGAGCGCGGTGTTCGGGAACAGCCAGACGAAGCGGCCGGCATCGGCGTCGCGCGCGCCGAGCGTGCTCAGCGCGGGGAGGCCGTCCCAGCCGCCGGCGTCGGTGTTGCGCGACACCGGCGTCGTGCACATGCCGGTGTACATCCCGGGTCCCTGCCAGCGGTAGTGGTCGGAGAACCGGGACACCTTGTTGAGCTCGGGATGCACCCACGGCAGGTGGTAGTACTCCATGAAGTTCTCGGCGACGAGCTTGTAGTTCGCGGCGACGTCGTAGCTGCGGCGCCGCAGCGGTACCCAGCCGTCGAGGTGGTGGTCGGCGAACCGCCACGACAGGTCCCCGAGCTGCGCGGCGAGCGTCCCCGGTGCCGGATCGAGATTGACGAACAGCAGGAAACCCCAGGTGTCGACGGCGACCGGCAGCAGGCCCATGTCGGCCCGGTCGAACGCGGCCGCCGCCGAGGTGTCGAACACCGCCTCCTCGCCCCGGGGCACGTCCGAGCCCTCGAACAGCGGGGTGCCCAGGCACGCGCCGTCGGTGTCGTAGGTCCAGCTGTGGTACGGGCAGCGGATCCGGCCGCGCCGCCCGACCTCGCGGGCGTCGGCGTCGAGCAGCCGGGTCGCGCGGTGCCGGCAGACGTTGTGGAAACCGCGCAGCTCGCCGTGCCGGTTGCGGGTGACGATCACCGACCGGCCCGCGACGTCGACGACGACGCAGGCGCCCGGCCGGTCGACGTCGGCGACGAACCCCACGGCGACCCAGCCGGAGGCGAACACCCGCTCCCGCTCCAGGGCGAAGAACGCGGGGGAGGTGTAGGCGTCCGGGAGCAGGGTGGACGCCCGGTCCACCGGCAGCCGGGTGTGCCGGTAGGTGAGCTCGTCGGTGAACAGCTCCGGGTTCATCGGCCGGGCGGGCAGCGCGTCGTGCGGGCTGCCGCCGGACGCGGTGGTGACGGCGTCGGTGGACATCGGGTTCCCCCTCCCGGGGTGGTTCAGGTGTGGAAGCTGCGCGGGAAGGCCGGATCGGTGAGGGCCGGCCGGGTGATCGAGAAGGCATCGAGCGGGTGCGCGGGTGCGCGACCGGCCGCCAGGTCGGCGAGCAGCCCGCCGATCAGCGCGGCGAACTTGAACGCGTGCCCGGCCCCGACGGCGACCACGATCTGCGGGTGCCCCGGCACGGTGTCGAGCACGAAGTCCTGGTCCGGCGGGACGGTGTAGAGGCAGGTCTTCGAGTACAGCTCCGGCCCGCCGAACCGGGGGAGGTGCCGGTCGAGGAACCGCGCGTAGCGGTCGCGGCGCACCGGATCGGGCTCGAAGGAGCGGTCGTCGGCGGTGGTCTCGTGCCCGCCCATGTGCTGGCCGAGCTTGGTGGCGACCTCGCCGTAGACGCCGAAGCCGTAGAAGTTGTGCTCGCCGTGCCACATGAACACCGGGAACCGGGCCGGTGCGAACTCCGCGAGGTGCGGGGTGGCGTAGTAGGTGACCTGCTCCTGCAGGACGGTCAGCGGCAGGGTCACGCCGGTCCCGGCGAGCACCTGGTTGGTCCAGGCGTCACTGGTGACGACGACGCGATCGGCGAGCAGCGTCCCGTCGTCGGTGACGACGGCGACGCCGTCGCCGTCCGGGCGGATCGCGCGGACCGGGGTGTGGGTGCGGACGGCGGCGCCGTGCGCCCGGGCGAGCGCGACGTGCACCGCGTTCGCCCGGGCGGCGTCGACGATGCCGGACTCGGACTGGTAGAGCGCCTGCTCACCGCCCGCGGGCCGGAACTGCGGCCAGCGGTGGGCGAGCTCGTCGGCGTCGAGCAGCTCGTAGCCGACACCGAAGCGGTCGAACATCGCGGTGTAGCCCTCGATGTTGCGGGTGCCGGTCGCGGTGCCGGCGCGGGCGATCCGGTCCTCGATCACCAGCCCGCCGGTGCGGGTGACGAGCTGCTGCCCGGACTCGGCCTCCATCTCGGCCCACGCCTTGTACGCCGGCGCGGCGAGCGCCGCGTAGTGCTCCTGGTGCTGGGCGAGCCGGATGATCCGGGAGTGGTCCTGGGAGGCGCCGCGGTGGTGTCCCAGCTCGAACTGCTCGACGCCCAGCACGCCCGGGCCGTGTTCGAGGGAGAGCCGGTGCAGCGCCGCCGACCCCAGTCCGCCGAGCCCGACGACGATCGCGTGGTAGGTGCTCACGGGGGCCAGTGTCGGAACGCGGAGCGTTCACGTCCATCGCAGAGTTGAACTAGGGATCTTGTACAGTTCCGAGATGATCGACCGGCGACTGCGGGTGCTCGGGGCCATCGCCCGGCACGGCACCGTGACCGCCGCCGCCGAGGTCTGCCGGATGACGACGTCGGCGGCGTCGCACCAGATGCAGGCGCTGGCCCGCGAGCTCGGCGTCACCCTGCTGGAGCCGGACGGGCGCGGGGTGCGGCTCACCCCGGCCGCGCGCACCCTGCTGGTGCACGGCGAGACCATGGCCGCGCAGTGGGAGCGGGCCAGGGCCGAGCTGGACGCGCACCGGCACGGCGAGATGGGCGGCGCGCTGCGGTTCTGCGGGTTCTCCACGGCCGCCGCGGCGGTCGTCCCGCAGACGCTCGACCGGCTGCGCAGCAGCCACCCGGCGGTGCGGCTGCAGCTGCGCGAGACCGAGCCGGCCCGGGCGTTCGAGCTGCTCGCGGCCGACGAGACGGACGTCGTCGTGGTGGTGGCGACGGCGGGCATCCCGCCGGTGACCGATCCGGCGTTCGAGCAGTGGACGCTCTACGACGAGCCGCTGGACCTGCTGGTCGGGCCGGACCATCCGCTGGTCGGTCGGGACGACGTCGCGCTGAACGACGTCGCGGCCGACCGCTGGATCTGCAGCAACCCCGGCCGGGCCTACCACCAGCTCGTCACCCTGGCCTGCGCCGGCGCCGGGTTCGCGCCGGACATCGCGCACTTCGCCGACGAGTGGGACACCGGCGCCGCGCTGGTGTCCCACGGGTTCGGCGTGGCGCTGGTCCCGCGGCTGGCCGACCTGCCGGCCCGGCACGACACCCGGCGGCTGCGGATCGGGGCGCCGCCGATGCCGATCCGCCGGGTGATCGCCGCGGTCCGCGCCGGGTCACAGCACCGGCCGGTGGTGAGCGCCGGCCTGGACGCGCTGCGCGAGTCCTGCGCGGCGCTGTCGGACCTGCTGCGACCGTCCGACGAGTGAACAGGGTCCGGTGAGGATCTTTCCGGGATCGCCGGAAGATCAGGTGTCGAAGACCTCGCAGGACAGCGGATCGCCGTCCAGGCCGACCGCCTCCAGCGCGCCGACGACGAGATGCACCAGCCCGTCCTGGCCGAGCTCGCCGGCCCGCAGCTCTCGCTCGTGGCCGTGCTCGCCCGGGACGAAGCCGAGCGCCTCCAGGCCGCGGACCTGGCGCTCGTCCAGGCCGGGCGGATCGGCGTCGGCCCGGCCGAGCAGCCGCCCGACCGAGCGCTGCAGCCACCCGGGGCGGTGCTTGGCCGGATCGGGTACCTCGAACACGTAGCCCCGCGGTCCGAAGCAGATCCACTGCACGACGGCGCGGGCCCCGCTGTCGGAGCCGAGTACCGCCGTCCCGCCGTTGCGGGTCTCGTACAGCGCCCGGGCCGCGACCGTCCCGACGTCACTCATCCCGTGACGCTACCGCCCCGCGCACGGAAGATCGCCGTCGTGGTGCGCAGGGCCGCGGATTCCGCGGTGTCACGCACCGGGACGGTGATCATGCAGCTCGCCGGCCACCCGCAGGCCGGCCGCGACCGCACCCTCCAGGTAGCCGGGATGCCCGGCGGAGGTCTCGCTGCCCGCCCAGTGCACGTTCCCCACCGGTGCGGACGGGACCGGCGGGAACCCGTCGGTGGTGCCGGGCAGCGGGAGCGCGAGATAGCCGCCGCCCGCGTGCTCGTCGAGGTGCCAGGACTTCTCGTGCCAGCCGACCGGCTCGCGCACCTGCTCGCCGAGGTGCGCGGCGAGCGGCCCGAGCAGCCGCTCGCGGCGCTCGGCCGGGTCCAGGCCGTCGATCTCCCGTGCCGCCGGACCGGCGACGAGCACGCACAGGTGCCCCGGCCCGTCCGGCGGTCCGCTGTCGAACACCGCCCGGCCAGGGGGATCCAGGACCAGCAGCTCCGCGCTGGTGCGGTCCCGCCAGAACGGGCGCTCGTAGACCGCGATCGCCTTGTGCACCGAACCCATGTACAGGTCCGTCCCGAGCGCGGCGCGCTCCGGTGGGAGCGGCGGATCGAACCGGATCCGGGCGGCCGTCGGCGGGGGTGCGGTGACCACCACCCGCCCGGCCCGCACGGTGCCGCTGCCCGGGCCGGTGGCGGTGTGCACGGTGACGCCCGTCCCGTCGTCGGTGACCGCGACGACCCGCTCCCCGAGCCGCAGCCGCTCCCCGGGTCCGGCGGCCAGACCGTCGACCAGCGCACCCATCCCCTCGACGAGCAGGGTGTGCTGGGCGCCGCCGCGGGTGCCCAGCGCGGCGCGCAGCCCGCCCTGGCTGCGCACCATCCGGGTCATCGCCCGGACCGAGAACCGGTCCGGATCGGCGGTCCACGCTGCGGACAGCGCGACCTCCAGCAGCCGGCGCGCGGTGCGCCCGGGCACCCGGTCCAGCAGCGACCGCAGCGTGTGGTCGCCGGCCCGCCGCGGGACGCCGGTGCGGGAGAGCAGCTCGATCCCGGCGAGCGCGAGCCCGGCGACGAGCACCGGCGGCGCGGCCGCCGGGAGCGCCCGGCCGCCGTCGAGCACCGTGGGCCGTGTCCCGGTGTGCATCCGGAACGAGGTCGCGCCGAGCTCGGCCGCCAGCGCGGTGATCCGGTGGTGGCCGTGGCCGATCCACTGGCCGCCCAGATCGACCCGGGAGTCGAGCGCGGTGGTCTCGGTCAGCGCGCGCCCGCCCGGCCGGTCGGCCGACTCCAGGACGAGCACGTCGACGCCCCGCCGGTGCAGCTCCCGCGCGGCGACCAGGCCGGACAGCCCGGCGCCGATCACCACGACGTCCACCTCCTCCATCGCCACCTCCGAAGTTGACTCGGTCAACCGACCGAGTCGGCGGTAGACCAGCGGATCGCGGCCCGGCAACCGGCGGTCAGGAGGGGATCGGCGCGCCGATCGGGCGCGGATCGGCGTAGCCGACCAGCATGGCCGTCGCACGGTCGAGATCGCGCCGGGCCCGCCCGGCGTCGGGATCGGCGACGTACTGGACCACCAGGCCGTCCAGCACTGCGAGCAGCAGCCGGCCCAGCGTGTCGGCGTCGACCGCGCAGCGCTCACCGGCCGCCCGCGCGGCCTGCTCGCACAGCTCGCCGACCAGGCCGGTATAGCGCCGGACCTGGGACCGGCCGAGCGACCCGGAGTCCCCGGCGCCGGTCCGGCGGGCCGAGTACATCGCCAGCTCGTACTGCATGATCTGCAGCCCGACCCGGTCCTCGACCAGGGTCTCCCAGAACGTGCTGACGCCGTGCCGCAGTGCGTGCGCCACCCCGCGGCCGGGATCCATGCCGCGGCGCACGGTGTCCAGCACCTCGTCCGCGACCGCATCGACCACGGCCATGAGCATCCGGTCCTTGGACGGGAACACGTAGTGCAGCGTGCCCAGCGGGATGCCGGCCTCGGCCGCGACCGCCCGGGTGGTGGCCCCGGCGACCCCGGCCCGGCTCAGCACCCGGATCGCGGCCGCGACGATCTCCTTCTCGCGGTCCACCGCGGGGACGTGTGCCATCGGGATCCCTCCAACCAACTCGGACGAACGACCAGGTCCAAGATTACGCCCGACCATCGAGTGGCCTGCGTCACATCACCTTGAGTGTGCCGCGGCGGCCGGGTGTCCCGTCGAGCGTGACGACATGACGCGTGAACACCGTGACGCGTGACCACAGCGAGGGGGACGCCCGACATGACCCGGCTCACCGAGTCCGACTACGCCCGCGCCGAGCAGATGCTGCTGCCTTACCGGTCGCGGAAGGTACCGGCGGTGCGGCCGCAGTGGCAGCGCGGCGGCGCCCGCTTCCGCTACCGGATCGCCGACCGCCACCTGCTGGTCGATCCGGCCGAGGGCGTCCGCCGGCCCGCGTTCGACCACGACCGGCTCGCCGCCGCGCTGTCCACCGCCTCCGGGCACCCGGTGCAGGCCGACGCGCTGCCGCTGCAGCACGTCGAGTTCGATCTCCCCGGCCGCGCCGACGACGTCGTCCGGTTCACCGCGTTCGAGCAGCGCTGGGAGTGGTCCGACGGCGGCGGCGAGTGCGTCCGGGTCGACGACGACGCCGTCGCACCCGGCGAGATCGTCTCCCCGGACGGCAGGTGGGTCGCGTTCACCCGGGACGGCAACGTGCACGTCCGCAACCGCGACGACGGCGAGGAGATCGCGCTCACCGACGACGCCGAGCCCGGCCACGAGTACGGCAGCCTGCCCGACCCGATGAGCGGGCGGGCGCTGATGCGGGCGTTCGGGCTGGCCCCGTTCGGGCTGCTGACCTGGTCGCCGGACTCCACCCGGATCCTCGTGCACCGGCTCGACCAGCGCGGCCTGCCCGAGCAGGTGCTGGTCGAGTCGTCCCCGCCCGGCGGCGGGCGCCCGGTCGAGCACCGCTACCGCTATCCGATGCCCGGCGACGATGCCCAGGCGACGATGACCTGGAACGTCATCGACGTCGCGGAGCGCACGATCGTCCGCCAGCAGGACGAGCCGGCCACCATCGTGCACCCGACCGCGCTGGTCTACGCCTGGTGGACCGGCGAGAAGGGCGAGGCCGTGCACTTCCTGCGCGCGCCGCGCGACGCCCGCGCGCTGGAGCTGCACCGGTTCGATCCCGGCACCGGCGAGACCACCGTCCTGGTCCGGGAGACCGGCGAGACCCGGGTCGACCCGACCCCGCAGCTCGGCGACCCGCCGATGGCGCGGGTGCTGGACTCGGGGGAGATCCTCTGGTGGTCCCAGCGCGACGGCTGGGGACACCTCTACCTGTACTCCGCCGACGGCTCGGAGGTCACCCGGGTGACCCGCGGCCAGTGGCCGGTCCGCTCGGTGCTGTGGGTCGACGAGGAGCGCAGGCAGCTGTGGTTCGTCGCCGCCGGGCTCGTCGACGACGACCCCTACCTGCGGCAGATCTGCCGGATCGGGCTGGACGGCAGCGGGTTCACCCGGCTCACCGACGACGACCTCGATCACGACGCGACCAGCCCGCCGGAGGGCGGCTACCTGGTGGACCGGGCGTCGTCGGTGTCGGTGGCCCCGCGCTCGCGGGTGCTCGGCGGCGACGGGCAGGTACTGGTCGAGCTGGAGGCGCCGGGCACCGAGGCACTGGCCGCGCTCGGCTGGTCGCCGCCGGAGCGGTTCACCGCGACCGCCGCCGACGGGCGCACCCCGGTGTACGGCCTGCTGTGGCGCCCGCACGGCTTCGACCCGGAGCGGCGCTACCCGATCGTCGAGCACATCTACGGTGCGCCGCAGGTGTACCGGGCCGGGCCGGGGTTCGACTCGCCGCACTCCGGTGAGCCGGAGGCGTTCGCCGCGCTCGGGTTCGCCGTCGTCGCCATCGACGGGCGCGGCACCGCCGGGCGCAGCAAGGCGTTCCACGACCACTCCTACGGCAACCTCGCCGACGGCGCGCTGGACGACCACATCGCCGCGATCCGCGAGCTCGGGCACCGGTACCCGTGGCTGGACACCGGCCGGGTCGGGATCACCGGGCACTCCGGCGGCGGGTACGCCACCGCGCGGGCGCTGCTGGCGCACCCGGACTTCTTCTCGGTCGGGGTGTCCGTGGCCGGCAACCACGATCCGGGCTTCTACCTGCCGATGTGGGCCGAGCAGTACCACGGCGACGTCAGCGAGGAGGGCAGGCAGGCGATCTCCACGCCGGCCATCGCGGCCGGCCCGACCGGCAAGCTCCTGCTGATCCACGGCGAGCTCGACGACAACGTGCACCCGTACCACACGCTGCGCCTGGTGAACGCGCTGATCGACGCCGATCGCGACGTCGACCTGCTGATCGTCCCCGGTGGGGAGCACTCGCTGCTGCTGACGATGCACCACGTGCAGCGCCGGACCTGGGACTACCTGGTGCGGCACCTGCACGGCACCGAGCCGCCCGTCTACCGGCTGGCGCCGATGCCGCTGCCGCCCGGCAGCGCGCTGGGGCCGGCGGCGCCGTGAGCGGCGAGCGGCTGCGCCCGCTGCGGCGCCACGAGATCCTGCACCGGTTCCTCTACGAGATCGGCCATCCCGGCCTGGACGGCCGCCCGGCGACCTGGACGGTCGAGATCGACATCGGCGCCGGCTGGGACGCCCGGCTGCACCTCGACGGACGCCGGGTGGCGACGGCCGAGATGCCGGCCCGGCTCCCGGTCCCGGGCGGCCGGATCGAGGTCGACGCCGGCCTCTACGGGATCACCCGGATCCACCTGGTCCCCGACTCCGGGCCCGAGCGCCGGCTGAGCCCGGTGCCCGGCACCCTGGAGCACCGGCGCGCCCGGCTGGCCCGGCGCCGGCCCGGGGTGAGCCGGGCGATCGCGGTGACCGCGGTGCTGATCCTGGCCGTCAACCTGGTGCTGGCGGTGCCGCAGGGGCTCGAGCTGATCACCGCGCAGCCCCGGATCGCCGAGCTCGTCGGCACGTTCACCTCACCGGTGTCGCTGCCGGCCTGGCTGAACGCGACCCTGCTCGTCGCGGGGGCGCTGGCCGCGACCGAACGGCTGCTCACCCTGCGCCGCAACCGGGTGCTCGACGCCGAGACGCTGTGGACCGGGCTCAGACCCGATCGGTGCGCGCGGCTTGACCGTGCCGCAGCGGCATGGTGTCGACTGGGTCCAGGGCGCGAGGGACAGGCCCCACAGGAGGCGGAGGACATGCGGGACGACACGCTGATCGTCGAGGACACCCTGCTGCTGATGCTCGACGACAGGTCGGGCTCCCCGGCCGGGGCGGGCACGCTGATCTACGTGCTCGCCGAGCTCGGCGACCTGTGGACGCCGCTGTCCGAGCGGCTGCTGCAGCGGGGGTTCATCCGCCGCGAGCGCAAGCGCCTGCTCGGGCTGATCCCGACGACCCGGCTGCCCTCGACCGGCTCGGCGCACGAGACCGAGCTGCGGCAGCGCGTCGTCGACGTGCTGGAGGCGGGCGCCGAGCCCGACCCGCACACCGCCGCGAGCGCCGCCGTGGTGGTCACCACGGTGACCCGCTAGCCCGGCCCGGCCCGGAGCCCGCCGATGCCGAGCGACCCGGCACCGGCTGCCGGCCCGGCACCGGCACCGGCTGCCGGCCCGGCACCGGCGGCGGCCGCCGGCCCGGGCTCCGGGAGCGGCGGGGGATCGTCGAGCAGCTCGGCCGGCGGGACGAAGAACAGCCCGCCGGTGACGGCCGTCGACACCTCCAGCAGCCGGTCCGTCGTCCCGGCCGGCTCGCCGACGAACATCCGGGTCAGCATCCGTTCGGTGACCGACGGATCGGCGGCGTACCCGGCGAAGAAGGTGCCGTACTCGGCGCGCCCGATCGACCCGAACGGCATGTTGTCCCGGACGATGTCGCGCTCGGAGCCGTCCGGGTCGGTGATCGTGGTGAGCGCGACGTGCGAGTCGGGGGCCTTCTCGTCGTCCGGGATCTCGATGTTCTCCAGCATCTGCCTGCCGACCGACGCCTCCCGGTCCTCGACCGGCTTCGCGGTCCAGGCGGCGAGATCGTGCAGGTACTTCTGGACGACCAGGTAGGAGCCCCCGGCGAACTCCGGGTCGTCGTCGCCGACCAGGGCGGAGCGGGCCGCGTCGTCGCCGGTCGGGTTCGCCGTGCCGTCGACGAAGCCGAGCAGGTCGCGCCGGTCGAAGTAGCGGAACCCGTGCACCGCGTCGACCACCTCCACCGCGGGCCCCAGCGCGGCGACGACCCGCCTGCCCAGCTCGAAGCAGGGGTAGGGCCGGGTCGAGCGCAGGTGCAGCAACAGGTCGCCGGCGGTCGCCGGGGCGGTGTGCCGGTCACCGGCGATCTCCCGGAACGGGTGCAGGTCGGCCGGGCGCGGGCCGGACAGCAGCCGGTCCCACGCGTCGGAGGAGATCCCGAGCACGCAGGTCAGGTCCTCCCGCGGGTGCGGGAACGCGACCGACCGCACCAGCCCGTCGAGATCGGGCAGGAAGTCGTGCGCGGTCGCCTCGTGCCCGGGCCGGACGGTGAGGGTGAGGAACAGGGCGCTGTCGGTGAGCGGGGCGAGGACGTCCTGCGGGGTGCGCACGGTGCCTCCGGGCGGGTCGTGGTGGTGGGGCGCGCCAACCTACTCCCGCGCGGTCCCGCTCAGGGCGCCTGCGGGAGCAGCTCCATCGTGACCGACCGGTCCTCGTGCACCCGCGCCTGCAGCCCGGACACCCACGCCGGCTCCCCGGGATCGGTCCCGGTGAGCGCCAGCGCGCAGGCCCGCAGCACCGGCGAGTGGGTGACGGCGACGGCCAGGCCCGCTCGGTCGGGCCGGTCGGCGAAGCTGCCGGCGAACGCCCGGATCCGGGTGGCGACGGCGGCGGCGGTGTCGCCGGGCGGGTCCTGGTGCGCCACCCACCAGCCGACCCGGTCGGGCACGGTCAGCCAGTCGTCGAAGAACCGGACCTTACGCACGTCGGCCTCGTCGAACCCGGGGACCTGCACGGCGAACCGCTCCGCACTGCTCACCATGTCGACCCGGACGCCCGCCAGGTAGAGGTCCGGGTTGCGCAGCGCGAAGGCCACCCCGTCCTCGACGACGGCGGCACCGCAGCCGCGGGCACCCGCGGCGATCGCGGCCGCCGTCTCCCGCGCCCGGCGGGTCTCCCCACTGACGATCCGGATCGGCCCGGCCTCCCGGGCGCCCAGCCGCGCCCCGGCCTCGGTGGCGATCCGGATGCCGTCGTCGGTGATCGGGACGTCGCCCCGGTGCGAGGCGACCTCGCTGTGGCGCAACAGGAGCAGACGGGTCATGGGCGGCGGCCTTCCTCGTTGACCGGCGGGAGGGGATCAGCCCGCGGCGGCGGCGGTGAGCTCGCTGCGGCGGGCCCACTGCTTCATGAACAGCTCGTGGACGGCGTCCGCGAACTCCGGGTCGTTGATGTTGGTGTGCCGCTCGACGACCTCGACCGACGGGTCCAGGCCGGCCCGCAGCGCGTCGAGCAGCGGGGTGACGTCGACGCCGTGCCACTGGCTGCCGGACCGGAAGTAGTTGTCCAGGCCGTCGGTCGGGATCCCGACGGCGACCGGCCCGGTGGCCCGGTTGACGTGATCGGCCACGTACTCGCCGAGCCGACGCATCTCGTCGGCGGTGGCCAGCAGCGAGGTGACGTTCGGGTTGTGGATGATGATGTTGCGCTCGTCGGTGTCGAACTCGGCGGGCACCGTGTCGCGGGCGCCGAAGTTGAAGCACTCGGCGGCGCCGGGCACCACGACCTGCGGGATCCCGGCCCGGATCGCGGCGTCCATCCGCTCGCAGCCCGGGTCGAAGATCCCCCGGTTCCAGTGGTTGAGGATCTCGGGCAGCGTGTAGTCGATCAGCCCGTCGATCGCGCCGGAGTCGATCAGGTGCTCCATCCCGGCGCCCTCGCCGACGGCGTGGAAGGTGACCACCTCGAAGCCGCCGGCCTCCAGCTTCTCCCGGATCCGCATCACGCCGGGCGTGGTCACACCGAACATCGACACCGCGATCAGCGGCTTGCTGGCCCGGGCGTGCGAGCGGGTCGTCTCGTAACCCCGCGCCATCCCGGCGGCCGCGTGCGCGGCGTTGATCAGGACCTGCTTGGAGATCCGGTTCAGCCCGGCGATGTCGGTGACCGCGTTCATCATCATCATGTCCGAGTGGCCGACGTAGGGCCGGGTGTTGTTCGACGCCATCGTGGACACGATGAGCTTCGGCACGCCGATCTCGAGGTTCTTGAACGCACCGCTGAGCAGGTCGGTGCCGCCGGTGCCGCCGAGCCCGAGCACGGTGTCGATCCGGCCCTCGGTGGCGAGCTCGGAGAGCAGCGAGCGGAGGCCCTCGCTCATCTTGCTGACCGCCAGGGTCCGGCCACCGGCGCCCTCGACGCTCTGCGTGAAGTCGGCCAGATCGATGCCGGCCCGCGACGCGATCTCCGAGGCCGGGACGTCCGGCGTGATGTAGGGCTCGCCGAGGACACCGCAGTCGACGACGAGCACGTCCACCCCAGCGGCGACGAGCGCGTCGCGGACGTAGGCGTACTCCGTTCCCTTGGTGTCCAGGGTTCCGGCGAGACAGACGACGGGGGTGCGGGACATCGTGAACTCCTTCGTTGACGACGTGCTGGCTGGGCCGTGGGGACCCGGGTCCGGTCAGTCGGCCGGTTCGGTGTGCAGGGCCGTCCACACCCGTTCCGGGGTGAGCGGCAGATCGCGGATGACGACCCCGGTCGCGTCGGCGACCGCGGCCCCGAGCGCGCCGGCGGTGCAGAGCAGGGCGCCCTCGCTGATGCCCTTGGAGCCGTACGGGCCGGGTCCGTCGTGGTTCTCGATCGCCGCCGAGACGAGATCGAGCGGCACGTCCTGAAAGGTGGGGATCCGGTAGTCGAGCGCGCCCAGGTTCCGGATCCGGCCGTGCTCGTCGAGCAGCAGCTGCTCCATCTGGCTGTGCCCGAGGCCCATGATCGCGGCGCCCTCGTCCTGCGCGACGACCTGCAGCGGGTTCAGCTCGGCGCCGGCGTCGCCGACGGTGACGTGCCGGGTCAGCAGCAGCTCGCCGGTCTCCTGGTCCACCTCGACCTCGATCGCGGTGGCGTTGAACTCGTAGAACGCGGCGTCGCCGCCGAGCGGGTGCCCGGCGCGGCCGCGCAGCCGCCGGGTGCCCTGCCCGATGAACTCGCCGTGCAGCGAGCCGAGCGCGGTGCGGGCGGCGTCGGCGAGTGGCAGCTCCCCGTCCGGGGTGAGCAGCACCCCGGCTGCGTGGTCGAGCAGCTCCTCCGGGGTGCCGGTGGTCTCGGCGAACAGCTCCAGCACCTGCCGGCGCACGTCCCGGCAGGCGCGCAGCACCGCCGTCCCCATGAACACCGTCGACCGGCTCGCCGAGGTCTGCAGGTCGAACGGGACGGTGGCGGTGTCGCCGCTGACCACGGTGACCCGGTCCAGCCCGACGCCCAGCTCGTCGGCGAGGATCTGCTGCCAGAGCGTGCGGGCGCCCTGGCCCATGTCGGAGGTGCCGGCGTAGGCGATGGCGCTGCCGTCGGACAGCAGCCGGACCAGGCTCTGCGACAGCCCGGACGTCGCACCGGGCTTGATGCCGACGGCGATGCCGCGGCCCCGGTTCGGCGCGGGCGGCTCGTGCCAGCCGACGAGCTCGGCGGCCTTGTCCAGGGCCTGGCGCCAGTCGCCGTCGGCGGCGGCGGGCGACCCGCCGCGGATGAACTCCTCGCCGCGGGCGACCAGGTTGCGGCGCCGGATCTGCAGGCCGTCGATGCCGAGCCGGCGGGCGGCGGCGTCGAGCTGGTTCTCGGTGGCCCAGCAGACCTGCGGGCTGCCGAACCCGCGGAACGCGGTGCTCGGCGTGGTGTTGGTCAGCACCGCGCGGCCCTCGATGCGCACCGACGGGATCCGGTACGGGCCGGCCGCGACGTAGCTGCCCTTGGTCATCACCCGAGGCGCGACGTCGGCGTAGGCGCCGATCTGGTAGTCGGCCCGGACGTCGTGGAAGGTGATCGCGCCGTCGGCGGTGAAGCCGGTGCGGGCGTGCACCCGGCAGCCGGCCCGGCGCATCGACCGGAACGTGTCCTCCAGCGACAGCACCAGCCGGCAGGTGCGTCCGGTGCGCAGTGCGAGATGGGCCAGCAGCGGCTCGAACCGCGGGTTCTGCTTGCCGCCGAAGCCGCCGCCGGGATCCGGCGCGACCACCCGGACCCGGCTCAGCGGGAGGTCGACGAGCGCGGCGATCGTGCGTTGCAGCAGGTAGGGGTGCTGGACGGGGGAGTAGACGTCGAGCCCGCCCTGGTCGGTCGGCACGACGACGGTGCCGCCCGGCTCGATCGGGAAGTGGGTGACCATCGGGAAGGTGTAGACGTCCTCGACGACCAGCTCGGTATCTGTGACTGTGTCGGCGCCGGGTTCGGGGGCGGCCCCGCCCCAGCCGTAGTGGACGTGTTCGAGGACGTTGCCCCCGGCGAGCGGATCGCCGTCCGGGCGGACCGACGGGTCCTGGACCAGCGGTGCGTCCGGGGCCAGCGCGTCGTCCAGGGTGTAGACGCCGGGCAGCTCGGTGTAGTCGATCCGGACCGCCCGGGCCGCCTCGCGGGCGGCGTCCAGGGTCTCGGCGGCGACCGCCGCGACCGGCTCGCCGTGGTAGGTGACCCGGCCGGTCGCCAGCACCGGGCGGTCCCGGTGCGAGATCCCGAACCGGGGCATCGGATCGGGCAGGTCGGCGGCGGTGAGCACCGCGACCACGCCGGGCACGGCGAGCGCGGCGGACGTGTCGACGGCGTCGATCCGGGCCGAGCCGACCGGCACCGACACCAGCGCGACCTGGGCGGCGCCGGGGAACGGCAGGTCGGCGAGGAAGCGCTGGGCGCCGGTGGTGCGGTCGGCGCCGCCGTAGCGCAGCACCGGTGCGCCGACCTCCCGGTGCGGGTCGGCGGCCGGGTGCCCGGTCGCGTGCTCGCGGACGTCAGTCATCGGCGGCCGCCCGCCGGTCGGCGGTCGCCCGGACCGCGCAGACGATCCGCTGGTAGCCGGCGCAGCGGCAGAGGTTCCCGGCGAGCGCGTCGCGGATCTGTGGCTCGGTCGGGTCCGGGGTGGTGCGCAGCAGGTACTCGGCGGAGACGACCTGGCCGGGGATGCAGAAGCCGCACTGCACGGCGCCCGCGGCGAGGAACTCCTGCTGCAGGTCGGTCAGGCCGTCCCGGGACAGGCCCTCGATCGTGGTCACCTCGTGGCCCTCGACCTCCAGGCACAGCACCAGGCAGGCGTTGACGGCGCGGCCGTCGAGCAGCACGGTGCACGCCCCGCACTCGCCCTCGGTGCAGCAGCTCTTGGAACCGGGCAGGTCCAGCTCGTCACGCAGCGCCTCCAGCAGGGTGCGGTGCGCCGGGACGGCGAGGGTGTGCCGCGTCCCGTTGACCGTGACGGTGACGCGCTGGCTGCCTGCTGCCCCTGTCGGCCCTGCGGTCGGTGAGGTCGGTGCGGTCACGGGGTCACCTCCTGGAGGCGTCGGCGGTCGGTGGCGGTGTCGATCGCGCGGCGGGCGAGGACCCGCAGCATCGCGGTGCGGTAGACCTGCCCGCCCCGGACGTCGGAGATCGGGGTGGCGGCGCCGAGTGCCGCGTCGACGGTCCCGTCGACGGGGACCCGCAGCGGGGTGGGCGCGACGGCGCTGAGCCCGAGGGTCACCGAACCGAACCGGTCGACCGCGGCGGCGACGCCGACGGTCGCGAGATCCACGCCGCGGCGCCGGGTGAGCCGCTGGAACGCCGAGCCGGAGCCGGGCGCGGGACGCCCGATCGTCAGCCCGGTGACCAGCTCGCCGGGGCCGCAGGCGGTGCGCCGCGGCCCGTGGAAGAACTCGGCCAGTGCGACGGTGCGGGAGCCGCCGGGCGAGGTGATGGTGACCGAGACGTCGTGCACCAGCAGGGCGGGCGCGGTGTCCGCGGCCGGAGAGGCGTTGCACAGGTTGCCGACCAGGCTGGCCCGGTTCCGGATGGCGACCGAACCGACGGTGCGGGCGGCCTCGACGAGCGCCGGGAACCACTCCTGCACGGCCGGATCGGCGACCAGCTCGCCGAGGGTGAGGGTCGGCCCGACGGAGATCCCGTCGTCGGTGACCCGCAGTGGATCGGGCAGGTCGTCGAGCGCCTTCAGGTCGACGATCACGGTCGGCACGACGGTGCCGTGCCGCAGCCCGACCAGCAGGTCGGTGCCGCCGACCAGCGCCCGGGCACCCGGTTCGGCGAGCGCCGCGAGCGCGTCCGGCAGGCTTCGCGGGCGGTGGTACACGGACATCGGCGTCGATCCCGTCCCTTCGCGTGGTCGGCCCGGATCAGGGATTGACGATGATCTTGATCGCGCCGCTGGCCCGGTCGTTGAACGTGGCCAGGGCCTGTTCGTACTCGGCGAGCGGGAACCGGTGGGTGATCAGCTCGGCGGCCTGCATCCGGCCGTCGGCGACGAACGGGATGACCCGCCGCATCTCGCCGGCCGAGGCGCGCGAGCCGACCAGCTCCAGCTCGTCGAGGACGAGCGGCTTGCAGGCGAGCAGCACGTCCTCGGTGGGGATGCCGACCATCGCGCACCGGCCGCCGCGGCGCAGCATCGCCATCGCCCAGCCGAGGGTCTGCGGGACCCCGGCGCACTCCAGCACGACGTCCGCGCCGAGACCCCCGGTGAGCTCGCGGACCGCGGCGACCGGATCGCCCGCCTCGGAGTCCACCGTCTCCGAGCCGAGCGCGGCGGCCTTGTCCAGCCGGTAGCCGCGGCCGACCACGATCACGCGGGCGGCCCCGCAGATCCGCGCACCGTCCGCGGCGAGCATGCCGATCGCGCCCGCCCCGGTGACGACGACGGTGTCGCCCGGCTCGATGTTGCCGCGCCGGGCGACGTGCAGCGCGATACTGGCCGGGTCGATGACGGCGCCGAGATCGTAGGAGACGGTCTCGGGGAGCCGGAAGATGCACTTGACGTTGTGCACCGCGTAGGTGGCGTCGACGCCCTGGTGGTTGTGCCCGTACTGGGCGTGCAGGCCGGGCCTGCCGTAGTTCTCGCAGAGGTTGTAGCGGCCCTCCACGCACTTCTGGCAGACGCCGCAGGCGTTGTGGCTGGTGCCGGCGACCCGGTCGCCGACCGCCCAGCCCAGCTCGGCGACGCCCGGGCCCAGTGCGACGATGTCGCCCGCCCACTCGTGGCCGGGGGTGAACGGGAACGCCGGCGGCCAGAAGCCCGGGTAGTCACCGTTGATCAGGTGCGCGTCGGTGCCGCAGATCGAGGTCGAGCGCACCCGGGCGAGCACCTCGTTCGGGCCGGGCTCGGGAACCGGCTGCTCCTGGATCTCCAGAACGCCGGGTTCCAGGACCACCAGGGCCTGCATGGTGTCGGTCATCGTGGCTCCACGTCGTCGGGTGTGCCGCAGGCCGCGCTCCGCGAAGCGGGGCGGCGCCGGCCGACCGGGTGATGCGGTCATGGCGACCACTACATCTATCGATAATCGAAAGCTACCAAGGTGTGCGATGGAGCGGCAACGTTTTATCGATAATCGATTGATCGTCGTGGACCTCGTCGGTGGGACGACCGCCGGGCGGCCCGCCGCGACCCGTCCGGTCAGGAGGTGCGGGCGGCGGCGAGCTGGTCGCCGTCCTCGGTCGCCGCACGGCTCAGCATCAGGGACCGGACGTGCAGCTGGTGCCTGCGGGCGGCGTCGGCCGCGCCGTCCGGGTCCGGTGCGGTCAGCGCGGTGAGGATCTCCCGGTGCTCCAGGAGGATCTCGTGCACGTCGACGTCGGGCAGGGTCAGCGTGAGGAACGTCCTGGCGAACGGCGCGAGCTGCTCGAAGGTCTGCTCCAGGGCCCGGTTCCCGGACGCCTGCACGATCAGCTGGTGGAACCGCACGTCGGCCTCGGTGACGGCCGGGAAGTCGCCGTCGGCGAGCCGGTCGAGCATCCGGTCGACCAGCTCCTCCAGGGTGGCGACGGTTGCCGCGGACAGCCGGTCGGCGGCCAGCCGTGCGGCGAGCGCGTCGATCTCGGCGCGCACCTGGCTGACGTCGGCGAGCTCCTTGGCGCTCGGCATCCGCACCCGGGCGCCGCGGCGGGGGTGCATGGTGATGACGCCGATCGCGGCGAGCTCGCGCAGCGCGTCGCGCACCGGCGACTGGCTGAACCCGAGCTCCTTCGCGAGCTGGAACTCCACGACCCGTTCCCCCGGCTTGTAGTGCCCGTGGATGATGCGGTCGAGGACGAGGCGTTTGACCTTGTCCGACAGCAACTCTCCACCGAGGTCGGGGGACGGGCCGCTCGCGGTCATCGGATGGTCTCCTTCGTCGGTCAGCTGCCCACCGAGTCTCGCAGGTCCAGCCGGGCCCGTGCCTGGGCCGGGGTCGCGACCTCGCGGTGCAGCAGTCGGGCGATCGCGGTGATCCGCTCGACCTGCGCGGCGTTGGACTCCGCGAGCGTGCCGGGGCCGTCCCACAGCGAGTCCTCGAGGCCGACCCGGGCGTTGCCGCCGAGGGTCAGCGCGATGGTGCCGAGCCGCATCTGGGCCGAGCCCGCCCCGAGCACCGACCACTCGACGTCGTCACCGAAGAGCCGGTGCGCGGTCCGGCGCATGTGCGCCAGGTCCTCCAGGTCCGCGCCGGTCCCGCCGAGCAGCCCGAACACCGTCTGCACGAACAGCGGCGGCCGGACCAGCCCACGGTCCAGCATCGACGCCAGGTTGTACAGGTGCGCGGTGTCGTAGCACTCGAACTCGAAGCGGGTGCCCTGGTCGCCGCAGAGCTTGAGGATCCGCTCGATGTCGGCGTAGGTGTTCTTGAAGACGATGTCCTTGTTGCTCAGGTGCGCGTGCTCCCAGTCGTGCTTCAGCTCGGGGAACCGGTTGAGCATCGGGAACAGCCCGAAGTTCATCGAGCCCATGTTGAGCGAGGCGAGCTCCGGGGCGAGCTGCACGGCGGGCGCGATCCGCTCGTCGACGGTCATCTGCGGGCTGCCGCCGGTGGTCAGGTTGATGACCACGTCGGAGCGGTCCTTGATGATCGCCAGGACCTCCTTGAACAGGCCGGGATCCTGGACCGGGCGGCCGTCGTGCGGGTCACGGACGTGCAGGTGCGCGATCGCCGCACCCGCCCCGGCCGCGGCCAGGCTCGCCTCGGCGATCTCCTCCGGGGTCACCGGGAGCGCCGGCGACATGGTCGGGGTGTGGATCGCGCCGGTCGGTGCACAGGTGATGATCGCGGGCTTCGCTGCCGTGCTGGCCATCGGTCCCTCCAGGAAGGGTCGTTGAACTATCGATAATCGATGGTAGCCTCCGATCATGCCGTTGCCAACGACCGGCGACCGCGAACGCGGGCCCGCCGCCTTCCGGACCCCGGAGGAGACCCTCGCCGCGCTGGCACTGCCCCGGCGCGGGATCACCTACTCGCTGTCGGTGCCGCGGTTCACCGGGATGCCGCTGTTCGGTGCGCACCCGCCGTTCCAGGTGAGCATGTCCCGCACCCCCGGCGGCCTGCGGGCCGAGGGGCGGCAGCCGTGGGGCCCGCGCAACGAGGTCAACCTCGGCTACATGGCCGAGCTCGTGAGCGCCACCTCGCACTGCGGGGCGCACGTCGATGCGCTGGCGCACATGACGATCGGCGAGGACGACCACTGGTACGGCGGGGGCAACGCGCGCGAGCACCTCGGCGACGGCGGGCCCCGGCTCGGTGACGCCTCGAAGCTGCCGCCGTTCATCACCCGCGGCGTCCTGCTCGACGTGGCCGCCCATCGCGGCGTCGACGCGCTCCCGAAGTCCGACCCGGTGACGGCCGACGAGCTCGCCGCCGTCGCCGACGCGCAGGGCGTCGAGGTGCGCTCCGGCGACGTCGTGCTGATCCGGACCGGCTACCTCGGCAAGTGGCCGGACACCGAGGCGCTCGCCCGCCACGCGACGGCGGGCCCGGACATCAGTGCGGCCCGCTGGCTGCTCGACCGCGGCGTCGTCGCGGCCGGCAGCGACACCGAGACCTTCGAGGTCCAGCCCGCGCCGGACCCCGGCGAGCCCGCCAACCCGCAGCCGGTGCACACGCTGCTGCTCATCGAGAGCGCGATCTACCTGTTCGAGTCCATCTACCTGGAGGAGCTCTCCCGGGACCGGGCGTACGAGTTCCTGTTCGTCGCGCTGCCGATCAAGATCGAGGGGGCGACCGGGTCGATGCTCGATCCGGTGGCGATCATCTGACCGCGTCCCGGGGGGCGCCGCCCCAGCCGAGCACCCGGGACAGGCCGAGCGCCGCGGTGCGGACGGCCGGGACGACCCGGGCCGGCGCGAACCGGGTCGACCAGCCGGTGATCGAGAGCGCGGCGACCGCGATCCCGTCCGGGTCGAGCACCGGCGCCGCGACGCAGGCGACACCGGGTGCGGACTCCTCGTACTCCTCGGCGTGCCCGCGCGCCCGGATCTCGGCGAGCCGCTCGGCCAGCAGGCCGGGGGCGGTGACCGAGCGCGGGGTGCAGCGCACCAGGCCGCGCTCCAGGGCGGCGTCGAGCAGCTGCGGCGGGCCGAACGCCAGCAGCACCTTCCCGACGCCGGTGCAGTGCGCCGGCATCCGCCCGCCGAGCCGCGACGGCAGCCGCGGCCCGCCGGCGACCGACAGTTTCTGCAGGTAGATCACGTCCGCGCCGTCCGGCACGGCCAGGTGCACGGTCTCCCGGGTGGCCTCGTGCAGGTCGGTCAGGATCGGCATCGCCGACTCCTGCAGGTCGCGCTGGCGGGGCACCACCTGGCCCAGCTCGAACGCCCGCAGCCCCAGCCGGTAGCCGCCCGGCGTGCGCTCGACCATCGACCAGGTCTCCAGCTCACCGAGCAGCCGGTGCGCCGTCGGCTTCGCCACGCCGCTGCGCCGGGCCAGCTCGGCCAGCGACACCTCGGGCTCCCCGGCCCGGAACCCGGCGAGCAGCCGCATCGCGCGGCCGAGCATCGACGGCCGGTCCGCCCCGGCTGCGTTTCGCACAGTGGAACGCACGGTGCCATCGTTGCGCACCGCGTACGGCACCGTCGAGCCATGACCACCTCGACACCCACCGACGCGGTGCGGACGGCGGCGGACCGGCTGCTCGACGCGGCCCGCAGCGGCACGCCGTGCGACCCGGTCCGCGCCCTGCTGCCCGACACCACCGTCGCCACCGGCTACGCCGTGCAGTCCGTGCTCACCGCCGCCCACCTGGAGGCCGGCCGCACCGTCGCGGGCCGCAAGATCGGCCTCACCTCGCCCGCCGTGCAGGCCCAGCTCGGGGTGGACCAGCCGGACCTCGGCGTGCTCTACGCCGACATGGCCTGCACGCAGGACGTCCCGATCGACATCGGCCGGCTGCTGCAGCCGCGGATCGAGGCCGAGATCGCGTTCGTGCTGGGCGCCGACCTCGACCACGACGACATCGACACCGCCACCGCCCGGGCCGCCGTCGCCCAGGTGGTGCCCGCCCTGGAGATCGTCGACAGCCGGGTCGCCGGCTGGGACATCACGATCGTCGACACGGTCGCCGACAACGCCTCCAGCGGCCTCTACGTGCTCGGCGACGACCGGCACGAGCTCGGCGACCGCGACCTGCGCGAGGTCGCGATGACGCTGACCGGCACCGACGGCGAGGTGCTGAGCTCCGGCACCGGCGCCGCCTGCCTCGGCGACCCGGTCGCCGCGCTGGTCTGGCTGGCCCGGGTGTCGCGCGAGTACGGCTCCCCGCTGCGCGCCGGCGAGGTCGTGCTCTCCGGCGCGCTCGGCCCGATGACGCCGGTCGCGCCCGGCAGCTCCTTCACCGCCACCCTGTCCGGCCTCGGCGAGGCCCGGGCGAGCTTCACCGGAGGTGCCTCGTGACCGGCCGCGCGAAGGTGGCGATCGTCGGGTCCGGCAACATCGGCTCCGACCTGATGATGAAGGTCGTCCGGCTCTCGGAGACCCTGGAGATGGCCGCGATGGTCGGCATCGACCCGGACTCCGACGGCCTCGCCCGGGCCCGGCGGCTCGGCTTCGCCACCACCGCCGAGGGCGTCGACGGGCTGCTGGAGATGTCGGTGTTCGACGACATCGACGTCGTGTTCGACGCGACGTCGGCCGGCTCGCACATCGCGAACGCCCGCGCGCTGGAACCGCACGACAAGATCCTGGTGGACCTGACCCCGGCCGCGATCGGGCCGTTCGTGGTGCCGCCGGTGAACCTGGCCGAGCACGCCGACGCCCGCAACGTCAACATGGTCACCTGCGGCGGCCAGGCCACCATCCCGATGGTCGCCGCCGTCGGCCGGGTCACCCCGGTCCGCTACGCCGAGATCGTCGCCTCCATCGCGTCGAAGTCGGCGGGCCCCGGCACCCGCGCCAACATCGACGAGTTCACCGAGACGACGTCGGCGGCCATCGAGCGGGTCGGCGGGGCGGAGCGCGGCAAGGCGATCATCGTGCTGAACCCCGCCGAGCCGCCGATGATCATGCGCGACACCGTGCTCTGCCTGGTCGACGACGCCGATCCGGCGGCGATCCGGGACAGCGTCGCCACGATGGTCGCCGAGGTCGCCCGGTACGTGCCCGGCTACCGGCTCAAGCAGGAGGTGCAGATCGAGCCGGTCGCCGACGACGAGCCGCTCGGCACCCTGCTCGCCCCCGGCAGCCCGCGCCCGGCGCTGCGCGTGTCGGTGTTCCTCGAGGTCGAGGGCGCCGCGCACTACCTGCCCGCCTACGCCGGGAACCTCGACATCATGACCTCGGCCGCGCTGCGGACCGCGGAGCAGCTCGTCGCCGCCCGGTCCGGCGCGGCCCGGCCCACGGAGGCACTGGCATGACCGACCTGTACGTCCAGGACGTCACCCTGCGCGACGGCATGCACGCCATCCGGCACCGGCTCGACCCGGCCGACCTGCGCCGGATCGCCGCCGCGCTGGACGCCGCCGGGGTGGACGCCATCGAGGTCTCGCACGGCGACGGCCTGGCCGGCGCCAGCATCACCTACGGACCGGGCAGCAACACCGACTGGGACTGGATCGCGGCGGCCGCCGAGGTCGTCGAGAACGCGGTGCTCACCACCCTGCTGCTGCCCGGCATCGGCACCCTGGAGGACCTGCAGAAGGCCTACGACCTGGGCGTCCGGTCGGTGCGGGTGGCCACCCACGCCACCGAGGCCGACATCGCGGTGCAGCACATCGGCCGTGCCCGCGAGCTGGGCATGGACGTGTCCGGCTTCCTGATGATGTCGCACATGGCGTCGGCCGCGGACCTCGCGACGCAGGCCAAGATCATGGAGCGCGCCGGGGCGCACTGCGTGTACGTCACCGACTCCGGCGGCCGGCTCACCCCGGCCGGCGTCCGCGACCGGATGCGCGCCTACCGCGACGTGCTCGACCCGGCCACCCAGATCGGGATCCACGCGCACGAGAACCTGTCGCTGTCGGTGGCGAACTCGGTGGTCGCGGTGGAGGAGGGCGTCACCCGGGTCGACGCGTCGCTGGCCGGGCACGGCGCGGGGGCGGGCAACACCCCGATCGAGGCGTTCGTCGCGGTCGCCGACATCTACGGCTGGAAGCACGGCTGCGACCTGTTCGCGCTGCAGGACGCCGCCGACGATCTCGTCCGGCCGCTGCAGGACCGGCCGGTCCGGGTCGACCGGGAGACCCTCACGCTGGGCTTCGCCGGCGTCTACTCCAGCTTCCTGCGGCACGCCGAGCGCGCCGCCCGGGCGCACGGCCTGGACACCCGGGAGATCCTCGTCGAGGTCGGCCGCCGCGGGCTGGTCGGCGGGCAGGAGGACATGATCGTCGACATCGCGCTGGACCTGGCCGCGGCCCGCGGCTGAACGTCCGCGGCTGAACGTCCGCGGTGGCGCGGTGGCGCGGTGGCGCGGTGGCGCTGGGGCACGGGGGCGCTGGGGCCCGGGGCGCTGGGGCGCGGTGGCGCTGGGGCGCTGGGCGTCCGCAGCGCTGGTCGCCGTGCCCGCCCCGGGGCTTCGCACCCCGTGCACGGCGTCGCACCCCTTGGATCGGGATCTCGCCCCCCAGCACGGCGTCGCACCCGCTCCAGTCGGTGCGGGGTTGCGCTGGGGGCGCGGCAACCCCTCCGGCGGGGTGCGTCATTGCGTCGCGGGCGCGGGCGTCGCACTGTTCAGTGTCGGCGCGGGTGTCGCACTGTCAGCGCAGGCGTCGCAGTCCCGTTCGGCGTCGCGCCGCGGCCGGCCGTCGCGACGCGTCGCGCCGTCGCACCGCCGGCACGCCGTCGCACCCCTGGCGGCTCGTCGCACCCGCTCCAAGGGGTGCGAGGTCGCGCTGGGGGTGCGAGGTCCCGCTCCAAGGGGTGCGAGGTCGCGCTGGGGGTGCGGCGTCCCGATCCAAGGGGTGCGATGGCGTGCTCCGGGTGCGCCGCCGTCGACCGTGCGGCCGGTCAACCGGGACGGACACCGGTCACGCTGGATCGGCCTCCACCGAGGCCGAGGCCGGGGCCGTGCCCGTGCCCGTGCCCGAGCCCGAGACACAGGCGGCGCAGACCGGTCCCGGCGGCGTGCACAGCGCGACCGGGACGATCCGCGCGCCGCACCGGACGCGGAACCGGCCCGATGCCCCGGCGAGGTCCGCGACGTAGGTGTCGGCGTCCACCCGGTGGTCGAGACCGTCGTCCAGGGCGGTGATCCGGATCGAGAACCGCGCGCCCCGCTCCGGTCGCGACCGGTCGGACCTCCACACACCCACAGCGCCCTCAACTTGTTTAAGCAGGTTGCATGGTCCCGTCCTTCGCCGCCGGTGTCCAGCCGCCCGGTGCCGGTGCGGGCACCGGACCGGCACCCGGACGGGCAGGTACGGTGCGCGACATGGCTGTACGACTGCGGCCGACGCACGAGATCGCGGCTAATCTGCGCGCTGCGATCGAGGCGGGGGAGCTGCCGCCCGGCTCCCGGCTGCCCAGCCGCGCCGCGCTCGCCGAGCGCTACGGCGTCGCCGAGCTGACGGTGACGCACGCGATGACCCAGCTGCGGCACGAAGGGCTGATCACCAGCCGCGCGGGCGCCGGCTCGTACGTCCGCGGCCCGCAGCAGCTGCTGCGGGCCGGCCGGTTGCGGCTCTCCCGCGCCGAACGTGTCGCCGGGCGCGGGACGTTCGCGACCGATGCGCACAGCGGCGGCTGGACCGCCCGCTCCGACGTCGAGGTGCGCACCGAGCGGGCCGACGCGACGGTCGCCGTGTACCTCGGGATCGGCGAGGGCGACGAGGTGCTCGTCAGGGACCGGGTGATGTACGCCGACGACGAGCCGGTGCAGCTCGCCACCAGCCACCTCCCGGCGGCGATCGCGACCGGCGCGATGGCCGAGCCGGACTCCGGCCCCGGCGGGATCTACGCCCGGCTCGAGGAGGCCGGGCACATCCTCACCCACTACGAGGTGACGGTGCGGGTCGGCCGGGCGACCGAGAGCGAGGCCGCGGCGCTGCGGACGACGCCCGGGACGCCGCTGCTGCGGCTCGTCCGGCGTGCGCACACCGCGACCCGGGTCGTCGAGGTCAACCTGATCACGATGATCGGCGAGCGGTTCGAGCTCCACTACGAGGCGCCCGCGGAGTGACCGGCGCGGCCCGGCCACGGCGGGATGAACCCCCCGGCTTGCCAGCGTCTCCGCCGCGGCGCCATGCTGGTGGGGTGAGCGAGAAGTCTGTCGCACTGGACCTCGACGACGCCGGACTGGCCCGGGCCCTGCCCCGCCCGCCACACGGCCACGACGAGATCCAGGACGTACCGTTCCGCCCGGTGGGATTCCGGGACGACGACCTGCCCACGGCACTGGAGCGTTCCGCGCTCTGGCTGCGGGAGGTCCAGGAGTGGTTGGGGGAGCCGGTCGACGTGATCGGCGTCCATCTCGACTACGACGACAGTCCGGACGGCATCTACTACGAGGTCAAACTGCTCTGCAACGACGAGGACCTGGCCGGGGTCCCGATCGCGCTGCGCAGCCGTAACGGTGCCGCCGGAGAGTCCGCCGGGACCACCACCACCTCCTGATACCCGACCGTCACTCCCGCCCGCCGGGTCGCGCTCAGCCGAGCGCGATCCGGCGGGCGGCCGCGTTCGCGGCGGCGGCCCAGCGGGTCACCGCCTCCGCGGTCGCCCGGCCGGCCGGTGCGGCGACGGCCAGCCCGGCGAGCGCCGCGGGGACCGCGACGCCGACGGCGGCGATCTCGATGTCGCTCTCGTTGTGCACCACGGCGTAGCCGCGCTCGCGCGCCTCGGCCACCGATCGCTCCAGCCCGGCCCGGCCGGCGACCCGTTCCGCGCGCTGCGCGTCGTCCATCGCGGCGATCACCGCCACCCCGGCCGAGGTGCGGTGCGCCGGTAGCTCCAGCCCGACCCGCCCGGCGACCCGCAGCGGCCGCCCGCTCTCCGCCGCGTCGACGAAGCGGGCCGTCGCCCCGTCGACGAGCACCAGCGAGACGGTCTCGTCCAGCTCGTCGCGCAGCGCCTCCAGGTGCGGACGGGCCCGGTCGCGGATCCCGAGCACGCCGACCGCCGCCATGCCCAGCCCGATCAGCGCCGGACCGGACCGGTAGCCGCGGCCGGACGGGTTGCGGGACAGGAACTCGTAGTGCTCCAGCATGGTCAGCAGCCGGTGCGCGGTGGAGCGCGCCACCCCGATCTCCCGCGCACACTCCGAGATCCGCAGCTCGTCGCGGCTGCGCAGCATCAGCAGCAGGCGCAGCGCGTTGCCGACCGACTCGATCGGATAGGCCGGCCGGGCCGGCGGTGCGGAGTGTGTCACCGCGACATCCTCCCCCTCCTTGACGAGCGCTCGCCGTCTCGGGCACTGTCACGTACAGCAGGACAGTACAAGAAATCGTCCTGCTCAACAGAACAACCGTGACACATCTCGACGACGAGAGGGAGACCGTGGCAACGGAGGCGTTCCTCGCCCGCCGGGCGATCGACGTGCACGTCCACGTCACCGAGGGCGGTGGTGCGGCCGGTCGCGACGCCGCCAGCCGCGAGTTCCAGCAGGCGTCGGCGGCCGTGTTCGGCAGCGGCACCCAGACCACCGTCGACTCGGTGGCCGACCACTACCGCGAGCGTGACATCGGCGCCGTCGTGTTCGCCGTCGACAGCGAGACCGCGACCGGCCGCACCCCCGTCCCCAGCGAGGAGGTCGCCGATCTCGCCGCCGCACACGACGACGTGCTGATCCCGTTCGGCAGCGTCGACCCCTGGCGCGGCCAGGTGTCGCTGCGCCGGATCCGCAGCCTGGTCGCCGAGCACGGGGTGCGGGGCTTCAAGTTCCACCCGTCCACCCAGGCGTTCTACCCGGACGACCACCGGTTCTTCCCGCTGTACGCGGCGATCGAGGAGGCCGGCGTCCCGGTCGTGTTCCACACCGGGCAGACCGGGATGGGGACCGGCCTGCGCGGCGGCGGCGGGATCCTGCTCAAGTACTCGAACCCGATGCACCTCGACGAGGTCGCCGCGACCTTCCCGGACCTGACGATCATCATGGCGCACCCGTCCGTCCCCTGGCAGGACGAGGGACTGGCGGTCGCCATGCACAAGCCGAACGTCTACATCGACCTGTCCGGCTGGTCGCCGAAGTACTTCGAGCCCAAGCTCGTGCGCTACATGAACCGGCTGCTCACCGACAAGGTCCTGTTCGGCAGCGACTACCCGCTGATCAGCCCGGACCGCTGGCTGCGCGACTTCGCCGGTCTCGACATCGACGACGACGTGCGGCCCCGGATCCTCAAGGACAACGCCGTCACCGCGCTGGGCCTGGTCCCCGCGGCACCGCAGACCACGACGGGAGCGACCACCCGATGAGCCGACTGCAGAACGTGTCCGTGCTGGTGAGCGGCGGTGGCCGGGGGATCGGCCGGGCCGGCGCGATCGCCATGGCCGCCGAGGGCGCCACCGTCGGCGTGCTCGATCTCGACGGCAGCGCCGCGGCCGCGGTCGCCGAGGAGATCGTGCAGGCCGGCGGGAACGCGCGCGGCTGGAAGGTCGACGTCGTCGATCCGGACCAGGTCGCGGCCGTCGTCGAGGAGACCGTGCAGTGGGCCGGCGGGGTCGACGTCTTCGTGCACTCGGCGGGGATCGTCGGCCCGGCGATGCTCAAGGACATGACGCTCGAGTCGTTCGAGAACGTCGTGCGGGTCAACCTGACCGGCACCTTCGTCTGCCTCACCGCACTGATTCCGCACTGGACCGGGCGCGGCCACGGGAAGTTCGTCGCGCTCGCCTCCCCGGCGGCGGTGCGCGGCCAGGTCGGCGGCGGCAACTACGCGGCCGCGAAGGCCGGCGTCGTCGCACTGGTCAAGACGGCGGCGGCCGAGCTGGCCCGGCACAACGTCACTGCGAACGCGCTGCTGCCGATCGCGGCGACCGAGATGTCGGCGACCGTCCGGGAGAACCCGAAGCTGGAGGAGAAGTTCCTCGGGATGATCCCGCTGCGCCGCTGGGCCACGCCGGAGGACATCGCGCCGAGCCTGGTCTACCTGGCCTCGTCCGACTCCGACTACATGACCGGCGCGGTGCTGTCCGTCGACGGCGGCCGGACGATCTGAGGAGGACCCCGGTGCATCCCTGGACGGTCGCCGAGCAGCTCCGCTGGGTCGCGGCCCGGCGGCCCACCGACGTCGCGCTGGTCGACGACCACGGGGAGTCGAGCTTCGCCGAGCTGCACCGGCGGGCGTCCGCGCTCGCCGGGCACCTCGCCCGGTACGCGGGCGGGCGGGTCGGGCTCTACCTCGCGAACCGGCGGGAGTGGGCCGAGGCGTTCTTCGCCTGCCAGCTGGCCGGGGTGGCGGCCGTCCCGGTGAACGACCGCTACCAGGAGCGCGAGGTGCGCCATCTGGTCTCCGACGCCGACGTCCGGCTGGTCGTCACCGACGGCGCGGCGCACCGGGCCGAGGTGCTCGCCGGCCTGTCCGGCGACGTCGACGTGCTCACCACCGGCCCGGACTACGAGCGCGCCCTCGCCGACGCCGGACCGGTCGCCCCCACCGGGTCCGACGAGTCGGCCGTGCTCTACACCTCCGGCACGACCGCGCTGCCCAAGGGCGTCGCGCTGAGCCGCGCCAACCAGGCGTTCGGCACCTGGCTCGGCCCGGCGACCCTGCTCGGCCTCACCGCCGCCGACACCGTGCTGATCTCCACCCCGCTCGGGCACCGGGTCGGGCAGGTCCGGCTGCTCGGCGGGGTGCTGTCCGGCGGGCGCACCGTGCTCAGCGCCGACGCCCGGCCGGCCACCCTGGTCGACGCCGTGGCGCGGCACCGGGTGACCGTCACCGGGATGGTCCCGACGATCGCCCGCGACCTGGTCGGCTCCGGCGCGATCGGCGACCGCATGCGCAGCCTGCGGGTGCTGAGCGTGACCGGCGAGGCGACCACGCCGGAGCTGCGCGAGGCGGTCGCCGCCGCGCTGCCGGGCACCGAGCTGTGGACGTTCTTCGCCTCCACCGAGACCGGGCTCGCCGCGGCGCTGCCGCCGGCCGCGTTCACCACCCGGCCCGGCTCGTCCGGGCGGGCGCTGCCCGGGGTGGAGCTCGCCGTGCGCGATCCCGAGGGCGGCCCGCGGTCCGGTTCCGGGGCGGGGGAGGTGCTGGTCCGGTCCGGGGCGCCGGGGAGCTACGCGGTCGGCGCCGGTTATGTCGGCGCCGCCGCCGGGACACCGTTCACCGACCCGGACGGCTGGTTCGCCACCGGCGACCTGGGCGAGCTGGACGCCGACGGCTGGCTGTCGATCACCGGCCGGTCCAAGGACATGATCCTCTCCGGCGGGTTCAACATCGCCGCCGCCGAGGTCGAGGAGATCCTGCGCCGCCATCCCGGGGTGCGTGACGTCGCCGTCACCGGTGAGCCGGACGAGCGGTTCGGCGAGCAGGTCGTTGCCTGGGTGGTGCCCGCCGACGGCGAGCGGGTCACCGTGGAGGAGCTGCGCGCCTTCACCTCCGAGCAGGCCGCAGCGTTCAAGCGGCCCCGCACGGTCCGCTTCGTCGACGCGCTCCCGCGGACCGCGACCGGCAAGGTCGCGAAATGGCAGCTGGCCCGGTGAGCACCGCGGTCGAGGTACCGGACGCCTACCACCGGTTCGCCGACGACGCCGCGGCCTGGCTCGACGACCACGTCCGGGAGCTGCCCGACGTCGACACCGACGAGGGCTTCGCGGCGCACCGGGAGTGGGAGCGCACGCTGTCCGACGCCGGCTGGAGCGGGCTGTCCTGGCCGCGGGAGTACGGCGGAGCGGGCGGCGACGTGCTGCACGAGGCGATCTTCGCGGAGGCCTACGAGCGGGCCGGCGGGCCGGTCCGGATCACCCGTCCCGCGCTGCGCTTCCTCGGGCCGGCCCTGATGCACGCCGCCGATCCGGGACAGCGGGCGCGCTGGCTGCCGCCGATGCTGCGGGCCGAGGAGATCTGGTGCCAGGGCTTCTCCGAGCCCGGCGCCGGCAGCGATCTCGCCGCCGTCGGGACCCGGGCGGTCCGCCGTGACGACGGCTACGTCGTCGACGGTCAGAAGACCTGGACCACCTACGGACGGCACGCCGACCGGATGTTCGCCCTGGTCCGCACCGGCCCGTCCGGCGGGCGGCACCGCGGGCTCACCTGCCTCGCGATCGACCTCGCCGCACCCGGGGTCGACGTGCGCCCGATCCGCCAGGTACACGGACGCGCCGGCTTCGCCGAGGTGTACCTGACCGGTGTCCGGGTGCCGGTCGCCGACCGGATCGGCGACGAGGACGACGGCTGGGCGGTCGCGATGCGGCTGCTGTCGTTCGAGCGCGGGCCCGATGCGGGCGGTCCGGCCCGCAGCCGCAGGCGGCTCGCGGCGCTGGCCGCCGACGTCGCCGCAGCTGCCGTCGCCGATGTCGGACCGGGGGACCGGGCCGGCGTCGAACGGGAGCTGGGCGCGCTGGTCGCCCGCACGCACGGCTACCGCTGCCACACCGACCGCCGGGTCACCGCCGCCTGGCGGGGAGAGCAGCCCGGCGCCGGATCGAGCGTGGTGAAGTTGTACTCCTCCGAGCTGGATCTCGACGTCGTCGAGCTGGGGCTGGACCTGTTCGGCGACGAGCGCACCGCGGAGGGGACCCCCGAGTTCCTGGACCTGTGGCACAGCCGTGCCGGGCGGGTCTACGGCGGCGCCGCCGAGATCCAGCGGACCGTCGTCGCGGACCGGCTGCTCGGGCTGCCCCGGTGAGGTCGCAGGCGGCACGGCTGTCCGGGCCGTCGGCGGAGCAGCTCGCGCTCGCCGAGGCCGCGCGGCCGGTGTTCGCGGCGGCGGCCCGGGCCGGATCCGGCGCAGCCGCGCCGCACGCCCCCGGTGCGGCCGCCCCAGCACCGGACGGCCCAGCACCGGACGGCCCCGGTGCGGACGGCCCGGCACCGGGCGGCCCCGACCGGGAGGGTCCCGGTTCGGGCGTCGCCGGCCCGCCCGGGCCCGGCTGGCGGGTCCTCGGCGGATCGGGCCTGTTCGGCGCGCTGCTCCCGGAGGACCGCGGCGGCCTCGGGCTCGCCCCGTCCGAGCTGGTGGCGATCACCGAGGAGGCCGGGCGGGTGCCGGTGCCCGGACCGCTGGTCGAGACGCTCTGGATCGCCGTCCCCGCGCTGGCCGCCGGCGACCATCCGCTGCTGGACCGGGTGCTCGACGGCCGCGCGGTCGCGACCGCGGCCGATCCGGCCGGGCGGGCGCCGGACCTGGACGTCGCCGCCGCGGTGGTCGTGCCGGGCGCCCGCGGCGACCTGCTGGCCGACCGGCCCGCCGGGGCGACCGCCGAGCGGGTGTCCACATCGGATCGGCTGGAGCGCTCGTTCCGGCTGCCGTCGGCGCTGGGCCGGACACCCGGCCCCGGCCCCGGCCGCGGCGTCCCGGCGTCCGGCGGCGATCCCGCGGGTCGTCCGGGCGGGCACCTGCTGCCGCCGCTGCTCGGGCTCGGCGCGGTCACGCTCGGCCGGCTCGGTGGCGCCGCCCACCTGGTCGGGATCGCAGCGCGGCTGCTGGAGATCGCCGTCGGGCACGCGCGGACCCGGGTCCAGTTCGGGGTGCCGGTCGGCAGCTTCCAGGCCGTGCGGCACCGGCTCGCCGACACCCACGTCGAGATCGAGATCGCCCGCAGCGCGGTCGGCGGTGCCGCCGCCGACGTGGACCGCCGCGACCCGGTCGCGGAGGAGTCCGTCGCCTGCGCCGCCGTCCTCGCCCGTCGCGCGTTCGGTGCCGCCGAGCGGCACTGCCTGCAGGCGCTCGGCGGCATCGGCTTCACCTGGGAGCACGAGCTGCACGTGCTGGTGAAGCGCGGGCACACGTTCGCGCACCGGTTCGGCTCCCGGCGGGACCTGGAGCGGCTGCTCGGCGCCGGGCTGCTCGACGCCGCCGCGGCCACCCCGCGGCCGGACCCGCCGCGCCCGCACATCTGACGACGACCGAAGGAGGAACCGTGAACGACCCAGGCAGGATCGACCCGGGCAGGATCGACAAGGGACGCATCGGCCACCGCTATCCGGTGTACCGCTACGAGGTGAGCCGCGCCAAGATCGAGGAGTACGCCGCGTCCGTCGGGTTCGCCGTGCCGGACGAACCGGTCGGCACCCCGGTGGAGGCGCCCGGGATGTTCGCCGCCTGCTTCACCGTGATGCGCGGCGCCGCCCTGCTCCGGGAGGACGACGGCCTCGGCGGCAGCGGCGCGATCGTGCACGCCGGCCAGGAGTACGAGTTCCACGGCCGGGTCCGCAGCGGCGACGTGCTGCGCTGCACCCCGACGATCACCGACATCCGCGACCGGGGCGCGCACACCTACCTGACGCTGGAGATCGAGTGCGTCGACGAGTCGTCGGAGCGGCCGGTGGCCACCAGCCGGCAGACGATCGCCTACCTGGGGGCCGCGGCATGACCATCGCGACGACACTGCGGCCCGGCACCGTGATGCCCGAGGTGCGGCACACCGTGGAGCAGGCCGACCTGATCCGCTACGCCGGCGCGTCCGGCGACTTCAACCGGCTGCACTGGGACGAGCCCTACGCCGCGCAGGCCGGCCCGACCGGCGGGGTGATCGTGCACGGCATGCTCACCCTCGGGCTGCTGGTCCGCGCGGTCGGCGAGTGGGTCGGCGGCGACGACCGGGTGCTGTCCACCTCGGTCAGCTTCCGCGCCCCCTGCCCGGTCGGGGCGACCGTGACCCTGCGGGCCGAGGTGCTGGAGAGCGACGGGAGCGCCGCCCCCGGCACCGCCGTGCTCGCCGTCGGTGCGGAGCTGCCCGACGGCTCGCCGGTGCTCGACGCCAAGCGCTCCCGGATCGTGGTGCGCACCGGCTGACCCCGGGCCCGGCGCGCGGCGATCGCCGGGCGCCGGGCCCCGGCGCGACGAGTGCCCGGCGCGGCCCGCACGTCAGGACGGGCTGAACTCCGTCGGCTCGGTCATCACCTCGACCAGCGTCGGGTGATCGACGCCGGCGGAGTCGGCGAGCGCGCCGCGCAGCTCGGCCAGGGTGTGGACCCGGCGCCCGGGCACCCCGAACCCGGTGGCGATGTCGGCGATCCGCGGCCCGGAGATGTCGACGCCGGGATAGATCCCGGCGGCGAGCGCGTCCCCGCCGAAGCGTTGCAGCGCGGAGCCGACGGCCGCGTAACCGCCGTTGTTGAGCACGACGTAGGTGACCGGCAGGCCGCTGCGGGCGGCCGACCACAGCGCGGGCAGCCCGAACTGGAACACGCCGTCGCCGAGGACGGCGGCGACCCGGCGGCCGGGCATCCCCATCGCGATGCCGAGCGCCGCGCCCATGCCCCAGCCGAGCGAGCCGGACGTCGACACGAAGTAGTCGTCGCCGCCCGCCTGGTGGGCGCGCTGCTGCAGGATGCCGCCCGCGGTCGTGGCGTCGCCGACCAGCGCGCTGCCGCGCAGCGCACCGGTGAGCACGTCGACGACCTCGCCGGGCCGCAGCACCGCGCCGCCGGACGGGGTGCGCGCGGGGGCGACCGGGGCCGGCGGGAGGTCCCGGGGCCGCTGGTCGGCGAGCGCGGCCGCCAGCGCGTCGACGACCAGGCCCTGGTCGCCGACCAGCCCGACGTCCACGCCGTGGATCATCGCGATGTGCCGGGCGTCGGCGTGGCCGTGCACCACCGGCACCCCCTCGGGCAGCGGCGGCACCCGGGCCGGCTCGAACTCGTTGAACAGCCGGGCGCCGAGGAACACCAGCAGGTCGGCGTCGCGCACCAGCGGATGGTCCGGCGAGTACTGGCCGCGGAAGTGAGGGTGGTCGGTGGGGAAGCCGGGACGTTCGAAGCCGCGCCGGTCCTCGTGCAGCACCGGCAGCCCGAGCTGCTCGCTGAGCGCGACCAGCTGCCCGACCGCGCGCACCCGGGCGATCTCGTTGCCCGCCACCAGCACCGGCCGGTCGGCGGTGACGAGCAGATCGGCCGCCGCGCGGACCGGGCCGGCCGCGGGCGCGGTGCGCGAGTCGAAGCGGAACCGGGCGACCTCGGGGACCGGGACCGGCTCGTCGTCCTCCAGGAGGTCCTGCCCGATCCCGACCCACACCGGCCCGGCCGGCTCGGTGACGGCGGTCCGGACGGCCCGGTTGACGTCCTCGGGCACGGCCGCACTGCTCAGCGACTGCCAGTCCGACTTGACGTACTGGTGCACCAGGTCGCGCATCCGGCGCCCGGTGGTGAACCCCTCGCGGGCCTGGATCGAGGACGGCTTGAGCCCGTTGAGCAGCACGACCGGGGAGTACCCGAGCTGGGCCGCGTAGAGGTGGCTCAGGCCGTTGGTGAGCCCGACGTTGGCGTGCAGGTAGGCGACCGCGGGTTCCCGGGTGACCCGGGCCAGCCCGTCGGCCATCGACACGGCGACGCCCTCGTGCGTGGTCAGCACGGGCTCGACGTCCTTGCGGTGCACGAGCGCGTCCAGCACGGCCGCCTCGGTGCTCCCGGGGCAGGTGAACAGCCGATCGACCCCCCAGTCGCGGAGTACGTCGAGCAGCGCCTGTGCGGCAGGCCGGGACATGGGTCCTCCGGAGGTCAGGGGTGGGTGACGAGTTCCATCAGGTGCCGGCGCAGGGTTCCGAACGCCTCGCCGGACCGGGTCGCGAGCTGCGAGCGCGGCCGCTCCAGCGGCACGTCGACGATCTCGGCGACCCGGCTCGGCGCCCCGCTGAGGACGACGACGCGATCGGCCAGGTACACGGCCTCGTCGATGTCGTGGGTGACCAGCACGACGGTGATGCCGAGCTCGGCGCGCACCCGCAGGATGAGGTCCTCCAGGTCGAACCGGGTCTGCGCGTCGACCGAGGCGAACGGCTCGTCCATCAGCAGCATGTCCGGCCGGTGCGCGAGCGCGCGGGCGATCGCGACCCGCTGCTGCATCCCGCCGGAGAGCTGCCACGGGTAGCTGCGGCCGACGTCGCCGAGACCGACGGCGTGCAGCACCTCGGCGATCCGCTCGTCGCGCTGCTCGCGGCCGACCCCCGCCACCTTCAGCGGGACGGCGACGTTGCGGTTCACCGACAGCCACGGGAACAGCGAGCGGCTGTAGTCCTGGAACACCACGCTCAACCGCTCCGGCACCGAGTCCAGCGGGGTGCCCTCGAACCGGACCTCGCCGGTGGTCGGCGGCAGCAGCCCGCTCAGGCAGCGCAGCAGGGTGGTCTTGCCCGCCCCGCTGGGACCGACGACGCAGACGAACTCGCCGAGGCCGACGTCGAACGTGACGTCGTCGATGGCGAGCCGCTCGGTGGGCCGGCCGGTGTTGTAGCTCTTGCGCAGCGACCGCACGGACAGCACCGGCTCGACCGCCGGGGTGTGGCCGGTCCCGGCCGGCGTCGTCAGGGGTTCGGTCATGGGGGTCAGCCCTTCTGCTCGACGGCGCGGGCGCCGATGTACCAGCCGAGAACGACACGTTCGACGGCGATGAACGCCACGGTCAGCACGCTCCCGACGACGGCCAGGACGACGATCCCGGTCCACATCTCGGTCATCGCGAACCGCTGCTGGGCGTCGAGGATGAAGAAGCCGATCCCGGCCCGGGAGGCGATGAGCTCGCTCACCACCATCATGATCACGGCGATCTGCAGGCTGTGCCGCAGCCCGGCCATGATCTGCGGCATCGCGCCCGGCAGCACGACGGTGGCGACCGTGCGGGCCGGCGACATGTGCAGCACCCGGGCGGTGTCGAGCTTGACCGGGTCGACGCCGCGCATGCCGTCCAGGGTGTTCAGCAGGGTCGGCCAGATCGCGGCGAGCACGATGATCGTGACCTTCATCGACGAGCCGATGCCCATCAGCGCGACGATCGCGGGCAGCAGCGCCGCGGTCGGCACCACGTAGACGAAGTACAGCACCGGGGAGACGGCGTGCCCGAGCCGGTGGAAGCGCCAGAGCAGCGCCCCGATGCCGACGCCGAGCAGCCCGGCGAGCGGGTAGCCGATCGCGAAGTGGCCCAGGCTGGACCACAGCTCGCTGCGGGCGTCGCCGACGATCCACAGCTGGTACAGGCTGGTGACGATGTCGCGCAGCGGCGGGAAGAAGGTGGAGGTGCTGGTGTCGGACAGCACCCACCACAGCACCAGCAGGAGCGCGAAGAACCAGAGCCGCCAGATCTGGGTGAGCGGCCGCCGCCACGCGGGCGGCCGGGCCGGCCGGGCGGTGGCGGGTCGGGTCCCGGGTCGGGTGGTGGTCACGCTCGGGCCCCCTTCGCGGCGGCGTTGCGCTGGCTCTCGTGCCAGTGCAGGACGCGGCGCTCCAGCCAGCTGAACGCGCTGGTCACCAGCACCCCGAGCACCCCGGTGACGAGGATGAAGGCGTAGGTGGCGGGCAGCCGCTCGGGCCCGGCGTTGACCGAGCTGAGGATGCTCAGCCCGAGGCCCTCCGCGCCGCCGATCAGCTCGGCGATGATGGTGAGGATCAGGCCGACGGCGGCCGCGACCCGGATGCCGGTGGCGACGAACGGCGCGGCGCTCGGCAGGGTCACGGTGCTGAACCGGCGCAGCCCGCGCAGCCGCAGCACGGTCGCGGTGTCCCGGACCACCGGGTCGACCGCGCGCACCCCGTAGATGACCTGGATGACCAGCGGCCAGAACACGCCGAAGGCGACCAGGAAGACCTTCATCTCGGTGGTCGCGCCCCACACGACGATCGCCAGCGGCAGGATCGCGATGACCGGCACCGTCTTCACGAACTCGACGACCGGGATGACGCTGAGGTAGGCGAAGCGGTTCAGCCCGAGCAGGGTGCCGACCGAGACGGCCAGCGTGACCCCGATCAGCACGCCGGCCGACCAGCCCCGCAGGGTGTCGCCGATCGCCGTCCACAGCTCCGCCGAGACGAGCTGGCGGCCCAGCTCGGCCATCGTCGCCGTCATGCTCGGGAAGGCGCCGGCGTCGACCAGCCCGGATCGGCTGACCGCCTCCCACGCCCCGAGCAGGACGGCCACCACCAGCACCCGGGCGCCGGCCCGGAAGACCGGTCCGTCGACGAACGGTTCGCGCCGTGGTGGTGCGGCACGGTCCGCGTCCGGCCCGCCGGCACCGGCGGAACCGGTGCCGTGCGGGGAGTCGAGCCAGAGGGTTGACATCCGCAAGTCCCTGTCGTCGGAGCTGTGGTGGGCGGGGTCGGGCCTATCCGGTCGCGCCCGGCTGCCAGACCAGGTCGCCGGGCTCGACGGTGCTGTCGATCGCGCCCTGCTCGGCCATGAGGTCCTGGATGGTGCCGATCGACTCGACGTTGATCTCGGGCACCCAGTTGCTCGGGATCACCTGGGCCCTGGCCTCCTCGGGGGACAGGTCCAGGTGCTCGACGAGGGTGTCCAGGGTCTCCGGCTCGTTGTCGCGGGCGTACTCGATCGCCTCGGTCATCGCGGCCTGGAAGTCGCGGGCCAGCTCGGGATCGCGCTCCAGCGCCTGCGCGGTCGCGGCGTAGCAGTAGATGGTGCTGTTGGGCAGCAGGTCCGAGCTGGGGTTGGCCAGGGTGACCGCGCCGGCGTCGACGGCCTGCTCGACGTACGGCGAGGTGATCACCGCGGCGTCCACCCGGCCGTCGGCGAGTGCCTGGGGCATCTGCGGGAACGGCATCGCGACGAACTCTGTGCCGGTCGCGCCGGCGTCCTCGATCATCTTCTTGGCGCCGATCAGGTTGATGCTGGCGAGCTGCACGACGGCGACCGTCCGGCCGGCCAGGTCGGCGAGTTCCTGCACGCCGCTGTCGGCGGAGGCGACCAGCGCGCTGGCGTCGCGGTCCGGGCTCACCTGGCCGTCGATCGGGCTGACGCACTGCACCGGGGTGCCCTCGCGGTTGGCGTTGATCAGGACCGGGGTGGTGACGAAGCCGAAGTCGGCCTGCCCGGCGACGAGCGAGGCCACGACCGGCACCGGCGACGCCGCGCGCTGGATGTTCACCTCGATCCCGCGTTCGGCGAACATCCCCTTCTCCATGCCGAGGAACAGCACGGCGTTCGGCGAGAACGGGACGATGTTGACGGTCACCTCGCGCAGGTCGCCGTCGGCACCGCCGGTACCGCCGGTGCCGCAGGCGGTCGCCACGAACATCGTGGCCGCCAGGGCGCCGGCCATCAGTCGCTTGCGCACAGTTCCTCCAGAACGCGTCGTTGCGGCCACTGCGGCAGGGGAGCGGACCGGCGCCGCAGTGCCGGAGGTCAGCTCGTCGGAGGGCGGTTCGCGCCTCCTGGATCGCCGGTCGAGATGCGAGTCACAGTAAGGCGGTACCGTGCAACTGTCTACGTATGTGGACTTATATTCGGTGTTATTCCGCAGTGTCGAATTGCACCGATTCAAGCGAGAGGCTAGTGCGGGCGCCGCAATCTCTCCCGCACCAGATCGGCGGCGCGCAGCACGACCGGCGCGAAGTCGGTGATGGCCTCCCGGGAGCCGGTCCGGCTGATCGGGGCGGCGACGCCGAGCCCGGCCAGCGGGTGCCCGAGGGTGTCGCGCAGTGCGACCGCGACCGCGCAGACGCCGTCCGAGCTCTCCTCCCAGTTGACCGCGAACCCGCGGGCGCGGATCTCGGTGAGCTCGGCGCGCAGGTCGGCCGCGGACGTCATCGCGGCCGGCGTGGTCGCTGCCGGGAGCTCGTCGCCGGGATAGCGCCGGTCGATCTCCTCGTCCGGCAGGCCGGCCAGGATCGCCTTGCCGACCGCGGAGGCGTGCGCCGGCCGCACCACCCCGGTCCGGTTGCCGACCCGCACCGAGCGCGGGCTCTCCACGCAGTCGACGAACCGGATCGTCGCGCCCTCCAGCACGGCGAGGCTGGCCGTCTCCTGGGTCTCCTGCTGGATCTGCTCCAGGACCGGGCGGGCCACCCGCCGGATGTCGATCCGGCTGACCGCCGCGAGCCCGACCTCGTAGAGCGCGGGGCCCGGCCGGTAGGCGCCGTTGGGCCGGTCCTGGCTGACGAACCCGCGCCGCCGCAGCGTGGTGAGCAGCCGGTGCGCGGTGGACCGGGCGACGCCGAGCAGCTCGGCCGCCTCGGCGACGCGCAGCGCCTGACGCTCGCCGATCAGCTGGAGCAGGAGCAGGACGTTGTCCGCGGACGTGGTCGGTGATCCGATGCCCGGTTCCGTCGGTTGCGGCAGTTCGTTCGACATAGCGGAACTGTAGCCGAGAGTGTGCTCAATACCGGAAAACTCTGGTTAACCTCGCCGTATGACCCGTGACCCAGCCCTCCCTCCGGTCCCGCCCGGCGAGCGGCCCGTCGCCGTCGTCGGGGGTGGCCCGGTCGGGATGACGGCCGCCGCGGCGCTGGTGTGCGCCGGTGTCCCCGTCGTGCTCGTCGAGCTCAACGACGAGCCGCGGCCGGACTGGCGGGCAAGCACCTTCCACGCGGCCACCCTGGAGCTGCTCGACACCATCGGCATCACCGCGCAGATGCACGACGAGGGTCTCGTCGTGCCGACCTACCAGTTCCGGGACCGGCGCGACGGGCTGGTCGCCGAGTTCGACTTCCGGCTGCTCTCCGACGCGACCCGCTACCCCTACCGGCTGCAGCTCAACCAGCAGCACCTGGTGCGGATGCTGCACGACCGGCTGCGCACCGAGCCCACCGCGCAGCTGCTGTTCGGCACCCGGCTGACCGGCCTGCGGCTCGACGACGGCGGCGCACTGCTCACCGTGCTGGGCCCGGACGGCGAGCGCGAGATCGCCGCGTCCTACGTGATCGGCGCCGACGGGCCGCGCAGCACCGTGCGCGGCGCGCTCGGCGTGGAGTTCGACGGCTTCACCTACCCCGAGCGGTTCGCCATCACCTCGACGTCGGTCGACCTGCAGGAGCTGCTGCCCGACCTGGGGCACGTCAACTACGTCGCGGACCCGGAGCAGTGGCTGTTCATCCTGCGCACCCCCGAGTCGTGGCGGGTGGTGTGGCCGGTCCCGCCCGGCCTGACCGACGACGAGGCCCGCGACCCGGAGCTGCTGCAGGGCCAGCTGCAGGCCGTCGCCGCCCGCCCCGGCGGCTACCCGGTGATCGACCACCAGGTCTACGGCGTGCACCAGCGGGTCGCGTCGTCGTTCCGGTCCGGCCCGGTGCTGCTGGCCGGCGACGCCGCGCACATCAACTCGCCGATCGGCGGCGTCGGGCTCAACTCCGGCATCCACGACGCGATGGACGCCACCCGCCGGATCGCCCGGATCCTGCGCGAGGGCGCCGATCCGGAAACCGAACTGGACACCTACGACCGGATCCGGCGCACCGTCGCCGTCGAGTACGTGCAGGCCGACACCCAGCGCAACACCGACCGGCTGCGCGAGCGCGACGAGTCGGTGCGCCGCCGCCACCAGGACGACATGCGGGCCATCGCCGCCGACCCGGAGCGCGCCCGCGCCTACATCCGCCGGGTCTCGCTGCTGGAGAGCGTGCAGCGCTTCGGCATCGGGACGCCGCCCGCCGAGCTGGAGCTGGAGGGGCCGCGATGACCGCATCGGCCGACACCGAGCTGGACGAGCTCTACCGCGATCTCGACGCGGTCGACCTCCGTCCGCTGTGGACGATCACCGAGCAGCTGCTCACCCCGGCGCCGCGGCCGCGCGCGGTGCCCTGGCTGTGGTCGGCGGAGACGATGAAGCCGCTGGCCCGGCGCGCGATCCGGCTGGTGCCGGTCGAGCGCGGCGGCGAGCGGCGGGTGCTCAGCCTGCAGAATCCCGGCCTCGGCGGGCTGCCCTACGCCGCCGGGACGCTGTGGGGCGCGCTGCAGTGCCTGGGCCCGCGCGAGTCGGCGCCCGCGCACCGGCACTCGCCGGGCGCGATCCGGTTCGTGCTGGAGGGCTCCGGCGTCTGGACGACCGTCGACGGCGACGCCTGCGACATGCACCCCGGCGATCTGGTGCTGACCCCCGCCTACGCCTGGCACGACCACGTCAACGGCGGGGACTCCGAGATGTTCTGGTTCGACGGCCTGGACCTGCCGGTCGTCGAGGCGCTCGACGCGATCTTCTTCGAGGGCTATCCCGGGCCGGGGGAGCAGCAGCCCGAGCCGGCCGAGCACAACCGCTCCGAGCGGGCGCACACCGGCGGCGGACTGCACGCCGGTCACGTCGACGGGCCGCTCGATCCGGCGCACTCGCCGCTGCTGGTCTACCGGTGGACCGACACCGACGCCCGGCTCACCGAGCTGGCCGCGCTCGACGACGATCCGCTGACCGTCGTCGAGTTCACCAACCCGGTCACCGGCGCGAGCGTGCTGCCGACGCTGTCCTGCGCGGTGCACCGGGTCCGCGGCGGTGCCCGCAGCGCGCCGGTGCGGCGGGCCGGGAACGCCGTCGTCGTCGTGTACCGGGGGCGCGGGTCCAGCGTGATCGACCAGAAGCGGTTCGACTGGGGCCCGGGGGACATGTTCGTCGTCCCGTCCTGGTCCGCCGTCGAGCACGCCGCCGACGAGCAGGCCGACCTGTTCGTGCTCAGCGACGCCCCGATCCTGCGCGCACTCGGGATCTACCGGGAGCAGACGCTCGCCGGACCGCAGGCCGTCACCGACCGCTTCACCCCCCGCTGAGGAGACCCACCGTGAAGATCGCACTGTTCGACAGCGCCGACGGGGCGGCCCGGCTCGGCGTGGTCGACGACGCCGCCGGGACCCTCGTCGACGTCACCGCCGCCCTGCCCTGGCCGCACGATCCCGATCCGGTCACCGCGGGCTGGTGGCGCGGTCTGTGCCGGGACTTCCACACGCTCGGCCCGGCGCTCGCCGACGCCGCCGCGGCCGGCACCCCGGTCCCGCTGTCCGGGACCGCATTGCGGGCGCCGGTGCTCGGCCCGTCCAAGATCGTCGCCGCGGCGTCCAACTACGCCGACCACGTCGCCGAGATGCACGACGTCCAGGAGCGCACGCTGGGCCGGGTCGAGTCCTGGATGATGAACTTCGACATCTTCCTCAAGGCCCCGTCGTCGGTGGTCGGGCCGGGCGCGTCGATCGTGCTGCCGCCCGACGTCGTCGCCGCCGGGCACGAGGTGCACCACGAGTCCGAGCTGGTCGTGGTGATCGGCCGCGGCGGCCGGGACATCCCGGCGGAGTCCGCACTCGACGCCGTGCTCGGCTTCACCGCCGGGCTGGACATCACCGTGCGCAGCGCCGCCGACCGGTCGCGGCGCAAGAGCTACGACACCTTCACCCCGCTCGGGCCGTGGATCGCCACCGCCGACGAGATCGGCGACGGCTCCGACCTGGACATCGAGCTGGTGTGCGGCGGCGAGACCCGGCAGTCGGTGAACACCCGCGATCTCGTCGTCCCGGTCGCGCAGATCGTCGCCTACGCCTCGTCGATCATGACCCTGAACCCCGGTGACCTGCTGTTCACCGGCGCGCCGCCGGGCGTCGGGCCGATCTCGTCCGGCGAGAAGCTCGAGATGAGCATCAGCCGGATCGGCGCCATGGACGTCACCGTCACCTGATCCGCCCCGCCGACCCCCAGGAGAACCGTGAGTTCCGGAGCCGTGACCGCCCTGCCCCTGCTGCCCACCTCGCTGGTCGGGAGCTACGCCCAGCCGGAGTGGCTGATCGACCGCGCCCGGCTCGCCGACCGGTTCCCGCCGCGGGTCCGCGCCAAGGAGCTGTGGCGGGTCGCGCCGGACCTGCTGCCCGAGGCGCTCGACGACGCGACCCTATTGGCGATCCGGGCCCAGGAAGAGGCCGGCCTGGACATCGTCACCGACGGCGAGGTCCGCCGGGAGAGCTACTCCAACCATCTCGCCACCGCGCTGGACGGCGTCGACGTCGACAATCCGGGCACCGCCCTGGACCGCAGCGGGCACCCGAACCCGGTCCCGCGGATCACCGGCCCGATCCGCCGCCGCGGGCCGGTCCAGGTCGAGGACCTGCGCTTCCTGCGGGAGCACACCCGGGCCGGCACGAAGATCACCATCCCGGGGCCGTTCACGATGAGCCAGCAGGCGCAGAACGACCACTACCCGGACGCCGAGGCGGCCGCGATGGACTATGCGGCGGCGGTGAACGCGGAGATCCGGGACCTGCACGCGGCGGGTGCGGACGTGGTGCAGATCGACGAGCCGTACATGCAGGCGCGGCCGGATGCGGCGCGGGCGTACGGGTTGGCGGCGTTGAACGCGGCGCTCGAGGGTGTGTCGGGGACGACGGCGGTGCACATCTGTTTCGGGTATGCGGCGATCATCCACGAGCGGCCGGAGGGGTACTCGTTCCTGCCGGAGCTGGCGGACTGTCCGGTGGACCAGGTGTCGATCGAGACGGCGCAGTCCGGGCTGGATCTGGGTGTGCTGGCGGACCTGTCCGGGAAGACGATCATCCTGGGGGTGATCGACCTGTCGGATCCGGAGGTGGAGACGGCCGAGGTGGTCGCCGGGCGGGTGCGCCGGGCGTTCGCCCACACCGGCCCGGAGCGGATCGTCATCGCCACCGACTGCGGCATGAAGTACCTCCCGCGCGCCGTCGCCGACGGGAAGATGCGCGCCATGTCCGGTGCCGCGCGGATCCTGCGCGCGGAGCTCGCCGCCTGACGCGCGGCGCGCCCGGCCCGGGACCGTGACACCCGGGCCGGGCGCGCACCGGCTCAGCGGCGGATGCCGTCGATCAGCGCGTCCAGGAACAGATCGGCCAGCTCCTCCGGGCTCAGGTCGCCGTCCGGGGTGAACCACAGGTAGGTGTAGTTCAGCATCCCGAGCAGCCCCTTCACCAGCAGCCGCGGCGTCGGCCGCAGGAGCCCGCTGCGCACGCCCTGGTCGAGGGCCTGGCGCCAGTAGCCCTCGTAGCGTTCCCGGGCGGCGACGACCGCGTCCCGCCGCTCCCCGGTCAGCGCCCGGTACTCGCGGAAGAACACCGCCCACTCGGACCGGTGGTCGGAGATGTTGCGCACCAGCACCCGGGCCATCTCGCGGAGCAGCTCGTCGGCGGGCAGCCCGCGGTCGAGGACCTCCTCGGCGGCCGCGTTCATCGAGTCGACCTGGTCCTTGCTGATCGCGTAGAGGACGGCCTCCTTGCTGCCGATGTAGTGGTAGAGCGCGCCCCGGCCGAGCCCGGCCGCGCGGCCGAGCTCGGCGATCCCGGTGCCGTGGTAGCCGTTGCGGGCGAACAGTTCCGCCGCGACCGCGATCACCCGTCGCCGGTTGACGTCGTACGACATCACCGTCATCGCCCGCCCCCGCTCCTGTCCCCGTCTCGCTGTACCCGGCCCGGCGACGAGGCTAGTGCCCCGCCCGGCGGCCTCACACCGGCAGCGGATCGAAGGCGTCGTCGAAGGTGTAGCCGTCGAGCAGCGCGCGGGCCGCGACCAGGTACTGCACGGTGGGCGGGCCCTCCTCCAGCCAGTTCAGCCGGGCGTCCCGGTAGAGGCGTTCGATCGGGTGCGCCCGGGTGTAGCCGATGCCGCCGTGCACCAGCAGCGCCCGGTCGGTGACCCGGCCGACGGCCTCCAGCCCGAACTGCTTGAGCAGGCTGGCCTCGGCCGGGATGCGGCGGCCGCGGTCCCACTTGGCGGCGACGTCGGCGAGCATCCCGCGCAGCGCGTAGATGTCGACGGCCATCTCGGCGAGGTAGCGCTGCACCGCCTGGCGCTCGGCGATCGGCCTGCCGAAGGTGACCCGCTGCTCCGCGTAGGACCGGGACAGGTCGAACGCCCGGGTCGCGGTCCCCAGCGACGACGCCGCGATGAACACCCGGCTGATCTCCAGCGCGCGTTCCAGGTGCGCGATCCCGTCGCCCTCGGTGCCGACCAGGCCGGTGGCCGGGACCCGGACCCCGGTGAAGGTCAGCTCGCCGTGCTCGGCGCCCTTGCAGCCCATCGTCTCGGGCAGCGCGGCGATGGTCAGTCCGGGGGTGTCCCGGCCGACGATGATCGCCGACACGTCCCGGGGCCCGGTCCTGGCGAGCACCAGGAAGTGCGACGCGATGTCGGAGTTGGTGATCAGCCACTTGCGGCCGTCGATCACGTAGTCGTCGCCGTCCCGCCGGGCGGTGGTGGACAGGTCCATCCCGGTGCCGTTGCCCGGCTCGGTGAGCGCGAAGGCGAGCGAGCGTTCACCGGTGGCGGCGCCGGGCAGGATCTCCGCGCGCTGCTGCTCGTCGCCGATCTCGGACAGCGCGTGCGCGAACGAGTTGTGCACGTGCACCAGGGTCCGGATGCCGCCCTGGATCTTCGCGAACTCGGCGAGGATCGGCAGGTACTGGGCGATCGAGAGGCCGGAGCCGCCGTAGCGGCGGGGGACGATCAGCCCGAGCGCGCCGCACGAGCGCAGCGCGGGCATGACGACGTCGAGCGGGATCCGCTCGGTGTCCTCGATCTCGCGCTCCAGCGGATCGAGCACGGACCAGATCGTGTCGAACACCCGCTCGCGCAGCGCGGTGTACTCGTCGTCGGACAGGCCGGTGGCCATGATCGGGGTACCTCCTGAAGGGTTCACAGGGACCAGCCGCCGTCGGCCGTGAGCACCGAGCCGGTGCAGAAGGTGGCGTCGTCGGCGAGGAAGACGGCGGCGCGGGCGATCTCGTCGACGGTGCCGAACCGGCCGAGCAGGGTCGCCGCGGCGATCCGCTGCCGCGACCGGTCGGGGACGGCCGAGGTCATGTCGGTCTCGACGAAGCCGGGGGCGAGCACGTTGACCCGCACCCCGTCCGGGGCGAGCTCCTTGGCCAGCGAGCGGGCGAACCCGACCAGCGCGGCCTTGCCGGCGGCGTAGGCGGTGTCCCCGGCGAAGCCGACCTCGCCGACCACCGACCCGACCAGCACGATGCTCGGCTCCGTCCCCCGGGTGAGCAGCCCGGTCGCGGCGCGGACCAGCGCCGCGGTCCCGCCGAGGTTGGTCCGCACGACCTCCCACCACAGGTCCGGGTCCATCGTGGACAACCGGCCGCCGTGCCAGACGCCGGCGTTGAGCACCAGCGAGTCGAGCCGGCCCCAGTGCTCCCGGACCCGTTCGACGGCGTGCTCCGGGCCGGCCGGATCGGCCAGGTCCAGCGCGATCGGGAGGGTCCGCCCGCCGGCCTGCTCGCTGACGGCGCTGTGCCCGGATCGCGAGGTGCAGGCGACCCGGCCGCCGCGGTCGAGCAGCAGCCGGGCGATCCCGGCGCCGATCCCGCGGGACGCCCCGGTGACCAGGGTGGTGCGCGGCTCACCCACCGCTGCCGTCCTGCATCCGCAGCCGGGCCCGTTGCAGCTTGCCGACCTCGTTGCGCGGCAACGCCTCGACGTAGCTGAACAGTCGCGGCCGGGCGTGCGCCCCGATCCGCTGCCGGATGGCGTCGCGCAGCTCGCCCTCCAGCACCTCGGCCGGCGGGTGATCGGCGTCGCGGACCAGGACGGCGCGGACGACGGTGGCCCCGCCCGGCCCTGCCCCAGCGACGGCCGCCGCCTCCCGGACCGCCGGGTGGTCGGCCAGCACCCGTTCCACCTCGACCGGGCCGATGTTGTAGCCGGAGGCGACGATCATGTCGTCGTCCCGGCCGAGGAAGCGCCACCGCCCGCCGGGTGCGGGCGCGGCCCGGTCGCCGGTGACGAACAGGTCGCCGCGCAGGCGCTCGGCCCACGCCTGCGGCCGGTTCTCGTAGCCGTCGCAGAGCTGGTGGCGGGGCCGCCGCACGGCGATCAGGCCGTCCCCGCCGGGCTCGACCGGGTCGCCGGCCGGATCGACCAGCAGCACGTCGAACCCCGGTACCGGGCCGCCGAGGGTGCCGGGTTCCGGCGGCGTCCCGTCCGCGAGGTCGGCGAGCACCATGCCGACCTCGGTCAGCCCGTAGCCGTCCCGCACGGCGGGCCCGCCGGCGCTCCGCCAGCCGGTCGCGGTCCCGGCGTCCAGCGGCTCACCCGCCGCCGCGGCCACCTGCAGCGTCGCCGGGGCGCCGTGCTCGCGCAGCGGACCGAGCAGCCTGCGGTACGCGCTGGGGGCGGCGGCCAGGCAGGTCACCGACTCCTCGCGGGCCACCCGCCACCACGCCTGCGGATCGAAGTCGCCGCTGTAGAGCACCCGGGGCGAGCCGAGCGCCATCGGCGCCGCGCCGGTCGAGTAGAGCCCGTAGGCCCAGCCCGGGTCGGCGGCGGTGAACACGGTGCTGCGCGGCCCGGCCCCGAGCGAGTACCGGGCGAACGGCAGCACCGACAGCAGCGCCGAGTGCGGCATCGTGCACGCCTTCGGTTCGCCGGTGGTCCCGCTGGTGAACAGCAGGGTCGCCAGGTCGGCGGCCGAGGTGTGCCGGTCCGGGCCGTCGTCGGCGGCGGCCAGCGCGGACCGGAAGTCGGTGTCGCCCGGTGCGACCGGCGATCCGTCCCGGGCCGCGACGGTGAGGACGACGGCGTCGCTGTCGGCGGCGGCGAGTGCCGCCGCCGCGGCCGCCCGCCGGGCGTGGTCGACGACCAGCAACCGGGTGCCGGAGGTGCGCAGCCGGTAGGCCAGCGCGTCGGTGCCGAGCCCGCCGAACAGCGGGACGAGGACCAGCCCGCTGCGCCAGGCGGCCAGCGCCACGATCCAGCTCTCCACCTGGCGGCCGAGCAGCGCGGCGACCCGGTCCCCGCGGCGCAGCCCGGCCCCGGCGAACACCCCGGCCGCGCGGGCGGCGGCGCGGTACAGCTCGGCGTGCGTCCACCGCTCCCGCGACCCGTCCGGGTGCCGGACGACGAGTGCGAGCCGGCCCGGGTCGGAGGTCCACCGGCCGCACGCCTCCTGGGCGGTGTTCAGCCCGGTCGCCGGGTCCCGGGACAGGCCCCGCTCGACGTCGTCCCAGGCGGTCACAGGTCCGCGTACCGGATCAGCCCGCGCACGTTGCGGCCGTCGAGCATGTCCCGGTAGCCCTGGTTGATCTCGTCGAGGGTGTAGGTGGCGGTGACCAGCTCGTCGAGCTTCAGCTCGCCCTCGGCGTAGAGGTCGAGCAGCCGCGGGATGTCGATCCGCGGGTTCGCCGACCCGAACAGCCCGCCCCGGATCTGCTTCTCGTAGCAGGTGAGGGTGAACAGGTCGAGATCCACCTTCAGCTGGTCGCCGGGGGCGATCGCGGTGACCACCAGCACCCCGCGCTTGCCGGCCAGCTGCAGGCACGGCTCGATCAGCGCGCCGTCGGCGGTGCTGGTGGTGAGCACGACCCGCTGCGCCATCGTGCCCCGGGTCAGCTCCCGGACCAGCTCGAACGCCTCGGCCACCGACGCCGCGGTGTGCGTCGCACCGAACATCTTGGCCCGGTCGCGCTTGAACTCCACGGTGTCGACGGCGACGATGTCGCGGGCCCCGGCGTAGCGGGCGCCCTGCACGGCGTTCATCCCGATGCCGCCGGCGCCGACGACGACCACCGTGTCGCCCGGCTCGGTGCCCGCGGTGTGGAACGCCGAGCCCCAGCCGGTGGTGACGCCGCAGCCGACCAGCGCCGCCTTCTCCAGCGGCACGTCCTCGCGGATCTTGACCACGTTGGCCTCGTTCACCACGGCGTACGGCGCGAACGTCCCGAGCAGGCACATCGTGCCGACGCCGCGGCCGCGCGCGGTGACCCGGTGCGTCCGGTCGGACAGCGCGACCCCGCCGAACAGGTGCGCGCCCAGGTCGCAGAGGTGGGTGCGGCCGGAGACGCAGGAGAAGCACCGCCCGCAGGACGGGATGAAGGCGAGCACGACGTGGTCGCCGGGGGCGAGCCCGGTCACCGCGGAACCGACCTCCTCGACGACGCCGGCGCCCTCGTGGCCGCCGAGCATCGGATCGAGGCCGACGTAGACACCGGAGTCGATGTGGTCGTCGGAGTGGCACAGCCCGGAGGCGGCCAGCTTCACCACGACCTCGTCCGGACGCGGGTCGCCGAGCTCGATGTCCTCCACGGCCCAGCCCTTGCCGGCTCCGGGCTCCCAGCAGATCGCGCCTCGTGTCGTCCTCATCGGATCCTCCTCCGGTGGCGGCACCGCTCCGTCGCGGTGGCCTGCCGGCTCAGGAGAACATCCGGGCCGTCCTGATCGCAATAGTCTTGGACCGATCAGTACGCAGATATTTCGGCGGCCTGACGGGTGATTTCACCAGGCAGTGAGGGTTACGAATCCATTATCTGTGCAGATCATGTACCGGTTGTGCCGGGAACGCACTCGGCCGGGCGCGGGAGATGGCAGACTGCCCCGGTGAGCGAAGCAGCCCCGACCGTCATCACCAGTCACCGCGTCGTCGCCGCGCCCGCCGCGCAGCTGTTCGAGCTGATCGCCGACCCGGCCCGCCAGCCGGAGTGGGACGGCAACGACAATCTCGCCGAGGCCGCACCCGGGCAGCGGGTCCGCGGCGTGGGGGAGGTGTTCTCGACCCTGCTCACCCAGGGCAGCGTCCGGGAGAACCACGTCGTCGAGTTCACCGAGGGCAGGCTGATCGCCTGGCGGCCGTCCGAGCCGGGGCGGCCGCAGCCCGGCCACCTGTGGCGCTGGGAGCTGGAGCCGCTCGACGACGGCCGCACCCGGGTCGTGCACACCTACGACTGGACCGACCTGACCGACTCGAACCGTCTGGTCCGGGCCCGGGCCACCACGGCGGACATGCTCAGCGCCTCGCTGGACCGGCTGGCCGCCCTCGCGGAGTCCTGACCGTCGGCGGCGCCACGGGCGGCGCACGGCCGGACCGTGCGATCCACCCGGGTCCGCGTGCGGTCCGCGGCGGGAGTGCCGTCCCTGAACGGTCACCGACCCGTCCAGGAGGCGATTCCCGTGCAGACGACCCCTTCCACGACCGGCCACGCTCCCGCCCGGCTACGGCATGCGGTCCGGCACTACCTCGAGATGGTCCTGGCGATGGCCGCCGGGATGCTGGTCCTCGGCGCCCTCGCGGCGGGACTGCTGACGGCGCTGGGCCTGCCGGTCTCCTTCGGCACCGAGATCGACGCGTTGCTGATGGCCACCACCATGGCGGCCGGGATGGCGCTGTGGATGCGCCATCGCGGGCACCGCCGGGCGCCGGTGCTGCAGATGTGCGCCGCCATGTACGTGCCGTTTCTGGCACTGTTCGTACCGCTGTGGACCGAGACGATCCCCCCGGACCAGCTGATGCTCTGGGAGCACCTGCTGATGCTGCCCGCGATGGCGGTGGTGATGCTGCTGCGCCCGGACGAGTACACCCGCCCACTGCACCGCTGATGCGGCCGAACCGGGCCCGCGGGCTGCTGGTACTGGCGGTGCTGCCGGTCGCGGTGCTGACGTCGGCCGCCGCGGGCGTCGGCCCCCTGCTCGAACCCGACCCGGCACGACGGCTGGTCGGCGCGGTGATGCTGCTGGTGGTGCTGGCCGCGCTGGCGGCGGCCCTGTACCTCGCGCTGCCCGGCCCGGCCCGGCCCGGCCCGGCCGGACCATCCGCGCCGGGTGTCCCTGCTGGTGCTCGCGGGTCTCGGTGCCGGTCTCGGTGCCGCTGCCGGCACCGGCCGGGACGGAGCAGGGCTGGGAGACCTGGGCCTGGCTGGCGGCCGGTGTCGCCGGGTCGGCACCGCTGCTCCTGGGATGGCGGGCGGGCCTCCCGGTGGGGGCGGCGCTGACCGCGGCGTCGGCCGCGGTCGGGCTCGGGATCGCGGCGGCGCCGTGGACCTACGCCGGTGTGACCGCCGGGTCGGCGGCCGTCGTGCTGGCGGTGGCGTTCCTGCCGTGGCGCCTCTGGGAGCTGCTCGAACAGGCCCGGGTGGGCCGGACCGCGGCCGCCCGGCTGGCCACCGCCGAGGAGCAATTGCGCTTCGCCGCCGACGTGCACGACCTGCTCGACCACCACCTCACGGTGATCGCCCTGCAGGCCGAGCTGGCGGCGCGCACCGTCGGAACCGACCCGGACACCTCGGCCGGGCACGCCGAGCACGCCCGCTCGCTCGCCGCGTCCGCGCTGGGGGAGCTGCGCAGGACGGTGAGCGGCTACCGGGAGGTCGACCTCCCGGCGCAGCTCGACGCGGTCGCCGAGGTGCTGCGTGCCTCCGGTGTGCGCGTCACCCTGGACACCGGACCCGACCCGGGCCTGCCGGTCCCGCTCGCGGCCGTGCTGGCCGCCGCCACCCGCCGGGACGAACGTGCTGCGGCACAGCCGGGCCCGCTGGTGCACCATCGCCGTCGTGCACTCGAGTTCGGCGACCGTACTGACCGTCGCCAACGACGGCGTCACCGGGCCCCCCGCCGGCGACCCGCACAGCTCCGGACTGCGCGGGCTCGCCGACCGGCTGGCCGGGGTGGGCGGCACCCTCGACACCGGTGCCGGCTCCGGGGTGTTCACCCTGCGGGCCGCGGTGCCGCGGCCGTGACCGCCGCCGAGCCGGTCCGGGTGCTGCTGGCCGACGACGAGGAGCTGATCAGGGCCGGGATCGCCGCGCTGCTCGGTCTGGAACCCGACATCGTCGTGGTGGCGCAGGCCGGCGACGGGCGCAGTGCTGTGGAGCTCGCACTGGCCCACCGGCCGGACGTCGCCGTGATCGACCTGGAGATGCCGGGCGGCGACGGGCTGGCCGTGACCCGGGAGCTGCGCGCCGTCCTGCCGGACTGCGCCGTGGTGATCCTCACCGGACACGGGCGACCGCCCCACCTGCGGCAGGCGCTCACCGCGGGGGCGGCCGGCTTCGTGCCGAAGGGGGCCCCGGGGTCGGTGCTGGCGGACGTGGTGCGACGGGTGCGGGCCGGGGGCCGCTACGTCGATCCGGCGCTGGCCGCCGACGCCCTGACCGCGCCGCCGTACCCGCCGGGAAGCTGGGTGCCCCGTCCCGGGCCGAGGCGCACCGGATCGCCCGCGACGGCGGCTGGCTCACCTGACGGGGGAGCCGCCCGCGGATCAGACCGCGTGCGCGCGGAAGTGGCGTAGACGCAGGCTGTTCGCGACCACGCAGACCGAGCTGAACGCCATCGCCGCACCGGCGATCATCGGGTTCAGCAGGCCCATCGCGGCCAGCGGGATGGCGGCGGTGTTGTAGGCGAACGCCCAGAACAGGTTGCCCTTGATGGTGCCCAGGGTCCGCCGGGACAGCCGCACCGCGTCCGCGGCGGCCCGCAGGTCGCCGCGGACCAGGGTGATGTCGGACGCCTCGATCGCCACGTCGGTGCCGGTGCCCATGGCCAGGCCCAGGTCGGCCCGGGCGAGCGCGGCGGCGTCGTTGACGCCGTCGCCGACCATCGCGACGACCTTGCCGCCGGCCTGCAGCCGCTCGATGACGGCCAGCTTTTCCTCGGGCAGGACGTCGGCGACCACGACCTCCGGGTCGATCCCCACCTCGGCCGCGACGGATGCGGCGACGGCGTGGTTGTCCCCGGTCAGCAGCACCGGGACCAGGCCCAGCCTGCGGAACTCGGCGATCGCCTCGGCGGAGGTCGGCTTGATCGTGTCGGCGACGACGAGGACCGCGCGGGCCTGCCCGTCCCAGGCGACCGCGACCGCCGTCCGGCCCTGCGCGGTCTCGGTCTCGACGGCCTCGGCGAGCGCGCCGGTCAGCGGCATCGACCACTGCTCCAGCAGCCGGGGCCTGCCCACGAGCACCGCGTGCCCGTCGACGACGCCCTGCACGCCGAGCCCCTCGTGGTTGGTGAAGTCGGTGACCTCGGGCAGCTCGCCGACGCGGTCCCGGGCGGCCGCGACGATCGCGGCGGCGATCGGGTGCTCGGAAGCCCGCTCCAGCGCCCCGGCGAGCCGCAACGCGGTCGTCTCGGCCGCCTCGGCAGCACCGGCAGCACCGGCAGGGCCGTCGGCATCGGTTGCACCGTCGGCGCCGGCCGCACCCTCGGCACCGTTCACCCCGGCCGCCCCGGCTGCGTCGTCGGCGGTGTGCACCCCGACCAGCGACATCGCGCCGGTGGTGACGGTGCCGGTCTTGTCCAGCACCACGGTGTCCACCCGCCGGGTCGACTCCAGCACCTCCGGCCCCTTGATCAGGATGCCCAGCTGGGCGCCGCGGCCGGTGCCGACCAGCAGCGCGGTCGGCGTGGCGAGGCCGAGCGCGCAGGGGCAGGCGATGATCAGGACGGCGACGGCGGCGGTGAAGGCCGCCGCGGTGCCCGCCCCGGCACCGAGCCAGAATCCGAGGGTGACCGCGGCGACCACGATCACCACCGGGACGAACACCCCGGAGATCCGGTCGGCCAGCCGCTGCACCGCGGCCTTGCCGTTCTGCGCGTCCTCCACCAGCCGCGCCATCTGGGCGAGCTGGGTGTCCGACCCGACCCGGGTGGCCTCGACGACGAGCCGGCCGCCCGCGTTCACGGTCGCGCCGACCACGGCGTCGCCGACGGTCGCCTCGACCGGCACCGACTCGCCGGTGAGCATCGAGGCGTCCACCGCGGAGCGGCCCTCGACGACCCGGCCGTCGGTGGCGATCTTCTCGCCCGGCTTGACCACGAACCGGTCGCCGACGGCGAGCCGGGAGACCGGGATCTGCACCTCGGCGCCGTCCCGGAGCACCAGCACGTCCTTCGCACCGAGATGCAGCAGCGCCCGCAGCGCGGCACCGGCCCGGCGCTTGGACCGCATCTCGAACCAGCGCCCGGCCAGCAGGAACGTGGTGACCCCGGCGACGACCTCCAGGTAGATGTTCCCGGCGCCGTCGGAGGGCGAGATCGACAGCTCGAACGGGTGCACCATCCCGGGGATCCCGGCGGTGCCGAGGAACAGCGCGTAGACCGACCAGGCCATCGCGGCCGTCGTGCCCAGCGACACCAGGGTGTCCATGGTGGCCGCGCCGTGCCGCAGGTTCGTCCAGGCGGCCCGGTGGAACGGCGCCCCGGCCCACGCCCACACCGGCGCGGCCAGCACCAGCGACAGCCACTGCCAGTTCACGAACTGCAGCGGCGGCGCCATCGCCAGCACCACGACCGGCAGCGAGAGCAGCGCGGACACCACCAGCCGGTGCCGCAGCTCGCGCAGCGCCGCGGTGCCCTCGCCCTCGCCCTCGACCTCGTCGTCCCCGGCCCCGTCGCTCGCGGGATCGTCCTGCGGCACGCGGACCGGGGTCGCGCTGTACCCGGCGGCCTGCACGGTCGAGACGAGCCGCTCGGTGGCGATCCCGTCCGGCGCGGTGACCTTGGCCTTCTCGGTGGCGTAGTTGACCGTGGCGGTCACGCCGTCGAGCTTGTTGAGCTTGCGCTCGATCCGGTTCGCGCAGGAGGCGCAGGTCATGCCGCCGATGGACAGCTCGATCTCGTGGACCGGGGTGTCGGTCGGCGGCAGAGCCGTGCCCGTCGCCGTGCCCGTCGCCGTGCCCGTCGCCGCGGTCATCGGTGGCCTCCCTCGTCGTGTGCGTGCCCGTCGCCGGCAGGGGCGGGTGCCCCGCCGGCCGGGACGGTGAACTCGGCGGTGTGCACCGCGTCGTCGTGCCGGAAGTCGAGGAACAGCCGGTAGGTGCCCGCCGACGGGACCTCGGCGTGGAAGGTGATCTCCGGGCCGGTGCCGGGCGCGTCCTCGGGATGGACGTGCAGGTAGCGGAGGTCCCCGCCGCGCAGCACGACCAGGTGCCCGGCGGCGCCCAGGTGCGGCTGCAGGTCGGTGACCGGCCGCCCGTCCCGGGTGACGGTCAGCGTGAGGGGTGCGGTGGCGCCCGGCGCGAGCTCGCCGTCGAGCCGGACCTGGTAGCCGCCGGGCAGCTCGGCGTCCCGGCTCGGCTGCGGGGTGACCGGCTCGAACGGGCCCGGCGCGGACAGGTCGACGCCGAGCGTCGTCGGTGCGCCGCCGGCCGGGACGAAGTCGGCGAAGGCCCGGTAGGTGCCGCCGCCGTCGAGCGTCGCGGGCACCCGCCAGGTGCCGTCGCCGGACATCGTGGGGTGCAGGTGCTGGAAGCCCGCGGTGTCGCGGCGCAGCAGCACCAGGTGCATCCGCTTCTCGTGCGTGACGTCGAAGTCGGTGACGGCGGCGCCGTCGGCCCCGGTGATCCGGAACGCGATCTCGGCCCCGGTGCCGGCCGGCAGCACCGGCGTCAGCGGCTCCAGGGTGTAGCCGCCCGCGGTGCTCGCCAGCCCGCCGGGCTGCTGCGGGCCCGCCGCGGCGTCCGGAGCGGGGGCGTGCGCGGCGGGCGCCCGCAGGTGGTCGGTGGACGCACCGGCGGAGGTGCCTGCGGCGTAGGCGCCGACGGCGAGCAGGACGACTGCCGCCCCGTAGACGGTCAGCCGAACGGCTGTGTGCATCGTTCGGTCCCTCGGTAGGACCCGATGCGGGTGGACGGCGCCGTGCCGTGACCCGCACCGGGTGGTGGACGGGGCCCGGCTCAGGCCCCGGCGGTGACCTCGTAGCCCGCCTCGCGGACGGCCTCGCGGACCGCTTCGGCCGGGATCTCGCCCTCGCCGGTGACGGTGACGGCGCCGGTGGGCAGGTCGACGGCCACGCCGGTCACGCCGGAGATCTCCTCGATCTCCTCGGTGACCGAGCTGACGCAGTGCTGGCAGGTCATGCCGGTGACGGTGTAGGTGGCGGTGCTCATGGGCGTTTCCTCCTCGTGCGTGCCCGCGGGGAGCGGGGTGTTCAGGAGCGGACCAGGCGCGCGATGGCGGCGCTGGCCTCCTCGATCTTCTCGTCGGCGAGCTCGCCGCCCTCGGCGACGGCGTCGGCGACGCAGTGCTTGAGGTGCTCGTCGAGCAGGCCGAGCGCGACGGCCTCCAGGGCCTTGTTGACGGCCGAGACCTGGGTCAGGACGTCGATGCAGTACTTGTCCGACTCGATCATCTTGCTGATCCCCCGGACCTGGCCCTCGATCCGGCGCATGCGCTTGATGTGCGCGTCCTTGTTGTCGGTGTAACCGTGCATCGCGTACCTCCTCCGTCCGCAACACGACCATACCCCTGGGGGGTATCGGTGTCGAACCGGGGAGGCGCGTTGTGTGTGTGGGAACCGTCTGGACGGGTAATCAGCCGTCATACCGTCGACGGGCCCGGGCGCGCCGACCGGTGCAGGCCCTACCGGTTCAGACGCCGCAGGCGGTGGGGCCGTCTACATCCGGGTGTCCTCGGCGAGCCAGTCGAGGACGGCCCGGGTGTGTTCACCCACCGCGGGGACGGGGCCCATCCTGGGCGTCCGCCCGGCGATGCCGATCGGAGGGAGCGTGGCACGCAGCGGCCCTACCGGGCTGCCGATCTCGGTCCACCGGTCCCGCGCGGTGAGCTGCGGGTGCTCCAGCACCTCGGGCAGCTCCCGCTGACGCGCGTGCGCGATCCGGGCCGTGGTCAGCCGCCGGAGCAGCTCCTCGCCGGTCAGCCCGCCGAACACGGCGGTGATCTCGGCGTGCAGCTCGTCGCGGTGCGCCACCCGGCGCCCGCCGCCGGCGAACCGCGGATCGGTCGCCACCTCCGGGCGACCCAGCACGACCTCGCAGAACGTCGTCCACTCCCGCTCGTTCTGGATCGACAGCACGACGTCGGTCCCGTCGCCCGCGCTGAACGTGCCGTACGGGGCGATCGCGGCGTGGCTGGTCCCGGTGCGCTGCGGCGGGGTGCCGCCGTAGCCGGCGTAGTACAGCGGGTAGCCCATCCACTCGACGAGCGAGTCGAACAGGCTCACCTCCAGGTCGGCGCCCTCGCCGGTGCGTTCCCGCTCGTAGAGCGCGGCCAGGATCCCGGAGAACGCGTACATCCCGGCGCCGATGTCGGCCGCCGGGATCCCGCTCTTGGCCGGCGCGTCCGGTGACCCGGTGATCGACACCAGCCCGGCCTCGGACTGGATGAGCAGGTCGTAGGCCTTCGCGTCGCGGTACGGCCCGGACGAGCCGTAGCCGGAGATCGAGCAGGTCACCAGCCTGGTGAAGCGCTCGCGCAGCGCGGGCGCGCCGAGCCCGAGCCGCTCCGCGGCGCCCGGCGCGAAGTTCTGCACGAACACGTCCGCCCGCTCCAGCAGGCGCAGCATCGTCGCCCGGTCGCCCGGGTCCTTCAGGTCCAGCGCGACCGACTCCTTGGACCGGTTCAGCCACACGAAGTGGCTGGACATGCCCTGCACCGTCTCGTCGTAGCCGCGGGCGAAGTCACCGCTCCCCGGGCGCTCGATCTTGATCACCCGCGCGCCCAGGTCGGCGAGCTGCCGGGTCGCCAGCGGCGCCGCCACGGCCTGCTCACACGACACCACCACGATCCCGTCCAACGGAAGACTCACGCGCCCCACCGCACACCCCTTCGCGGTCCTGCGCACCCGCTGCAGCAGGTGTGTCGCGCGGTCATCGGGTGTGCACCGAGCGGGCCGCCGCGACGAACTCGGCGATCCTGCTGTGGTCCTTGACGCCGCGGGTGCGCTCCACGCCGCTGGAGACATCCACCCCCCAGGGGCGGATGCGGCGGATCGCGCCGGCGACGTTGTCCGGGTCCAGGCCCCCGGCCAGCAGCCAGTGCCCGGCCGGCGGCGGATCGAGCGCCTCGACGTCCCAGGTCTCGCCGGACCCGGCGCGCGGCGAGTCGAGCAGCAGCGCCTCCTCGCCGAACCGGCCCACCCGCGGCTGCGGGTCGTCGGCGAGCGAGGTGGCCCGCCACGAGCGGACGCCCCGGCCGGCCACCCGCGCGAAGTCCTCGGCGGTGTAGCCGCCGTGCAGCTGCAACACGTCGGCGCCGATCTCCCGGGTGATCCGCGCGGCGTCGTCGGCGGCGTGCTCGGCGACGACGACCACCGACAGCACCGGCTCCGGGACGTGCGCCACCAGCTGGCGGGCGAGCTCCGGATCGACGTACCGGGGGCTGGCCGGGTGCAGCACGAACCCGACCGCGTCGGCCCCGGCCGCCCCGGCCGCCCGGACGTCGTCGACGCTGCGCAGGCCGCACACCTTCACGAACACACGGCCGACCCTACGTGCGCCCGTGTACCGGATCGGAACACCTCGGACGCTGCGATGCCGGTCACAGTCTGGATGTCGTGCCGATCGGAGAACGCCGACCCAGACGAAGGAGTGCCGCATGAGCGACGCGCCGTCCCCCGGGGCCGAGGCCCTGCGGAACCTCTACGCCGACTGGTCCGCCGTGATGGCGGGCCGGCCGGATCTCGACATCCGGTTGCTGCGCAGCCTGTTCGACGAGTGGCACCAGGCCACCGCCGAGCCCACCGACGTGACCTACGCCGACGACGTCGTCGGCGGGGTGCCCGGGATCTGGGCGCTGCCGGTGGGCACCGACCGCGGCCGGGTCGTGCTGTTCACCCACGGCGGCGGGTTCGCCGTCGGGTCCGCCGCGAGCCACCGCAAGCTCGCCGGGCACCTCGCGAAGGCGCTCGGCACGACCGCGTTCGTGCTCGACTACCGCCGCGCGCCGGAGCACCCGCACCCCGCGCAGGTCGACGACGGGGTCGCCGCCTTCGACGGGCTGCTGGAGCGGGGGATCGCCGCCGCCGACGTCGTCACCGCGGGCGACTCCGCGGGCGGCAACCTGGCCATCGCGATCCCGCTCGCGCTGCGCGAGCGCGGCCGGCCGCTGCCCGGGGCGGTGGTGGCGTTCTCGCCGTGGCTGGACATGGCGAACACCGGCAAGACGCTGGAGTCGAACGCGGACACCGACGCGCTGGTCACGGTGCCGCTGCTGGCCGGGATGATCGCCGGGGTGCTCGGCGACACCGGCGACGGCCCGGCCGTGCACCCGGCCACCCCGCTGGCGAACCCGCTGCACGCCGACCTGACCGGGTTCCCGCCGGTGTTCGTGGACGCCGGCGGCGCCGAGGTGCTGCTGGACGACGCGGTCCGCTTCACCGAGCGGGCCCGGCTCGCCGGGGTGGACGCCACGCTGTCGGTCGTCGACGGCCTGCAGCACGTCTTCCCGTTCGCGGCCGGCCGCGGCGGGGAGGCCGACGCCGAGATCGCGGCGATCGCCGAGTGGTACCGGTCGCGGCGCGCCGGGGTGGCGGCATGAGCGCCGAGCTCGACGCGGTGGTGATCGGCGCCGGGTTCGGCGGCCTGTACATGCTCAAGAGGCTCCGCGACGATCTCGGGCTGTCCGTGCTCTGCGTGGACCGGGCCGGCGGCGTCGGCGGGACCTGGTACTGGAACCGCTATCCCGGCGCGATGTCGGACACCGAGAGCTACGTCTACCGCTACTCGTTCGACGAGCAGCTGCTGCAGGAGTGGGACTTCACCAGCCGCTACCTCGACCAGCCCGACATCCTGCGCTACCTGCAGGCCGTCGTCGACCGGCACGACCTGGCCCGGGACATCCGGCTGGAGACCGGGATCGAGTCGATGCGGTTCGACGAGGCGAGCGGGCGGTGGACGCTGCTCACCGACGGCGGCGAGCGGATCGTGGCCCGCTACGTGGTCACCGCGCTCGGCCTGCTGTCCCGGATCAACGTCCCGGACCTGCCCGGGCTCGACTCGTTCGAGGGCGTGGTGGCGCACACCGGGGCCTGGCCGGCGGACCTGCGGATCGACGACCGCCGGATCGGCGTGTTCGGCACCGGCTCCACCGGGACCCAGTTCATCTGCGCCGCCGCGCCGCGCACCCGGCACCTCACCGTGTTCCAGCGCACCCCGCAGTACAGCGTGCCCTCCGGCAACGGCCCGGTCGACGAGCGCTACCTGGCCGACGTCCGGTCCCGCTACGACGAGATCTGGGAGCAGGTCCGCAACTCGGTCGTCGCGTTCGGGTTCGAGGAGAGCACCGTCCCGGCGATGAGCGTCCCCGGCGCCGAGCGGGAGCGGGTGTTCCAGGAGAACTGGGACATCGGCAACGGGTTCCGCTTCATGTTCGGCACCTTCTGCGACATCGCCACCGACGCGCAGGCGAACGAGGAGGCGGCCCGGTTCATCCGGCGCAAGATCGCCGAGATCGTCCGGGACCCGGAGACGGCCCGGCTGCTGACCCCGACCGACCTCTACGCGCGGCGGCCGCTGTGCAACAACGGCTACTACGAGACGTTCAACCGGGACGACGTGACGCTGGTCAGCGTCGCCGAGAACCCGGTCGCGGCGGTCGAGCCGACCGGCGTGCGGCTGGCCGACGGCACCTTCCACGAGCTGGACGTGCTCGTGCTGGCGACCGGGTTCGACGCCGTCGACGGCAACTACGTCCGGATGGACATCCGGGGCCGCGGCGGGCGCACCATCGCCGAGCACTGGGCCGAGGCACCGGGCAGCTACCTCGGCGTGACCACCGCCGGGTTCCCGAACATGTTCATGATCCTCGGCCCGAACGGGCCCTTCACCAACCTGCCGCCGAGCATCGAGTCCCAGGTGGAGTGGATCGCCGCGCTGATCGAGGAGGCCCGCGGGCGCGGCACGCCGATCATCGAGGCGACCGCCGAGGCCGAGCAGCGCTGGAACCGGACCTGCCGGGAGATCGCCGACGCGACGCTGTTCCCGAAGGCCGACTCGTGGATCTTCGGCGCGAACATCCCGGGGAAGCGGCAGGCGGTGATGTTCTACATGGCGGGCATCGGCGCCTACCGCGGCGAGCTGGCGGGGGAGCGGGCCCGGGGCTACCCGGGCCTCGCCCTGACCGCGGGCTGACAGAGGGCCGGCCGGCCGCGGACTGACAGGGCCGAGAGAGCAAGGACCGACCGGGCCGGCCGGCCCCTTCCCAGCCACGGTGTCGGTGCGGCACCGTGGAGCACGACCCGACATCACGGCCGGACAGCCCCGACGGGCACGGACGACGGAGCGACGATGCTTCGACAGGACACCTGCGGGGAACCGTCGATGACCACGGCGGACCGCGAACGCACCCGGCGGACCCGGGAGGCGCTCGTCGACGGCGGGCTGCTGGTACTGCCTCCCGGGGACAGCGGCGTGCCGCAGCTGATCGAGCGGAGCTGGCGGCGCTGCGTCGGCGAGGCGGTGCCGGTCGCCCCGGACGTCACCCGCTACCGGGAGCCCGCCGATCTCGCGCCGATCCTGTGCCGGGCCGCCGAGCCGGTGCTGGCCCGGCTGCGCGACAGCCTGGCCGACGTGCCGGTGGCGATGGTGCTCGCCGACCCGGCCGGCCGGATCGTGGTGCGGCACGCCGACGTCCGCCGCCAGCGCTCGCTGATGGACCGGGCGAACGCCGCCGAGGGCTTCGACTTCTCCGAGCGGTCGATCGGCACCAACGGCCTGGGCACCGTCCTCGTCGAGCGCCACCCGATGCTGGTCCGCGGGCCCGAGCACTACAACCCGCTGCTGGAGAACCTGACCTGCGCCGGGACCCCGATCGTCGAACCCGGGACCGGCCGGATGCTCGGCTCCTTCGCGCTGGCCTGCTCGGTCCGCGACGTGCACCCGCTGATGGCGGTGCTGGCCGGCGACATCGGCCGGCAGATCGAGACGCGGGTCGCCGAGGAGGGCGGCGAGCGGCGCCGCCTGCTCGTCGACGCCTACCTGCGGGTGGACCGGACCGGGGCCGGCGCGCTGGTCATCGACCAGGACACGGTGCTGGCGAACGGTGCCGGACTCGCGCACACCGGCCCGGAGCTGCACGTCGTGCTCTGGCAGTTCCTGCTCGAACACGGCGGGCCCGGGATCCGGCGGCTGCGGGTGCCGCTGGTGGACGGCCCGCACGACGCCGTCGTCGAACGGATCGGGGACGGCGCGCACACCGCCTACTGCGTGCGGCTGCTCCCGGCGCGGCGGCGCCGGGCCGTCCCGGCCGGGCCCGCGCCGGCGGGCCGTCCGCTGCACGTCGCGCCGGACGTCGATCGCGCGCTGGTCACCGCGCTCGGCCTCGGCGAACGGGTCGCGATCGCCGGCGGCCCCGGCAGCGGGAAGGCGCACACCGCCCGGCGGGTGCTCGACCGGCTCGGCGCCGGCGACCCGATGGTGCTCGACGCCGATCACGGCCCGCCGAACTGGGACGGCGCGCACGCCGCGCTGCGCAGCGGCCGGGGGGTGCTGCTCCGGCGGCTGCAACGGCTCCCGGACCCGGCGCTGTGGCAGGTGCGCCGGCTCGCCGAGACGCCCGGGCCGCTGGTGCTCACCCTCGACCCCGCCGCCACCCCCGACCCGGTCGCCGGGCTGGTCGGGCAGATCGCGACGACCGTGCCGCTGCCGGTGCTGGCCCGCTGCCGCGAGCACGTCCCGGCACTGGTCCGGGAGGTGCTCGCCGGGCTCGACGGCCCCGCGGCCGCGACCACCTTCACGCCGGCCGCCTGGGAGATGCTCATCGCCCGGCACTGGCCCGGCGACGTCGCCGAGCTCGCCGGCACCGTCGTCGCGCTCGCCCGCCGGGCCCGCGGCGGCCCGATCGGGCCCGCCGACCTGCCCGCCGAGCTGCGCGGGTCCCGGTCGCCCGCCGGGCTGCTCGCCGCCGCCGAGCGGGACGCGATCACCGACGCGCTGCGCGCCGCCGGCGGCAACCGCAGCCGCGCCGCACAGGCGCTCGGGATCGGCCGGACCACCCTCTACCGCAAGATCCGCGAGTTCGGCCTGGACTGAGCGCGCGGCGGCCGGTTCAGAGGTCCAGCACCAGGCGCGCCGACCGGGACCGCGACACGCAGATCATCATGGCGTCGTTCGCGGCCCGCTCGTCGTCGTCGAGCAGCGAGTCCCGGTGGTCCGGCACCCCGGCCAGGACGCCGGTCTCGCAGGTCCCGCAGGTCCCCTCCTGGCAGGACGACAGCACCTCGACGCCGGCGTCCTCCAGCACGTCGAGCACCGACCGGCCGGCCGGGACCGCGAACACCTCGCCGGTCCCGGCGAGCTCCACCTCGAACGCATCCTGCGGGCCGTCCAGCACGCCGTCCTTCGGTGCGAACCGCTCCACGTGCACCACGGCACCGCGCCGCGCGCACTCCTGCTCGACGGCGCCGAGCAGCCCCTCCGGCCCGCAGCAGTACACCGGCCGGTCCGGCGCCACGTCGAGGATCCCGGCCAGGTCGAGCAGCCCGGTCTCGTCCTGCGGCCGGATCTCCACCCGGTCCGGATGGCGCTCGGCGAGCTCGGTGAACGCCATCGACGCGCGGGTCCGGCCGCCGTAGACGAGCCGCCAGTCCGCACCGGCCGCCGCCGCGGCGGCGACCATCGGCACGATCGGGGTGATCCCGATGCCGCCGGCGACGAACACGTAGGACGCCGCCGGGACCAGCGGGAACCGGTTGCGCGGCCCGCGCGCGGTGACCGTGTCGCCGGTCGCGAGCACGTCGTGCACGTGCGCCGATCCGCCGCGTCCGCTCTGCTCACGCAGCACCGCGAGCCGCCAGCCGGTGCGGTCGGCCGGGTCCCCGCACAGCGAGTACTGCCGGACCAGGTCCGCGCCCAGCACCAGGTCGACGTGCGCGCCCGGCTCCCAGGCCGGCAGCTCGCCGCCGTCGGCGCGGCGCAGGGTGAGCAGTGCGACGCCGTCGGCGACGACCTGCTTGTCCGCGACCACCAGGTCCAGATCGGTCATGTCGGGCTCCCGGCGAGTGCGGGGGAGCGGTCGGCCGCTCCCGCGGTCGGCCGGTGGTCGTCGGGATGGCCGAGCAGCCACTCCCACAGCTCCACCGGATCGTCGAACAGGCGCTCGGCGCCGCAGTGGCAGACCGCGCGCAGCCGGTCGGTCCCGAGCACCCAGTGGATGCGGTGCACCCGCTCACCGGTCAGCACCGGCGGGAGGCCGCTCATCGGGCCGGGACCGCGCGCTCCGCGGGCACCGCACCGGCCATCCGGGCGAGCATCCGGCGCGCGGCCAGGCCACCGGTGTCGATGTTGACCGACAGCTCCTGGTAGCCCGGCGGCTCGGTGGCGATCACCTGCTCCAGCACGTCGAGCGCGGCCACGTCCTGGAGCACGACGGTGCGGTTCTGCTCGGCCAGGAACGCCGACACCTCCTCGTCGTCGAGCGCGAAGTCCCGGGCGACCAGCCAGAAGTCGTGCGTGGAGTGCTCGGTCTCCGGGGTGATCGCGTACACCACCTCGACGTGGAAGGCGTCCGGGTCGCTGCCGTCCGGGTCCGGGACCGAGCCGACCGGGGCGATCCGGGAGTGCAGCTTGTACAGGCACGGCGGGGTGTACTCGATGTCCTGCCAGCGCGAGATCCGGCCGGACAGTCCGGTGGACCGCTCGTAGAACGGCGGGCACTCGGCGTCGGCCATGTGCCGGGAGACGTAGACGATCCCGGCGTCGTCGTCGACCTCGGTGCTGATCGGTGTCGCCGCGACCTCGGGGGTGCCGATGTACCCGCCGTGCAGGTAGGTCTCGTGCGAGAGGTCGAGCAGGTTGTCCACCAGCAGCGAGTAGCGGGCGGCGAGCGGTTCCATCCCGCGCACCGTCGTCCAGCCCGGCGAGTCCAGGTAGGACGCTCGCGGGATCCGGCCCGGATCGGCCAGCGCCGGGTCACCGATCCAGACCCACACCAGCGAGTCCTGCTCGACGACCGGGTACTGCGCCAGCCGCGCGGTCCGCGGCACCCGGGTCTGGCCGGGGACGGCGACGCAGCGGCCGTCGGCGCCGTAGGTGAAGCCGTGGTAGCCGCAGACCACGGTGTCACCGATCAGCCGGCTGGGTGCCCGGGACAGCGGGAACCGGCGGTGCACGCACCGGTCGGCGTGCGCGGTGATCTCGCCGGCCTCGGTGCGCCAGAACAGGATCGGATCACCGCAGATGGTGCGGGAGAACAGCTCGCGGCCGATCTCGGCGGTGTAGGCGGCGACATACCACTGGTCGCGGGGAATGGTGCTCACGACGACGCTCCTTCGCGTGTGCCGGGACGGCTCGGCAGGACCGAGGATGCGGTCGGTCCCCGGCCCCGGCGAAGCGCACTTCCGGGAAATGGAAGGCCGGTCAGTCGGTGAGGGCCCGGCCGATCCCGCGCGCGGTGGTCCGCACCAGCGGCGCGAGCGCCCGCGGGGCGGCGCTGCCGCGCCGGACGACCAGCGAGACGGCGGCGACCACCCGGCCCTGTGCGTCCTGCACGGGGGCGCCGACGGACAGCGCGTCGTCGGTGACCTGGCGGTCGCTGACCGAGAAGCCGTCCCGCCGCACGTCGGCGAGCATCCGCCGCAGCCGGGCCGGATCGGTCACGGTGAACGGGGTGTAGCGCTCGACGTGCCCGGCGAGCACCTCCTCCTGCAGCTCGGGCGGCGCGTGCGCGAGCAGTACCAGCCCGACCCCGGTCGCGGTCAGCCCGAACCGGCCGCCGACCCGGGTGTGCACCGGCACCGCACCGGACCCGGCGAGCCGCTCGACGAACACCAGCTCGGTGCCCTCCCGGACGGCCAGCTGCACGTTCTCCCGGGTGACGTGGGACAGGTCCTCCAGGAACGGCAGCGCCGTCTCGCGCAGCGCCTGCCCCCTCGGGGCGAGCGCGCCGAGCTCCCACATCCGCAGGCCGATCCGGTAGCGGCCGGTCTCGTCCCGCTCCAGGGCGCCCCAGCCGCCGAGGTCGCCGACCAGCCGGTGCGCGGTGGACAGCGGGACACCGGCGTGCCGGGCCAGCTCGCTCAGGGTCAGCGCGGGCCGGTCGGGTCCGAACGCGTCGAGCATGCCGAGCGCCCGGGCGACGACCGAGCCGGTCGGTCCGGCCGGGCGGCCGCGGGTCGGTGTGACGGCCCGGTCCGGTGGGGTCACCGGGCCGGGTCCGGGTCCTCCGGGCCGGCCGATCCCGCCGGGACGGCCGGTCCCGGGCCACCCAGGCCCTCCGGTCCACCGGGGTCCGGGTCCGCCGGTCCGCCCGGTGCCGGGTCAGCCGGTCCGCCCGGTGCCAGGCCCTCCGGTCCACCCGGGTCCGGGTCCGCCGGGCCGCTCGGTGCCGGGTCCGGGCCCGCCGGGCCCGCCGGGCCCGGGTCCTCGGCCAGCAACGCCGCGATCTCCTGGTCCAGGGCCCGGGTGGTCCGCCCGCCGGCCTGGTTCGCCCGGGCCTGCCACGCCGCCGCCCGCCGCCGCTCCGCCACACCTCGCACCCTGTCCCACGGGGCTGCCGGTGACAAGCCCGCGGTCGAGCGTTGCACGATGGCTGCCGGGACCGCCATCGTGCAACGCTCGGAATCGGATGGAACCGGTCGGGCCCGGGCGTCGTCCAAGGTCTGTGGATCTGAACAGGCCGTTCCGGGGGCGGACGCGGTCCGGGCCGGGATCGTGACCCGGGCCCGGTTGCGCGGTCCGGGGTTCCGGCAGGTGGCGTACGGCGTCCATCTCGCGTCGGACGTCGAGGTGACCTACCTGGTGCGCTGCGAGGCGGTCGCGCTGGAGGCCGGTGCGCCGGCCGGACCGGGAACGGCCGGTGTCAGGTCGCGCTCGCCGGCTGGTCGGCCGCCGAGATGCTGGGCGCCGGCTGTGCGCCGTACGGGGGTCCCGGTCGAGCTGATCGTGTCCGGGGGGAGCCGCCGCAGCACCCCGGGGCGGGTGGTCCACCGGGGCTCGGTGCTGCCCGGCGAGATCCTGGTGGGCTTCCCGGCCCCGGCTCCCGGGGCCGGCCCGCCGTACCGGCCCGGCCGGGCGGTCCGGGTGACCTCGGCACCCCGGACCGCGTTCGACCTGGCCCGCCGGGAGCGGCGGACCGCGGCGGTGATCGCCCTGGACGCGCTGTCCCGGATCGGCGGGTTCGAACCGGCGGCGGTGCCGGAGGTCGCGGCCCGGCATCCGGGTGCCCGCGGATCGGCGCGGCTCCCGGCGCCGGTCTCGCTCGCGAGCCCGCTCGCGGAGTCCCCGATGGATACTCGGGTCCGGCTCGTCCTGCACGACGGCGGCCTGCCGCCCCCGGTCCTGCAGCACCCGGTCGGCCGGTACCGGATCGATCTCGCCTGTCCGGCGGTCCGGCTCGGCATCGAGTACGACGGACGGCACCATCTCGACCCGTCCCGGGCCCGCGCGGACCTGGGCCGTCAGCAGTTCCTCACCGAGCGGGGCTGGCCGATCCACCGGCCCGACGCCCGGGACGTGCTCCGCCGCCCGGAGCTGGTGGCCGGCGGGATCCGCAGGCTGCTCGCCGAGCGGTGCCGGATCACGCCCGCTCGGCCGGCGCCGGGACGATCCCGGTGAAGGCGGCGTTCACGACGTCGTCGGGCAGGGTGGAGCTGCCGGGGCGGCCCGGGCGGTACCACTCGACGATCGAGTTGACCAGGCCGGACAGCAGCCGGGCGGCCAGCGCCGGATCGACGTCGGCGCGGACCTCGCCGGCCTCGACCGCCTCGCGGACCAGCCGGGTCACCGCCGCGTCGAAGGCGCGGCGCCGTTCCAGCGCCCACCGCTCGGTCTCGGTGTTGCCCCGCACCCGCAGCAGCAGCGTCACGTAGGGCAGCTCGCGCATCAGCACCCGGACCTGCTCGGCGACGATCGCGCGCAACCGCTGCGCGGGGCCGCCGGTCTGCGCGACGGGCAGCGACAGCACCCCGAACAGGCCGTCCACGGCGCGTTCCAGCGCGGCCCGCAGCAGCGCCTCCTTGCCGGTGAAGTGGTGGTAGAACGAGGACTTGGTGATCCCGGCGGCCCGGGACAGGTCCTCCATCGAGGTGGCGTCGTAGCCGCGGGCGATGAACTCGCCGACCGCGGTCTCCAGCAGCTGGTCACGCCCGCCGCTGGGCCGGCGGGTCCGCCGCACCGCCGAGCTCATCGGCCCTCGAAGGTGGGGGCCTTCTTCGCCAGGAAGTCCGCGACCGCGCGCTGGTGGTCGGCGGTGCCGGCGAGCCGGGCCTGCGCGTCCGCCTCGTGCTCGAGCACCGCGGGCAGCTCGTTGACGGCGCCGAACCGGATCGCGCTCTTCACCTCCGCGTAGGCGCGGGTGGGTCCGGCGGCCAGCCGGCGGGCCAGCCCGAGCGCGGAGGGGAGCACGTCCTCGGCGGGCACGACGTCGCGCACCAGGCCCCAGTTGCGGGCGTCCTCGGCGGTGAACTTCTCGCCGAGCAGCAGCAGCTCGGTGGCCCGGGACACGCCGACGGCGTGCGCCAGGCTCGCCGAGAGCCCGGAGTCCGCGGTCAGCCCGATCCCGGTGAAGGCGGTGGCGAAGCTCAGTCCCTCGGCGGCGATCCGCAGGTCGGCGGCCAGCGCGAGGCCGAGCCCGGCGCCGACGCAGGCGCCGTTGATCGCGGCGATCACCGGCTTCGCGGCCCCGGTGACGGCGAGGATCAGCGGGTTGTAGTGCTCCCGCACGGTGTCGAACGACGTCGACGGGTCGCGCTCCAGCGCGGTGGCGTGCTCGCCGAGGTCCTGCCCGACGCAGAACGCCTTCCCGGTCCCGGTGATCACCACGGCGCGCACCGAGTCGTCGCCGGTGACCTCGGCGAGCGCGGTGAGCAGCGCCTCCTTCAGCTCGACGGTGAGCGCGTTGTACTTCGCCGGCCGGTTCAGGGTGACCACCGCGACGGCGGGATCGGTGTCGTCGCGGGTGACGAGGACGGCGGGCTGCACGGGGTCGGCCATGCGAGCACCCTAGCCGCCGACCGAACGGTCGGTCCCGCTCCTGTGTCTCCCCAACCGGCTGCCGGAGTGCTACCGTCCCGTGCCGAACGAACGGTCGGTCCAGCACCGGCCGCAGGACGGACACCACCGGAGGCGTCGCCGATGACCCTGCTCCGCAGCCACCTCTCGGGTTCGTGGCAGACCGGGACCGGCGACGGCCGGCCGCTGCACGACGCGGTGACCGGCGAGGAGGTCGCCCGGATCTCCGCCGACGGTCTCGATCTCGCCGGCGCACTGGAGTACGGCCGCCGGACCGGCGGTCCCGCCCTGCGCGAGCTGACCTTCCACCAGCGGGCGGCGCTGCTCAAGGCGCTCGGCGGGCACCTGCGCGAGCACCGCGACGAGCTGTACGCGGTCTCCGCCCGCACCGGCGCGACGCTCGCGGACTCGAAGTTCGACGTCGACGGCGGCATCGGCGTACTGCTGGCGTACGCGTCGAAGGCGAAGCGGGAGCTGCCCAACGACACCGTGTACGTCGAGGGGCCGGTCGAGCCGCTGGGCCGCGGCGGGACGTTCCTCGGCCAGCACCTGCTCACCCCGCTGCACGGGGTCGCGGTGCAGGTCAACGCGTTCAACTTCCCGGTGTGGGGGCCGCTGGAGAAGCTGGCCCCGGCGTTCCTGGCCGGCGTGCCCACGCTGGTCAAGCCGGCCTCGCCGACCGCCTTCCTGACCGCGCGGCTGATCGAGCTGGTGGTGGACTCCGGCCTGCTGCCCGACGGCGCGCTGCAGTTCGTCGCCGGCTCGCTCGGCGACTGCTTCGACCACCTCACCGGTCAGGACCTGGTGTCGTTCACCGGGTCCGCCTCGACCGCGCAGACCCTGCGCAGCCATCCGGTGATCGTGCGCAACGCCGTCCGCTTCACCGCCGAGGCCGACTCGCTGAACCTGGCCGCGCTCGGCCCGGACGCCGGCCCCGGCACCGAGGAGTTCGACCTGTTCGTGCGGGCGCTGATCACCGAGATGACGGTCAAGGCCGGGCAGAAGTGCACCGCGATCCGGCGCGCGTTCGTTCCCCGCGAGCACGTCGACGCCGTCGTCGAGGCCGTCTCGGCGCGGCTGGCGTCGGTGGTCGTGGGCGCGCCCGGGACCGACGGCGTCCGGATGGGCGCGCTGGCGAGCCTGGACCAGCGCGAGGAGGTCCGGCGCAGCGTGAAGGCGCTGCGCGACGCCGGCCGGCTGGTGTCCGGCGATCCGGACCACGTCGAGGTGGCCGGCGCCGACGCCGACCGGGGCGCGTTCGTCTCGCCGATGCTGCTGGTCGGCGACCCGGACCGGGCCGAGCCGCACGAGGTCGAGGCGTTCGGCCCGGTGTCGACGGTGCTGCCCTACGACTCGGCGGACCGGCTCGTCGAGTACGCCGCGCGCGGGCAGGGCTCGCTGGCCGGCTCGGTGGTGTCCGCCGATCCGGCGTTCGTCCGCGCGGTGGTGCTCGGCATCGCCCCGTTCCACGGCCGGGTGCACGTGCTCAACGCCCGGGACGCGCAGGAGTCCACCGGGCACGGCTCGCCGCTGCCGCAGCTGGTGCACGGCGGGCCCGGCCGGGCCGGCGGCGGCGAGGAGATGGGCGGCATCCGCGGGGTGCTGCACCACATGCAGCGCACCGCGGTCCAGGCCGATCCGGACTCGCTCGCCGCGATCACCGGCCGCTGGGTGACCGGCGCGCAGCGGCACGACGACGGCGTGCACCCGTTCCGCAAGCACCTCGAGGAGCTCCGCCCCGGCGACTGCCTGGTCGCCGGGCCGCGCCGGGTCACCCGGGCCGACGTCGAGCACTTCGCCGAGTTCACCGGCGACACCTTCTACGCGCACATGGACGAGGCGGCCGCCGCCGCGAACCCGCTGTTCGGGCAGCGGGTGGCGCACGGCTACCTGGTCGTCTCGCTGGCCGCCGGCCTGTTCGTCGATCCCGATCCGGGGCCGGTGCTGGCGAACTTCGGCGTTGACGGGCTGCGGTTCCTCACCCCCGTCCGGTTCGACGACGAGCTGACCGTGACGCTCACCTGCAAGCAGCTCACCCCGCGGGACTCCGCCGGCTACGCCGAGGTCCGCTGGGACGCCGACGTGACCCGCCAGGACGGCGAGTCCGTCGCCCGCTACGACGTGCTCACCCTCGTCGCGAAGAAGGACGCATGACCACCACCGCCCGCCGCCTCGGCGACGCCCCGCCACCGGACCTGCTCGATCCCGAGGAGCGCATCTCGGTCGACGAGCTGCGCGCCCTGCAGCTGCGCCGGCTGCAGTGGACGCTGCGGCACGCCTACGACAACGTGCCGCACTACCGGGCGGCGTTCGAGGCGCACGACGTGCACCCCGACGACTGCCGCGAGCTGTCCGATCTCGCCCGGTTCCCGACCACCAGCAAGGCCGACCTGCGCGAGACCTACCCGTTCGGCATGTTCGCGGTGCCGCGCGAGCGGATCGCCCGGATCCACGCGTCGTCGGGCACCACCGGCCGGCCGACCGTGGTCGGCTACACCGCCACCGACATCGACAACTGGGCGACCCTGATGGCCCGCTCGATCCGGGCCGCCGGCGGGCGCCCGGGGCACCGGGTGCACAACGCCTACGGCTACGGCCTGTTCACCGGCGGGCTCGGCGCGCACTACGGCATCGAGAAGCTCGGCGCGACCGCGATCCCGGTCTCCGGCGGGATGACGCCGCGCCAGGTGCAGCTGATCGGCGACTTCGAGCCCGACATCATCATGCTGACGCCGTCCTACATGCTCACCCTGCTCGACGAGTTCGCCCGCCAGGGCGTCGATCCCGCGTCCACCTCGCTGCAGGTCGGCATCTTCGGCGCCGAGCCGTGGACCGAGCGGATGCGGGTCGAGATCGAGGACCGCACCGACATGCACGCCGTCGACATCTACGGCCTGTCCGAGGTGATGGGTCCCGGCGTGTCCCAGGAGTGCGTCGAGACCAAGGACGGGCTGCACATCTGGGAGGACCACTTCCTGCCCGAGGTCGTCGATCCGCTCGGCGATCCCGGCCGCCCGCCGGCGCCGCTGCCCGACGGCGAGGAGGGCGAGCTGCTGTTCACCTCGCTGACCAAGGAGGGGCTGCCGATCATCCGGTACCGCACCCGGGACCTGACGACGCTGCTGCCGGGCACCGCGCGGCCCGCGATGCGCCGGATGGCCAAGATCACCGGCCGGTCCGACGACATGATCATCCTGCGCGGGGTGAACGTCTTCCCGACCCAGATCGAGGAGATCGTGCTGCGCACGCCCGGCCTGGCTCCGCACTTCCAGCTGGTGCTCACCACCGAGGGCCGGATGGACGCGCTCACCGTCCGGGTCGAGGCCCGGCACGACGCGCCGGCCGGCCGCCGCGGGAGCGCGGCCGGGGAGCTGGTCCAGACGGTCAAGGAGACCGTCGGCGTGACCGTCGCCTGCGAGGTGGTCGACCCGGACACCCTGGAGCGGTCGGTCGGGAAGCTGCAGCGGCTGCAGGACCGGCGCACCCGCTGAGCCCCGGCCGGGAATGGCCGGTCACACCGGCGGCGTTCACCCGTGCGTGAAGGTGGAGATCTGGTCCGACGTGGTGTGCCCGTGGTGCGCGATCGGCAAGCGGCGGTTCGAGACGGCGCTGGCCGGTTTCGCGCACCGCGACGACGTCGAGATCCGCTGGCGCAGCTTCGAGCTCGACCCGCAGGCGCCGCGCGAGCGCGACGGCGGCGCCGGGCCGCTGGCCGCCAAGCTGGGCGTGAGCGTCGAGCAGGCCCGTGAGATGCAGGACTCGGTGACCGCGACCGCGGCGGCGGACGGACTGGAGTTCCGGTTCGACATCGCCCGGCACGGCAACACCGTCGACGCGCACCGGCTGCTGCACCTGGCGTGGGAGCTGGGCGGCGCGGCGCTGCAGGGTGCGCTGAAGGACCGGCTGCTGCGCGCGTCGTTCGCCGAGGGGGAGCCGATCGGCGACCCGGACACCCTGGTCCGGCTGGCCGCCTCGGCCGGGGTGCCCGAGGCCGAGGCCCGTGCGGTGCTCGACTCGGACCGCCATCTCGACGCCGTCCGCGGCGACCAGGACCTGGCCCGCCGCTACGGCATCTCCGGCGTCCCGTTCTTCGTGATCGACGACAAGTACGGCATCTCCGGCGCGCAGCCGGCCGAGGCGTTCGGGCAGGCCCTCGACCAGGCATGGGCCGACGCGCACCCGCTCACCCCGGTCGGCGGCGAGGGCGAGGCCTGCACCGACGGCAGCTGCCAGGTCTGAGCGGCTGCTACCCTGACCGGCGTGCGCGGACTGATCATTATCCGGCGCGCCGGCTGAACCCAGGTCGCCGGCGCGCGTGCCTCCGTGCCGCTGTGCCGCCACCGGACCTGGCCGGATCCTCCGTACCCGCCGACCGGGAGATCCGTGATGACCGCGATGCCCAGCCCCAGTTCCGTCGACAGCACCCCGTCCGCCAGCCCGCCCGTCGCCCCGTCCGTCACCGACGGCCGGGCCGCCCACTCGTTCAGCCTGCTCGTCGCGGGCGGCGGTGACGGGCTGACCAAGGTGCTGGTGACCCTGCGCTCGCGCCGCTACGAGCTGCGCGAGCTGCACGTCGACCTGAGCGGTGACATCGGCCGGGTCGAGGGCAGCGTCGAGCCGGACGGCCGCGATCCGGAGCTGCTGCTCGAGCAGCTGCGCCGGGTGGTCGCGGTGGTGCGGGCCGAGCACGGCTGAGCGGCCCCGGGCCCGGCCGGTGTCAGCGGCGCAGCGCCGCCAGCGCCGCCGCGACGATCGCCTCGTAGCTGCGGTAGGTGCCCTCCGGCAGCGCCGCGAGCCGCAGCCGCAGGCCGGCCGGGGCGCCCCAGTCGGTCGCGTGGGTGAGGATCTGCCAGCGCTGGGCCGGCAGGGCCAGCCCGGCGAGCACGTGCCGCAGCGCGTACCGGAGGTGTTCGGCGTCGTCGGACCCGGGGTACAGCGGAGCAGCCGTCATCGGAACCTCCGGCAGGGTGGGGGGCGGGAGCGAGACACCGGCGTCGTCGGCGGTGAGCGACCACTGATGTGATCTGTACCACGATGACAGATGCACCCTTGGGCAGTCAAAGTGTTCGCCGGTCGAAACATCGACAACGGAAGGTTCCGCGACGATGCCGGAGGCGTCCGAACAGGCCCGCGCCGTGCTCGCGGGCGTGCACGCGTTCGCGCACGGCATCGACCGCTACCGGCTGGCCGTCGGGACCCGCCTCGGGCTCGGCGTCCCCGAGGTGGTCACGCTCGCGCACCTCGCGGTGACCGGGGCGGTCCGGGCCGGTGAGGTGGCCGAGCGCACCGGGCTCAGCCAGGGCAGCGTGACGGCGCTGGTCGACCGGCTGGAGCGGCGCGGGTTCGTCGCGCGGGTGCGCCCGCCGGAGAACCGGCGGGTCGTGCTGGTCGAGCTGACCGCCGCCGGGCACGAGGTGACCGACGGGCTGCTGGCCGCGATGCTGCCGACCATGGCGGCGACGGCGGCCGCGCCGGACCTGCCGGATCCGGCGGAGCTCGCGCACGGCCTGCACCGGGTCGCCGACATGCTGGTCGAGCTGGCGGACCGGGAACCGGCCCGGGTCACTCCCGCGGGGTGAGCCGGGCGTTCGGCAGCTCGGGGGCGGGCAGCGTCGAGTCCCAGGCGTCCGGGAACGCGCCGAACCGGCCGGCCGCGGATCCGCCGCTGCTGCGCTCCCGCTGCCACTGCTCGCGGAAGGCGGCGATCTCGTCGTGCGAGGACCCGATGAAGTTCCACCACATGACGATCTGCTCGCTGAGCGGCTCACCGCCGAGCAGCAGCACCCGGGTGCCCGCGCCGCCGGTGGCCCGGATGTCGATGCCGGACGCCCCCGGCGGCAGGTAGACCAGCTCGCCCGGCGCGGCGGCGGTGCCGCACACGTCCGCCGAGCCGGTGTCGACGAGCACCCCGTGCTCGAACGACGGCGTCACCGGGACCGACAGCCGCCCGTCCGCGGGGAGCACCACCTCGGCGCCGAGCAGCGGGGAGAACGTCTCCACCGGTGAGGTCCGCCCGGCCAGCGAGCCCAGCAGCACCCGCAGCGTGGCGTCGCCGTGGGCGAACTGCGGCGGGACGTGGTGCCGGAACCCCGGGGCGGTCTCCCGGTGCGCGACCGGGAGAGCCAGCCAGAGCTGTACCCCGTGCAGCGTCCGGGTGTCCGGGGTGGAGTACTCGGAGTGCGCGATGCCCGATCCGGCCGTCATCAGGTTCAGCTCGCCGGGCCGCACGAGTGCGTGCGCGCCGGTGGTGTCGCGGTGCTCGATCTCGCCCTCGAACAGCCAGGACACCGTCTGCAGCCCGGTGTGCGGGTGCCCGGGCACGGCCATCCCGCCGGTCGAGGGCACCGGATCGGGCCCGTAGTGGTCGATGAAGCACCAGGCGCCGATCAGCGACCGGGCCCGGCGCGGGAGGGTGCGGCGCACGGTCATCGCCCGCGGCCCGCCGAGCGGCACCTCCCGCGGCGTCACCAGCTCGGCCCGGGCGGAGCCGCCGTCGCAGACGAGCTCCTGCGGTGCGGCCTCGACGTTGCTCATCGCTGTGCTCCCGCGGGGCGGTCGGGTACCGGATGGCGGGACAGTACCGAGACCCGGTTGAACGCGTTGATCGTGATCGCGGCCCAGATCAGCACCGAGGTCTCGTCGTCGTCGAGCCCGGCCCTGGCCTTGGCGTACGCCTCCTCGTCCAGGTGCGGGCCGGCGGTCAGGGTGACCGCCTCGGCGATCTCCAGCGCGGCGCGCTCGCGGTCGTCGAAGAGCCGGCTGTCCCGCCAGGCCGGCAGCAGCGCGATCCGCTGCGGGGTGACCCCGGCGGCCACCGCGGCCCGCCAGTGCACGTCCAGGCAGAACTCACAGCCGTTGATCTGGGAGACCCGGACGTTGAGCAGCTCCAGCAGCGCCCGGCCGATCCCGGTGGCGTCGGCCGCCTCCCGGACGGTGCGCGAGACCTGCTTCATCGCGCTGAACACCTCGGGGGTCTGCTTGTCGACCAGCACCCGGCCGCTCATCGCAGGGCCTGCTCGACGGTCTGGATCGCGGCGGGGGTGACCGGGTCGAGGACGTCAGCGAACCCGTCGTGCGAGCCCACCCAGCGCCGCACGTAGGGGCACATCGGGACGATCCGCTTCCCGGCCGCGCGGGTGTCGGTGAGCGCCGCGCGGACCAGCGTCCCGGCGAGGCCGCGCCCGCCGAAGGCGTCCTCGATCTCGGTGTGGTGGAAGATCCGCCGGTCGCCGTCCTCGACGTAGGCCGCGAACCCGGCCCGGACGCCGTCCACGGTGATCACGTAGCGGTGCTGCTCCGGTTCGTTCGCGACGACCGGGTCCTGGTTCTCCGACATGCCCCCGACAACCACCGTGGTGGCCGCGATGTTCCGGGCGCGGCCGGTCAGGCGGTGGTGCGGCGCCGGTCCAGCGCGACCTGCACCCGGTAGCCGGTCCAGGCGAGCACGGCCAGCACGACGACCGCGGCGATGCTCTCCAGCGGCGTCGCCGGTGCCTGAAGGCCGGCCAGGAACGCCGGCCCGGCGGAGATCGCGCCGCGCACGATCAGCGCGGCGCCGCCGAGCGCGGTCGCGATCCGCAGCACGACGCCCCGGGCCCGGGCCATCGCGAGCCCGGCGACCAGCGCCGCCGCCGCGACCACGACGAGGGTGAGCGTGCGGGACAGCCCGCCGCCGGAGGGCAGCGCGGCCAGCAGCCCGAGCACGGCGGCGCCGCCGGCGAGCCCGCCGACGACGAACACCGCGGCGCCGGCCGCGAACCGGACGAGCGCGATCGCCCCGGCGGCGCCCGCGACGCCGACCAGCACGGTGACCGCGACCGGCCCGCCGAGCGCGGCGGCGAGCCCACCGGCCAGGCCGAACCCGGCGGCGCCCGCGGCCAGCAGGATCGAGCGGGCGCCGCCGAAGCACAGCACCAGCCCGGCGAGGATGAGCAGCAGGCCGCCGCCGGAGCCGCCGGGTGCGAGATCGGCCGGTGGGGTGGCGAGCGCGACGGACGTGAGGTGCACCGGGCTCACCCGCCCAGCAGGCGGGACTTCTGGACCGCGAACTCGTCCTCGGTCAGCAGGCCCGCGGTGCGCAGCTCGCCGAGCTTGAGGAGCTGGGCGTGCAGGTCGTCGACCGACGGCGCTGCGGCCTGCGGCGCTGCGGCCTGTGCTGCCGGGGCCTGCGGTGCGGCCTGCGGTGCCGGGGCCTGGTGCGTCGCCGCGGCCTGCTGGGCCGCGGCGGCGTGCCGGGCGGCCCGGCGGTCGTGCTGGGCCTCGGCGACCCGCCCGGACACCGCCGATGCCGTCCCGGCCACGACCGCGGTCCGGGCCATCGTGCCGAGCAGCCCCGGGCCGCGGCGGCCCCGCCCACGGGCGAACCTCATCGGGCCGCCTCCGCCGTCTCGGGGGTGTCCAGGGCGGCCAGCGCTCGCTGCACCTGCTCCACCGGGATCCGGTCGTGCGCGATCAGCCGGCCGGACGCGGCCCGGACGGCGCCGGCGAACCGGCTCGCCCACAGGCTCTCCCAGACCAGGACCAGCGTGGTGCTGCCCGGCGTGAGCTCGGCGGCGATGCCGTCCAGGTCGTCGGACAGCAGCTCCAGGACGTCGCCGTCGACGGCGTCGAAGTCGACACCCGCCTCGGTCAGCTCCGCGCCGCGGACGGCGCCACCGGCGTCCTTGTGCACGACGGCCGCGTCCAGCAGCCGCACCGTTCCGGCGTCGACGAGCTCCGCCAGCGGCCCGACGACCGCGGGGGCCAGCCGGTCGCCGTCGAACTCGATGGCGACCCACTCGACGGGCCCGAGCGGGCCCACCACCGGATCGCCGGGACCTGCACCCGTCATGGACACGTTCCTCCTCCGGCGTGCGGATGATCCACCGCGATCGCCGGGAGCGACGCTAGTGCGGCGGCGGAGCGCCCGGACAGGGCTGAACGGCCCTGACGCGCAGGGCGCCGGGGGCGCCGCAGTACCCTCCGTCGATGACGGTCCGGGACAGGGCGCCGCGGCTGCTGCGGCGACGCGGGGACTCCGAGGTCGCGCCGATCGAGCTGTTCTTCGACCTGGTCTACGTGTTCGCGATCATCCAGGTCTCGCACACCCTGCTCTACCACCTCACCCCGCGCGGGGCGGTCGAGACGGCGCTGCTGTTCGCGGCGGTGTGGTGGCTGTGGAACTACTCGGCCTGGGCGATGAACTACCTCGATCCGGCGCGGACGTCGGTCCGGCTGCTGAACGCGCTGCTGATGCTGGCCGCGCTCGGGATGGCGCTGGCGCTGCCGACCGCCTTCGGTGACGGCGGTCTGCTCTTCGCCGCCTGCTACGCCACGGCGCAGATCGGGCGCCCGCTGTTCGTCTGGATCACCATGCGCGGCCACGTGCTCTCCCGCAACTACCGGAACCTGCTGGTGTGGAGCTCGGTCGCGGGGGCGCTGTTCCTGGTCGGCGCGCTGCTGCCGCCGACCGCCCGGCTGGTCGTCTGGGGGCTCGCGGTGGCGGTCGACCTGGTCGGGCCGCTGGTCGAGTTCCGGGTGCCCGGCCTCGGCTCGACGCCGATGCGGAGCTGGCCGGTCGACGTCGAGCACCTCGCCGAGCGCAACCGGCTGGTCTTCATCATCGCCCTCGGCGAGTCCATCCTGATCATGGGTTTCACGCTGTCGGAGCTGGAGCCGATCACCCCGTACACGGTGCTCATCGCGGTGCTCGGGTTCACCGGCCTGGTCGCGCTGTGGTGGTCCTACTTCGCGGTGGCCGGGCACGACGCGCCGGCCGGCCGCGGCGACGGCAGCACCCGCGCCGCCCGGTCGGCGTTCGCCTACGCGCACGGCCTGATGGTCGGCGGCGCGGTGCTCTTCGCGGTCGCGATCGACCTGCACCTCACGCACCCGCAGAGCGGTCCGGCGCTGGTGCTCGTCTCGGTCGGCGGGCCGCTGCTCTACCTGGCGGGCAACGCGATCTACCTGCACAGCCGGACGGGCACGGCCGGCCGCAGCCGCTACGTCGCGGCCGGGATCCTGGTCGTCGCGGCGGTGCCGGCGCTGCTGCTCGGCGAGGCGCTCCCGGCGATCGTGACCGGGCTGGTGGTGCTGGCCGTGCTGATCGGGCTGGCCGTCGTCACCCAGCTGGCGCGACGGACGCCCGCCTACTGAGCGTCCCGCAGCGCGTTCTCCACGACCTCCGACAACGCCGGGTGGATCCAGTACTGCACGTCCGCGGTCCGCTGCGCGGTGAGTCCGAGGGCCATCGCCTGGACCAGCTGCTGGATCAGGGTGGCCGCCTGCGGGCCGAGCACGTGCGCCCCGAGCAGCGACCCGTCCGGCGCGGTGATCACCTTGCAGAAGCCGCGGCGCTCCTCCAGCGCCCAGCCGTAGGCGACGTCGGCGTACTCGTGCAACCCGATCCGGTGCGCCAGGCCCTCGTCGCGGCACTGCTGCCCGGTCCGGCCGACCATCCCCACCTGCGGGTTCGCGAACACCGCCGCCGGCACCGGATCGTGGTCGACGGCGCGCAGGTCGTCGGGATGCGCGAGATTGTGCGCGACGACCTGCGCCTCGTGGTTGGCGACGTGCTTGAGCGGGTGCGGGGTGCTGATGTCGCCGAGCGCCCAGACACCCTCGGCGGTGGTGCGGCCGTGCCGGTCGATGCGGACCCGGCCGTCGTCGTGGGTGGCGACGCCGCCGCCCGGGAGATCCATCCGGTCGCCGTTCGGGGTGCGGCCGGCCGCCACCAGGAGCCGGTCGGCGTGCACCTGGGTGCCGTCGTCGAGATGCAGGGTGACCCCGCCCGGGCCGCCGGTCACCCGCTCCACCGACCGTCCGGTGCGGACGTCGAACCGCTCCCGGGCGGCCGCGGTGAACCGCTCCGCCACCGTCTCGTCCATCCCGCCGAGCAGGGTGTCGGCGACCTCGACGATCGTCACCTCGCAGCCGAGGCCACCGAAGACGTGCGCGAGCTCGGCCGCGATGTAGCCGCCGCCGAGCACGGCGAGCCGCCGGGGCAGCTCCTCGATCCGCATGATCGTGTCCGAGGTGTCGAACGGGACGCCGGACTCCGCGACCGGCGGTGGCACCGACGGCCGGCCACCGGTGGCGAGCACGATGCGGTCGGCGGTGAACGCGGTCCTGCCACCGTCGGCGAGCTCGACGGTCATCGCCCGCGGCCCGGTGAACCGGGCGTGCCCGATGTGCACGGTGCCGTGCTCGCTGCGGTACTCGCGGCCGTCGTCGCCGATCGGGTCGAGACGGCCGTACACCCGGTCCACGATGTCGCGCCACCGCACACCGTCGATCCGGGCATCCACCCCGAAACGGGACGCCGTGCGCACCGACTCGGCGACCTCGGCGGTGTGGGCGAGCATCTTCGTCGGGATGCAGCCGACGTTCAGGCAGGTGCCGCCGAACCGGGTCGCCTCGACGTGCACCACGTCGAGACCGGCGAACCGCTCGTCGACGATCGTGTTCCCGGAGCCGGTGCCGACGACGGCGAGATCGTGATGGGTCACGATCGGAGCCTAGGAAGTGCTGCCGGACCCCGCCCGTCGAACGCGGTTGACCTCGACCCGGGTTCAGCATCCAGGCTCGTGCCATGAGCACCGATGCGAGCGTCCGCTGGGCCTACCTCTTCGAGCACCCCGGGGCCGACCCGGAACGGGACCGGATGGTCCTCGACTCCGGCGGGGTGCGGTCGCTCCTCGTCGCCGTGCCCGGCACCGCGGCGGCGCCCGCGGTGGCCGCCGCGCTGGTCCGCGACGAGGGCGTGGGCCTGATCGAGCTGTGCGGCGGCTTCGGCAGCGCCGACGTCGCCGCCGTCACCGCCGCGGTGGGGGATGCCGCGAGCGGGGTCGCCGGTCAGGTCGCCGTCGGGCACGTCGTGTTCGGGGTCGACCAGGTCCTCGCCGCGGCCGCCTACGCCGCGGCCGCCTCCGCGACACCCTGAGCACCCCGCCCCGCACCCGGACAGCCGCTGTTCCGCCGGCACGACCGGGTTCGCACCGGACCCGCGCACCCTCCCGCGCACGCGGCACGGGGCGGGCGACCCGCACCCGGGCGGAGCGGGAGCCGATCTCCGATCTGCGTCGATCCATGGGTGGCAATGACGCTGATGCGTCCCTATCATCCTCGCGGTACCGCAGCCCCGGTTTCGGCGATCGGCGCTGCGGACATGTCGCCGAGCACCGGGAGATCCCACGTGAAGAGCCGATCCGTTCCCCGCACCGTCGGTGCCGCACTGGCCGCGACCGCGCTGGCCGTGCTGGCCGGCTGCGGCGGGGGAGACACCGGCGGGGAGCAGCCCCCGGCGAGCGGGGAGGCCGCGGGCGGCACGCTGACGGTGTTCGCGGCCGCCTCGCTGACCGGCACCTTCGAGGACCTGGAGCAGCGGTTCGAGGCGGCGAACCCGGGGACCGACGTGGTGTTCAACTTCGCCGGGTCCTCCGCGCTGGCCCAGCAGATCAACCAGGGCGCCCCGGCCGACGTCTTCGCCTCGGCGGACCAGAACAACATGACCAAGGTGACCGACGGCGACAACGCCGAGGGCGAGCCGGTGGTCTTCGCGACGAACACCCTGCAGATCGCGGTCGCCCCGCAGAACCCGAAGGCGGTGGCGTCGCTGCAGGACCTGGTGAACCCGGACCTGCGCACGGTGGTGTGCGCGCCGCAGGTGCCGTGCGGCTCGGCCACCGAGAAGGTGGAGCAGGCCGCCGGCGTCGACATCCCGGCGGTGTCCGAGGAGCAGGACGTGAAGTCGGTGCTGCAGAAGGTCACCACCGGCAACGCCGACGCCGGGCTGGTCTACCGGACCGACGTCGCCGCCTCGGGCGGCCAGGCCCAGGGCGTCGACTTCGAGCAGGCGGCGCAGGCGGTGAACGAGTACCCGATCGTGGTGCTGCGCGACGCGCCGAACCAGGCCCTCGCCCAGCAGTGGGTGGACTTCGTGAACGGCGACGAGGGACGCCAGGTGCTGGAGGCCGCCGGGTTCGGCGCTCCCTGAGCCGGGCTCAGGGCCGCCAGCGGCGCACCAGGTCGGCGGCGGTCACGATCCCGCGGATGCGGCCGCCGGTCTCGACCAGCACCGCGTCCCGCCCGCGGGCCGCCATCACCCGCGCGGCCTCGGAGAGCCGGGACGTGCCGGGCAGCAGCAGCGCGGGGCCGTGCACGTCGGCGACCCGCAGCACGGTCCAGCCGAGCGGGCTGCGCTGGGCGGCGATGCCGCGCAGCAGGTCCGCCTCGGTGGCCATGCCGCGGCAGCGGCCGCCGGCGAGCACCGGGAGGTGATGGACGTCCTGGGCGAGCATGGCCTCCAGCGCGGTCCGCACCGGGGTGTCCGGGGTGACCGCGACCAGCCGGGCCGACATGATCTGCCGCAGCTGCGGGTCCGGCCGCTCGTCGAGCGTCTCCGGTGGCGCGGCGAGCCGGACCGGCTCGTCGGCGGCGCTCACGACACACCCCCGGCGACCTCGGCGGGGGCGCCGTGGTCCTGGCGGGTCAACCGCCTGCGGAACACCCAGAACGTCCACGCCTGGTAGCCGATCACGATCGGGGTGAAGATCCCCGCGACCCAGGTCATGATCGTCAGCGTGTACGGGGTGGACGCCGCGTTCACCACGGTCAGCGAGTGGGCGGGATCGATGGTGGACGGCAGGACGTCCGGGTACAGCGACCCGAACAGGGTCACCGCGACGGCGACGATCGCCACCGTCGTCGCCGTGAACGACCAGCCCTCCCGGCCGCGGGCGACCAGCACGGTCGCCAGGACCAGGCTGAGCGCGGCGCCCGCGACCGGGGCGAGCGCCCACAGCGGTGCGCCGTCGAGCAGCGTCCACACCAGGAACACCCCGCCGGCCGGGACGGCGAGCAGCCCGGCCGTCACCGCGACGGCGGCGGACCGCTCGCGCACCGGCCCGTCCGTCTTCAGCGCCAGGAACGCCGCGCCGTGCAGCGCGAACACCAGCACCAGGGTCACCCCGCCGAGCAGCGCGTAGGGGTTGAGCAGGGTGAGCAGGGTCCCGGTGAACTCGTGGTCGGCGTCCAGCGGGACACCGTGCACGATGTTCGACAACGCGACGCCGACCAGCAGCGCCGCGACCAGCGACGACCCGGTCAGGATCCGGTCCAGTACCGGCGCCCAGCGCGGCTCCTTGGACCGGTACTCCAGGGGATGCCGCGCAGGATCAGCGCCACGAGCAGCAGCAGGAACGCCAGGTAGAACCCGGAGAACAGGCTCGCGTACCACTCGGGGAACGCCGCGAACGTCGCGCCGCCCGCGACCAGCAGCCACACCTCGTTGCCGTCCCAGACCGGGCCGATCGTGCCGAGCGCGACCTGCCGGTCGTGCTCGTCGCGGGCCACCGCGGGCAGCAGCATCCCGACCCCGAAGTCGAAGCCCTCCAGGCACAGGTAGCCGGTCCACAGGAACGCGATCAGGACGAACCACACGTCGACGAGTTCCACGCCGTCCTCCTCAGTAGCTCGGTACGGGATCGGCGACGGACGCCGGTTCGCCGGCGGTGGCCCCGCCCGGTGGCGGCGGGCCCGCCTTCACCGCCCGGATCAGCAGCACCACCTCGACCACCGCGAGCACCCCGTAGAGCAGGGTGAACACGATCAGCGAGGTCAGCACCGACGCCCACCCGACCGACGGGGACACCCCGTCCGCGGTCTGCAGCACGCCGAACACCACCCACGGCTGGCGGCCCATCTCGGTGAAGATCCAGCCCGCCGAGTTCGCCGCGAACGGGGTGACCAGCCCGAGCAGCGCGACGGTGCCGAACCAGGCGGGGAAGCGGCCCGCCCGGCGCCGGGTCAGCCAGAGCCCGATCACCGACACCAGCGCGGCGAGCAGCCCGAACCCGATCATCAGCCGGAACATCCAGTACGTCATCGCGATGTCCGGGGTGTAGAGGCCGGGCCCGAAGACGGCCACCGCCTGCGCCTGCAGCTGATTGATGCCCTCGACCCGGCCGTCCCAGGTGCCGGTCGCCAGGAACGACAGCAGCCGCGGGACGCGCAGGCTCCACAGCTCCTGGGTGCCGTCCGGGGTGCCGATCGTGAAGATCGAGAACGACGCCGGCGCGACGGTGTCCCAGAGCGCCTCGGCGGCGGCCATCTTCATCGGCTGCTGCTGGGTCATCAGGCGGGCCTGGATGTCGCCGGTGAGGATGACGCCGAGGCTCGCGACCAGCACCGTCCACAGGCCCAGCCGGATCGAGGGCCGGAAGACCTCCGGGTACCGGCTCCGGGCCAGGTTCCAGGCGCTGATCGCGACCAGGAACATGCCGGCCGTGACGAAGCAGGCGGTGATCGTGTGGCCGAACGCGGCGACCGCCGTCGAGTTGGTGAGCAGAGCACCGAAGTCGTTCAGCTCGGCCCGCCCGGTGGCCCGGTTGACCGCGTACCCGACCGGGTGCTGCATCCACGAGTTCGCGGCCAGGATGAAGTACGCCGACAGGATCGTGCCGATCGCGGCCAGCCAGATGCAGGCCAGGTGCACCCGCTTCGACAGCCGGTCCCACCCGAAGATCCAGAGTCCGAGGAAGGTGGACTCCAGGAAGAAGGCCAGCAGCCCCTCGACCGCCAGCGGCGCCCCGAAGACGTCGCCGACGAACCGGCTGTAGTCGCTCCAGTTCATCCCGAACTGGAACTCCTGGACGATCCCGGTGACGACGCCCATCGCGAAGTTGATCAGGAACAGCTTGCCCCAGAACTTCGTCATCCGCAGCCAGCGGTCGTCACCGGTCGCGACCCACACCGTCTGCATGCTCGCGACGAGCACGGACAGGCCGATCGTGAGCGGCACGAACAGGAAGTGGTAGACGGTGGTGACGGCGAACTGCCACCGCGCCAGGTCGAGATTCATCCGATCTCAGCGCCCCTCCGAGCCGATGAGTGGCCCGGTCGTCCGGGCCGTCGGCTCCGAGCCTCGCCGCCGCGGGGGCGGGGCGGACCGGGCGGAGGACCGGCCGTGCGGCGTCGGTGGTCCGGCCGGGACCGGGACGTTCGGCCCACCCCGGCCGGTCCCCGGCACCGCGCGGGACCGGTCCGGGCCCACCCCCACGTGGGCCCGGACCGGCGTTCAGAGGGCGTCGACGACCTTCTCGGGCGCCCGCCGCGGCGTCGCGGGCACCGGGACGCCGTGCCCCAGCCGCAGGACGACCTGCGGGGGACGGGTTCCGCCGAACAGCCGCCGGGCCTGTTCGCGGATGTCGGGGACCTCGACGAGCTGGGACAGGAACGACGCGGACAGGCCCGCGACGGTGGCCGTCAGCAGCACCCGCTGCAGCGCCTCCCCGGCGCGCAGCTCCTCGCGCGGCCCGTCGGTGTGCACGCTCAGCACCGCGATCAGCGGATCGGACTCGAAGGCGGCCGGGGCCGGGCGCGGATGCGCGTCGCCGCCGAAGTCGCGCACCACCCACGGCTGGTTCGGCGGCGGGCAGGGGCCGCCCGCGGAGGCGGGGACGCCGTCGTCGCGGGCCGGGGACCGCCCGGTCCAGGCGGCCAGCTCGGCGGTGAAGGCGGCGTCCGCCTGCTGCAGCAGGTGCGCCTCGCGGGCCAGCTTGCCCAGCTCGGCCAGCTGCATCGGGTCGGTGACCAGCTGCAGCCACGCGCCTTCCTCGAAGGCGGCGCGGCGCAGCGCGGACCGGGCCGGATCGGGCACCGCGGTGTCCCGGAACGGCCGCCGGTTGGTGCGCCGCCGCGGCACCGCCTCCAGCAGGTTGCGCTGCTCGGGGGTGGCGCGCACGATGCCGCCGTGCCGGACGACCGCGACCAGGTCCGGTCGGCCGGGCTGCGGGTAGCGGCTGACCAGCGGCCGGATCCCGGAGCCGATCAGCGCCAGCCGCAGCGTGAACAGCGCCCCGCCGCAGCCGATCCGCAGCTCCCGGCCGGTCGGGTCGGCGACCGGCAGCAGCCGCTGCGGGTCGGCGCGCAGCTCGATCCGGTCGGGCAGCAGCCGGAACCGCCACGGCTGGCTGTTGTGCAGCGACGGCGCGCGGGTGGCGAGCCGGACCACCGCTGCGGTCGTCTCCTCGTCCAGCCCGAGCGCGCCGGTGACCGCCCCGGAGTGACAGGTCGCGTCCATGCGGTCCCCCTCTGCGGGCGGTGCCTGGGTCCCGCCCGGTCGACGGGCCGATGGTGGCCCGGCCCGGGCCGGCCGGTCAGGTGCGAAGGTCCCGTCGTGCCCGGGACCGCGGGCCCACCCGCCGGTGGGTAACCGCCGGGAACGCTTGTGCGAGTACACCTGGGGTGCCAGGTTCGGCGCCGGGAGCGGAAACGAGGTGGGCGGTATGGGGGATCCGGCGTCGGGCGAACTCGCCCGGATGCTGTCCGGTCTGCGGCTCGACCAGCTCATCGGCGAGGTGCAGGACCGGCTCGGCCAGATCGCGACCGCGCGGTGGCGGATGCAGAAGCTGCTCGACGCCGTGCTGGGCGTCGCGGCCGGGCTGGAGCTCGACGCGACCCTGGAGCGGATCGTGCAGTCCGCCGTCGACCTGGTCGACGCCCGCTACGGCGCGCTCGGCGTGCTCGCCCCGGACGGCTCGATCGCCCGCTTCATCGACGTCGGACTGGACGCCGGTACCCGCGCCGCGCTGGGCCGCCCGCCGGAGGGCAAGGGCCTGCTCGGGCAGCTGATCGAGGACCCCCGGCCGCTGCGTCTGGCCGATCTGTCGGCGCACCCGTCGTCGGTCGGCTTCCCGCCGAACCACCCGCCGATGCGCAGCTTCCTCGGCGTCCCGATCCGGGTCCGGGAGGCCGTCTACGGCAACATCTACCTCACCGAGAAGGTCGGTGCGGCCGAGTTCACCGCCGATGACGAGCTGATCCTGCAGGCGCTCGCCGCCGCCGCCGGGATCGCCGTGCAGAACGCCGACCTGTTCGAGCAGGGGCTGCTCCGCCAGCAGTGGCTGGAGGCGTCCGCCGAGATCCGCGGCGAGGTGCTGGCCGGGACCGGTGAGGCCGACTCGCTGGCCCTGGTGGCCCGCCGCTGCCTGGAGCTGTCCCGGGCCAGCGGCACGCTGATCGCGCTCGGCCCGGACCAGGACCGCGAGTTCCGCGAGGGCGCCACCGCGGGCCGGCCGTGGCCGTCCGGCGGGCTCGGCGGGACTCTGCTGCGCGACGTCGTCGAGGGCCTGCAGCCGGTGCTGGCGCAGAGCCCGCGGGCGTTCATGAACGCCCCCGCGCACGACGACCGGGCCGGCGGCGGCCCCACCGTCGCGGTCCCGATGAGGGCGGTCGAGCGGGTGATCGGCGTTCTGATCGCGCAGCGCGAGCCGGGCGACCCGCCGTTCCGGCCGTCCGAGGTGCCGCTGCTGGTGTCGTTCGCCGACCAGGCGGCGCTGGCCCTGGAGCTGGGGGAGAAGAACCGGGCGCAGCAGCAGCTGGCGGTGCTCGCCGATCGCGACCGGATCGCCCGCGACCTGCACGACCACGTGATCCAGCGGCTGTTCGCGGTCGGCCTGAAGCTGCAGGGGACGCTGCGCCGCACCACCGACGCCGACGTGCGCGAGCGGGTCGAGCAGACCGTCGACGAGCTGGACCGGACCGTCCGCGAGATCCGGACGACGATCTTCGACCTGCACACCGCCGATCACGGCACCGGCGGGCTGCGCCGCGCGCTGCTCGACACCGTCGCCGAGGTCACCTCGGAGTCCGGGATCGCGACCTCGGTGCACACCACCGGGCCGGTCGACACGCTCGTCCCGCCGACCGTCGCGGCCCATCTGCTGGCGGTCGTCCGGGAGGCCGCGACGAACGCCGTGCGGCACTCCGGGGCGAACACGCTGTCGGTCATCGTCGCGGCCGGCCGGGACCTGAGCGCCGAGATCTCCGACGACGGCTGCGGCCTCGGCGACACCGAGCGGCGCAGCGGGCTGCGCAATCTCGCCGATCGCGCCGCCCAGCTGGGCGGGGAGTGCACGCTCGACTCCCCGGCCACCGGGACCCGGGTGCTCTGGACCGTCCCGCTGCCGTGACGCCCTCGGCTCAGCGCCGGGCGCGGCGCCGCTCGACGGCGTACACGGCGGCCTCGGTGCGCCGCGAGTAGCCGAGCTTGTGCAGCACCGAGGAGACGTAGTTCTTGACGGTCTTCTCGGCCAGGTGGAGCTCGTCGCCGATCCGGCGGTTGGTCAGGCCGTCCGCGATGAGCTCCAGGATCCGCTGCTCCTGCGGGCTCAGCGCGTCGTAGCGGGGATCGGCGTCGGCGTCGACGCCGCGGCGCAGCCGGTCCAGCACCGCGGCGGTCGCCTTCGGGTCGAGCAGCGAGCCGCCCGCGGCGACCGTGCGGACCGCACCGACCAGGTCCACCCCGGCGACCTGCTTGAGCAGGTAGCCCGAGGCGCCGGCCATGATCGCGCCGAACAGCGCCTCGTCGTCGGCGTAGGAGGTCAGCATCAGGCAGGCCGGCGGTGGGGTGACCGTGGACCGGATGTCCCGGCAGACGCTCACGCCGTCGCCGTCGGGCAGCCGGACGTCGAGGATCGCGACGTCCGGTCGCAGCGCCGGCAGCCGGGCCGCGGCCTGTGCCGCCGTCGCGGCCTCGCCGACGACCTCGATGTCGTCCTCCAGTTCGAGCAGCTGGGCCAGCCCACGCCGGACGATCTCGTGGTCGTCGAGCAGGAACACCGAGATCGTCACAGTCGCCTCCGGGTCGCGGGCCGGTCGAGAGCGACGGTAGTGGCAGGCGGCCGACTCCCGCAGCGACCGATCGGCCCCGGACGGGTGGGTCGATGGTCCGTGTCGGCCGTCACCCGCCGGGCTACTCGCCGCGCAGCAGCACGTCCCCCAGCCGGCGCCGCGGGGTGGCGGGCAGCTCCCGGCCGTCCGGGGCGCGACCGACCCGGATGATCAGCTGCGGGTGCTCGGTGGTGCGCAGCGCCCGGGTGGCCAGCCCGGACCGGGTGCGGACGGTCTCCAGGATCCGGGACAGCGGGCAGGTCGCCAGTCCGGCCCTGGTCGCGGCGAGCAGCACGATCCCGAGCGCCTCACCGGCGGCCAGCCGCGCCGGGTCGTCGTCGGCCGGGGTGCTCAGCGCGAGGATCGTCGCCCGGTCGGTGACCAGCGGCGGCACCGGCAGCGATCCCGCGGGGAACCGGACACCGATCTCCGGCTCGCGCGGCCACGGCACCCCCGCCGGCACCGAGCCGGTGCGCACGCCGTCCCGGGAGTCCGCGTAGCGGTGTGTCCACACCAGCAGCTCGGCGGCGTGCCCGGGCCGCGCCCGCAGCTCCCGGGCGGCCTCCTGCTCCAGCTCGACGAGATGGTTGCGGGCCACCGGATCGGTGACCGTGTGCAGGGTGACGCCGTAGCGGGCGGCGCGGGCGCCGAGCGCGGCCCGGGTGTGGTCGGCGAGCCCGCCGTCGCGGAACGGCCTGCGGTCGGTCCGGCGGCGCCGGATCGCCGGGGCGAGCTGCGCGTCGTTGCGGTCCGCCGCGGTCGGCGGCCGGCCGGTGAACCGGACGGTCGCCAGATGGTCGCGGTCGTCGTCCGGGAACCGCTCGGTCCGGTGCCCGATCCCGGACGCGGCCAGCGCGACGTGCAGGGTGGCCAGCGCCGCCCCGCAGCTGACGAGATGGTCGCGCCGGTCCGGGTCGGTGAACGGCAGCCGCCGGTCCGGATCGGCGTACAGCTCGACCCGGTCGGCCGCGATCCGCCACCGCCACGGCTGCGCGTTGTGCACCGACGGCGCGGTCAGCGCGGTCGCGACGGCGTGCCGGACGGTGTCCGGGCGGGGCAGCGCCGGGGCCTCGGCGGCGCTCACCGGGCCACCGCCGTCCCGGCCGCAGCGCCCTGCCCGCCGTCCGGCGCGGGACCGGCCGCCGTCAGCTCGGCGGCGACGGTGGCGGCCCAGGCGCCCCAGCCGTCCGCGCCGGGCGCCTGCACCGGCGCCCGCAGCTCCAGCTCCGGGGCCGGCGCGGGATGCGGGTGCGCCCCGCCCGCGGGTGTGGCGTCGAACATCCACAGCGGCCGGACCCGCAGCACGACGCGGTGCCTGCGCAGGAACCGCCGGGCCGCCGACCGCGCCCACGGCCGGTCCCAGGCACCACCCAGCACGACGGCCCGGACCCCGGCCAGCGACGGCACGTCGGCGGCGGTGGTGATCAGCGGGCGCAACCCGCGCAGGGACAGCTCGTGCCCGATCTCCGCGGCCGCCCGCAGCGTGCGGTGGTCGGCGGAGGTGAGCGCGATCAGGACGGTGCCGTCCTGCGGAATCCGGTCGGTCATGGGGTCCTCCCCTCGGTGGCCCCCCGAGCGTGCCCCCGGCCGGACCGGCCGGGCAGGGCCGTCGGTCACCCGGCTCTCGGACGGAGGACCCGACCCGCCCGCCCGGCGCACCGGCCGTAGGCTTCCGCGGTGGCCCACGAGGACGAACGCATCGCACTGCTGCTCGACTACGAGAACCTGGCGATCGGCGCGCGCGACGGTCTCGGAGTCGTCCCGTTCGACTTCGGGCCGGTCGCCGACGCACTCGCCGAGCGCGGCCGGGTCGTGGTGCGGCGCGCCTACGCCGACTGGTCGTCGTTCGACGAGGACCGGCGCCTGATGGCCCGCGCCCAGGTCGAGCTGATCGAGATCCCGCAGCGGATCGGCGGTTCCCGCAAGAACGCCGCCGACATCAAGCTCGCGGTCGACGCGATCGAGCTCGCCTACGAGCGCGAGTTCGTGACGACCTTCGCGATCGCCACCGGCGACTCCGACTTCACGCCGCTGATGCACAAGCTGCGCGAGCTGGACAAGCGGGTGATCGGGATCGGCGTGCAGTCGTCCACCTCGGCGCTGCTGCCCCCGGCCTGCGACGAGTTCCTGTTCTACGACCGGCTGCCGGGCCTGGAGCCGAGCCGGGAACCGGCCCCGCCGCGCCGCCGCCGCGGCACCCGCCCGCCCGCCGCGAGCACCACGGCACCGGCGCCCGCCCCGGTCGCGCCTGCCGAGCCGCAGCCCGAGCCCGCCCCGTTCGACCTGACCTTCCGGGCCGCGCCCGGCTCACCCGACGCGGAGGAGACCGCGACCACCGGCGCCGAGGAGCGCGACGTCGCCGGGCTCGTCGTGAGCACCCTGGCCGGGCTGTCCCGGCAGGCCGACGGCCCGGTGCTGGCGTCCCGGCTGAAGCGGGCGGTGCTGCGCAAGGACCCCACCTTCGACGAGTCCGACCACGGCTTCCGCGGGTTCGGCGAGCTGCTGCGGCACCTGGAGGGGCAGGGTGCGGTCGCGCTCACCCCCGGTTCCGCGCAGGGCGACCCGGAGGTCGCCGTCCCGGACGACCCGGACGCCGACCAGGACGCGTTCACCCTGCTCGTCGACGTGGTGCGGGACCTGACCGCGGCCGGCGGCCCGCCGCAGCTGTCCGGGCTGAAGGACCAGCTGCGCAAGCGGGTGCCGGACTTCTCCGAGAAGCGCTACGGCTTCGGCAGCTTCCTGTCCTTCGCGAAGGCGGCCCGGGCCCGGGAGCTGATCGGGATGGCCTGGCAGGACGAGACCGGCGACTACGTGCTCAGCCCGCGCTCCTGACACGCGACGAGGGCCCCGCCGTGGCGGGGCCCTCGTCGGGAGCGGGACCGGTCAGCGGCCGGTGGCCCGGCGGGTGCCGCGCTGGAACAGCGTGCCGGCCCGGGAGACCACGGCGCCGGAGACACCGAACGCGGTCGCGACCGCGCCGGCGGCGACCCGGCTGCCGAACCGGATCGGGTTGAGCGGCCGGTAGACCCGCGCGGCGAACTCGTCGAGCTGGGTCGCGGCCCGCTCGCCGCCCTCGTAGAGCCTGCGGGCGAGCTTCGCGCCGGTGTCGTCGATGTCGTCGGAGATCGTCTCGCCGACCCGGGCGGCCCGGTCCGCGGTGCGCACCGCGGTGTCCGCGCCGCGATCGGCCGCGGCCTGCACGGTCGCCGCGGAGCGCTCGGCGGAGGCGTTGACCTCGCCGGCGACCTGACGTCCGGTGCGCGAGGCGTTGCCGGCCAGCTGCCGGCCGGTGGTCCGGGCGGCGTCGGCGGCCGCCTTGCCCGCGTTGCCGGGCGCCTTGCCGTTGCGGGAGACCTTGCGGGCCTCCTTCGCGACGTCCTCGGCGCCCGACCGCGCGGTGTCCGCCGCCTTCGACGCGGCGCTGCGGGTCTCGCCGGCGACCTTCTTCCCGGTCGTCCGGGTGTCGGAGGCGACCTCGTCGGCGGTCCGCGCGGTCGCGGAGGCGGCCTTCGACGCGGTGTCGCGCGCGGCGGTGGCCGTCGCACCCGCGACGGCGCCCGCCGCGGTCCCCGCGGTGCTGCCGGTGCCGTCGGACCCGGAATCCACGGACCGGCGCTCGCGGACCGCGCCGTCGGTGCCGTACACGACGAGGGTGCCGCCGCCGTCGTTGGCGATGATCTCCACCGCCCGGGTGATCGCCTCGGCCTGGGTACCGGCCTTGGCGCTGGGGCGCTGCGCGCCCTGCTTCTCGACGGTCCAGCCGTCGTCGGCCGGCTTCACATGGCGGTCGGCCATGGCGGTGTCCTCCTGTACGTGGAAATCACGGGTGGCGCCGGGTTCCGGCGCTCGTGCTGCCGGTGGATTCCCGGGCCGTCGCGGAGGTAAACGCTGGTCAGCGCCCTGTGCGCAAGGTCTCCCGGCGCCCGTACGCGATCGCGGCGGCGAGCAGGCCCAGCACGACCGGGGTCAGCACCAGCAACCCGCCGTGCAGCACGAACGCCTGGGTGAGGCCGGCGCCGACCATCAGCAGCACCAGCCCGACCGCGGCGGGACCGGCGAACCGCCTGGTCATCAGCCCGATCCCGCCGGCCAGCTCGAGCGCCCCGACGACGTAGCGCAGCCACTGGCCGGCGCCGATCTCCTCGAAGATCAGCACCGCGTACGGGTCGCCGTAGAACTTCGGCACCGCCGAGGCGAACACGAAGAACAGCCCGAGCAGGATCTGCAGCACCCACAGGGCGCGGTGCGCGACGGGGGAGAGGACGGGACGGGCGCTCGGCTGGGTGGACACGGTGGACCTCCGGGATGCGGTCGCCGCGGACCTCCCGCAGCGCTCACCGGAGTGGACCGCCCGGGGCGCCGGGACTCATCGGCCGCGCCGATCACGGCGGCCGGGGCGTCCGGAGGGGATACACCACCGGGAACCGGGATCGCGACCGGAGTCGCGATGCCCGGTGTCCCGATGGTGCCCGGCACCGACAGGGGCTCCCGGTTCTGCAGGTGCCGGTCGCCCGGTTCAACGCACGAGAGCGCCGCGAGTTGTGGGGGGAGTGGCGTCAGTCTCGGATCCGACCGCGAGCGGCGCCGTGCCCGCGGCGGGCGGTGAATCGGTTCCGTTCACGACGGTGCGCGGCGCAATGCCGCGATTGTCGGTAGCGGACGGGCGACGGACGGGGTGACCTGCGCCATAATCGAATCCATGCGAGATGAACGTTGGCGGGTCGAGGTCGGTCCGGAGAACGCTGCCTGGCTGGCGACCGAGTGCCGCACCGCGCGGCTGGCCCGCGAGTACCGCCCGGTCGACGCGGGCGAGGGGATCGTCGAGTTCAACCGGCTCGCGATGGGCGCGATCCGGGAGCTCGGCGAGGAGGAGGACGGCTACGTCACCGACGACGGCGACGGCCTGCGCATCTGGATCGGCGACGACGCGTTCGAGCTGGAGCGGGTGGACTGAACGCGACGGGGCCCGGCCGTGCGGCCGGGCCCCGTCGAACGTCCGTCCGGTCAGCCGATCTGCCGGTCGGTCGGGTTGATCGGCCGGGGGAGCACGCTCCGCCCGGTGAGGTAGGCGTCCACCCCGGCGGCCGCCGCGCGGCCCTCGGCGATCGCCCACACGATCAGCGACTGCCCGCGGCCGATGTCGCCGGCCACGAACACGCCGTCCGCCGAGGACATGTAGCTGTCGTCGCGGGCGACGTTGCCGCGCTCGTCGAGCTCGACCGCCAGGTCGTCGAGCAGCTTGCCCTTCTCCGGGCCGACGAAGCCCATCGCCAGCAGGACCAGCTGGGCGGGCAGCTCGCGCTCGGTGCCCTCGACCGGCTCGAAGCCGTTGTCGCCGCGCTTGACCTCGCAGATCCGGATGCCGGCGAGCTTGCCGTCGGCGTCCTTCACGAACTCGGTCGTGTTGCACGAGAACAGCCGCTCGCCGCCCTCCTCGTGCGCCGAGGACACCCGGTAGACCGTCGGGTAGGTCGGCCACGGCATGTTCTCGGTGCGGTGCTCCGGCGGGGTCGGCATGATCTCCAGCTGGGTCACCGAGCGCGCGCCCTGGCGGTGCGAGGTGCCCAGGCAGTCGGCGCCGGTGTCGCCGCCGCCGATGATCACGACGTCCTTGCCCTCGGCCGAGATCGGCGGCGCGTCGATGTCGCCCTGCTGCACGTGGTTGGCCCACGGCAGGAACTCCATCGCCTGGTAGACGCCCTCGGCGTCGCGGCCGTCGGCGGGCAGGTCGCGCCACGCGGTGGCCCCGCCGGCGAGCACGACCGCGTCGTACTCGGAGCGCAGCTGCTCGACGGTGATGTCGGTGCCGACGTCGACCGAGGCCCGGAAGTGGGTGCCCTCGGCGACCATCTGCTCCAGCCGCCGGTCCAGGCGGGCCTTCTCCATCTTGAACTCGGGGATGCCGTAGCGCAGCAGCCCGCCGATCCGGTCGGCCCGCTCGAACACGACGACGTCGTGCCCGACCCGGGTGAGCTGCTGGGCGGCGGCCAGCCCGGCCGGCCCGGACCCGACGACGGCGACCTTCTTCCCGGTCTTCGCCGACGGCGCCTGCGGGCTGACCCAGCCCTCGTCCCAGGCCCGGTCGATGATCTCGATCTCGACCTGCTTGATGGTGACGGCGTCGTCGTTGATGGCCAGCACGCAGGCCGCCTCGCAGGGCGCGGGGCACAGCGTCCCGGTGAACTCCGGGAAGTTGTTGGTGGCGTGCAGCCGCTCGATCGCCTCCCGCCAGTCCTTGCGGTGCACCAGGTCGTTCCACTCGGGGATGAGGTTCCCGAGCGGACAGCCCTGGTGGCAGAACGGGATGCCGCAGTTCATGCAGCGGCCCGCCTGCGACTCCAGGCTCTTGCGCGGGAAGTCCTCGTAGACCTCGCGCCAGTCCATCAGCCGCAGGTCCACCGGCCGCCGGGCGGGCGTCCGGCGGGGGGTGGTCATGAAGCCCTTCGGGTCACCCATGAGCAGCCTCCATGATCGCCTCGTTCACGTCGCGCCCCTCGCGCTCGGCGTTCTCCGTCGCGAGCAGCACGCGCTTGTAGTCCTTGGGCATGACCTTGCCGAACCGCTCGACCGCGACGTCCCAGTCGGCGAGCAGCGCCCGCGCGACCTCGGAGCCGGTCTCGGCGTGGTGGCGCTCCACCCGGTCCCGCAGGATCGCCCGGTCGTCGTCACCGAGCGGGTCCAGGTCCACCATCTCCGGGTTGACCCGGTTGCGGTCGACGTCGAGCAGGTAGGCGACGCCGCCGGACATGCCGGCGGCGAAGTTCCGCCCGGTCCGCCCGAGGACGACGACCTGCCCACCGGTCATGTACTCGCAGCCGTGGTCGCCGACGCCCTCGACGACGGCCACCGCGCCCGAGTTCCGGACACAGAACCGCTCGCCGACGACGCCGCGGACGTACATCTCGCCCGAGGTGGCGCCGTAGCCGATCACGTTGCCGGCGATCACGTTCTCCTCGGCGGCGAACGGCGCCGACGGGTCCGGCCGCAGGGTCAGCCGGCCACCGGACAGGCCCTTGCCGAAGTAGTCGTTGGTGTCGCCGACCAGCCGCAGCGTGATCCCCTTCGGCACGAACGCGCCGAAGCTCTGCCCGGCCGAGCCGGTGAACGTGATGTCGATCGTGTCGTCGGGCAGGCCCTTGCCGCCGTGGATCCGGGTCAGCTCGGAGCCGAGCATGGTCCCGACGGTGCGGTTCACGTTGCGGACCGGCAGGTCGAGCCGGACCTGGTCGCCGTTGCGCAGCGCGCCCTCGGCGAGCTGGATGAGCGTGTTGTCCAGCGCCTTGTCCAGGCCGTGGTCCTGCTCGCGGGTGCGCTTGCGCGGCACGTCCTCGCCGTACTCACCGACCTTGAAGATCGGCGACAGGTCCAGGTGCCGGGACTTCCAGTGCTGCGCGGCGGCGTCGACGTCGAGCACGTCGGCCCGGCCGATCGCCTCGTCGATCGAGCGGAAGCCCAGCCGGGCCAGGTACTCCCGCACCTCCTCGGCCACGAACTTCATGAAGTTGACGACGTACTCGGCCTTGCCGTCGAACTTCTTGCGCAGCTCCGGGTTCTGGGTCGCGACGCCGACCGGACAGGTGTCCAGGTGACAGACCCGCATCATGATGCAGCCCGAGACGACCAGCGGGGCGGTGGCGAAACCGAACTCCTCGGCGCCGAGCAGCGCGGCGATCACCACGTCCCGGCCGGTCTTGAGCTGGCCGTCGGCCTGCACGACGATCCGGTCGCGCAGGTTGTTTGCGACCAGCGTCTGCTGGGTCTCGGCCAGGCCGAGCTCCCAGGGGCCGCCGGCGTGCTTGATCGAGGACAGCGGCGAGGCGCCGGTGCCGCCGTCGTGCCCGGAGATCAGCACGACGTCGGAGTGCGCCTTGGACACCCCGGCCGCCACGGTCCCGACGCCGACCTGGGACACCAGCTTCACGTGGATGCGGGCCCGCGGGCTGGCGTTCTTCAGGTCGTGGATGAGCTGCTTGATGTCCTCGATCGAGTAGATGTCGTGGTGCGGCGGCGGCGAGATGAGGCCGACCCCGGGCGTGGAGTACCGGGTGGTCGCGATCCACGGGTAGACCTTGCCGCCGGGCAGCTGGCCGCCCTCGCCGGGCTTGGCGCCCTGCGCGATCTTGATCTGGATGTCGTCCGCGTTGACCAGGTACTCGCTGGTGACGCCGAACCGGCCGGACGCGGCCTGCTTGACCGCGCTGCGCCGGGAGTCGCCGTTCGGGTCCGGGGTGAAGCGGTCCGGGTCCTCGCCGCCCTCGCCGGTGTTCGAGCGACCGCCGATCCGGTTCATCGCGATCGCCAGGGTCTCGTGCATCTCCTGGGAGATGGAGCCGTAGGAGATCGCGCCGGTGGCGAAGCGGGTGAGGATGGACTCCACCGGCTCCACCTCCTCGATCGGCACCGGCGGGCGCAGGCCCTCCTTGAAGGTGAACAGGCCGCGCAGCGTCATCAGCCGCTTCGCCTGGTCGTCGACGGCCCGGGTGTACTCCTTGAAGACGTCGTAGCGCCCGGACCGGGTGGAGTGCTGCAGCTTGAACACCGTCTGCGGGTTGAACAGGTGCAGCTCGCCCTCGCGGCGCCACTGGTACTCGCCGCCGACCGGCAGCGCCCGGTGCGAGGCGCGGACGTCGTCGGCCGGGAAGGCGCGGCGGTGGTGGGCCAGCACCTCCTCGGCGAGCACGTCGAAGCCGACGCCACCGAGCCGGGAGGTGGTCCCGGTGAAGGCCGAGTCCACGACGTCCTGGCCGAGCCCGACGGCCTCGAAGATCTGCGCGCCGGTGTAGGACGCGACGGTCGAGACGCCCATCTTCGACATGGTCTTGCGGACGCCCTTGCCGAGCGCCTTGACCAGGTTCTTGGCCGCGGTGCGCCCGTCCACGCCGGGGATGTCGCCGCGCTCGGCGAGGTCCTCGACGGTGGCCATCGCCAGGTACGGGTTCACCGCGGAGGCGCCGTAGCCGAGCAGCAGCGCGATGTGGTGCACCTCGCGGGCGTCCGCCGACTCGACGATCAGCCCGACCCGGGTGCGCGAGCGCTCCCGGACCAGGTGGTGGTGCACCGCGCCGGTGAGCAGCAGCGACGGGATGGCGGCGTGCTCGGCGTCGACGCCGCGCTGGGAGAGCACGATCAGCCGGGCGCCGCCGTCGATCGCGCGGGAGACCTCCTGCTTGATCTCGGCGAGCCGGGACAGCATGCCCTTGCCGCCGTCGCGGGCCAGGAAGATCCCGGGGACGACGTGCGAGGCGAACCCGGGGAACTCCTTGTCGTCGTTGATGTGCACGACCTTGGCGAGGTCGTCGTTGGTGAGCACCGGGAACGGCACGACGATCGTCCGGCAGTGCGCCGGCGTGGCGTCGAGCAGGTTCTGCTCCGGGCCCAGCTGGCTGAACAGCGAGGTGACGAGCTCCTCGCGGATCGCGTCCAGCGGCGGGTTGGTGACCTGCGCGAACAGCTGGATGAAGTAGTCGTAGAGCTGACGCGGGCGCTCGGAGATGGCGGCCAGCGGCGCGTCGTTGCCCATCGAGCCGATCGGCTCGGCGCCGGACACGGCCATCGGGCGGAGCAGCAGGTTCAGCTCCTCCTCGGTGTACCCGGCGGCCTGCTGGCGCAGCGTCAGCGCCTCGTGCGACGGGATCTCCCGCTTGCGGACGGGGAGCTCGTCGAGCCGGATCAGGCCGGCGTGCAGCCACTCCGCGTACGGGTGCTCGGCGGCGAGCTCGCCCTTGATCTCGTCGTCGTCGACGATCGTGCCGCGCTCGGTGTCGATGAGGAACATCCGGCCCGGCTCCAGGCGGCCCTTGCGGACCACCTTGTCCGGCTCGACGTCCAGCACGCCGACCTCGGAGGCGAGCACGACCAGCCCGTCCTCGGTGACCCAGTAGCGGGCCGGGCGCAGGCCGTTGCGGTCGAGCACGGCGCCGATCTGGGTGCCGTCGGTGAAGGCGACCAGCGCCGGGCCGTCCCACGGCTCCATCAGGGTGGAGTGGTACTCGTAGAACGCCCGCCGCTCGGGCGACATCTCGGTGTTGTGCTCCCAGGCCTCCGGGATCATCATCAGCACCGCGTGCGGCAGGCTGCGCCCGCCCAGGTGGAGCAGCTCCAGGACCTCGTCGAAGGTGGCCGAGTCCGACGCGTCCGGGGTGACGATCGGGGTCAGCCGGGAGAGGTCCCCGGGCAGCTTCGCGGACTCCAGCAGCGCCTCGCGGGCGGCCATCCAGTTCCGGTTGCCGCGCAGCGTGTTGATCTCACCGTTGTGCGCGACGTAGCGGAACGGGTGCGCCAGCGGCCAGGCCGGGAACGTGTTCGTGGAGAACCGCGAGTGCACGATCGCCAGCGCCGAGGTCACCCGCTCGTCGGTCAGGTCCGGGTAGAACGCGGCGACCTGCGGCTCGGCGAGCATGCCCTTGTAGATGATGGTGCGCGGGGACAGCGACGCGAAGTAGGTGTCGTGCGCGTGCTCCACCCGCTTGCGCAGGCAGAACGCGCGCCGCTCCAGGTCGATCCCGGTCGGCGCGCTCTCCGGGGAGTCGCCGGTCAGCTCGGCGCCGCCGACGAACAGCTGCTTGAACGTGGGCATCGCGGCGAGCGCGGTCGGGCCCAGGTCGGCGGCGTCGGGGTCGGTCGGCAGCTCGCGCCAGCCCAGGACCGTGAGGTTCTCCTCGGCGGCCAGCGCGTCCACCGCGGCGACCGCGGCGTCGGCCCGCTCCGGATCCTGCGGGAGCATCGCGATGCCGACCGCGTAGGCGCCCTCGGGGGGCAGCTCGAAGTCGGTGACCTCGCGGTAGAACCCGTCGGGGACCTGGATCAGGATCCCTGCGCCGTCACCGGTGTTGTGCTCGGAACCGCGCGCACCACGATGCTCCAGGCGCAGAAGTGCCTCGATGGCCTTCTGCACGATGGCGTGGTCGCGCTTGCCGGTGACGTCGGCCAACATGGCCACACCGCAGGCGTCGTGCTCGTGATCGGCGGCATACAGACCACCGGGCGAGGGGCGACGCGTCTGGTCACTGATCGCGGCCAACTGCTCCTCCTGTCGTCTCGGTGCACCTCTGCCACCCGCATCGGACGACCCGGGAACCGGCAGCTCGCTGCGGTCCGAAAGGGTTTCCAGAATACAGCGAGCACCCGGGATGGGGCGTACGATGCGGACCGTTCGGGTGCACCGTGCCATCGGGCGGGGCGACCGGCGGAGATTCCTCCTCCGGGCACGCCTAGCGGCCGGGCGCTGACTTTCAGTACCCGGCCAACTCCCTGCGGCACGGTTCGACCGCACACCCCGGCGAGTGCGGTCTGGCGAGTGCACAGAGTCGCACGCCGCTACCCGAGCGCGCTACTGATGATCGGCCGTCGGCCCCGTGATGTGGATCGCTGGCCATTCGAGCAGGCAGACGTTGCCGTCCCGTGTCCGGACGGTGAGCGAGGCGTGACCAGCGGCCGGGAGCAGCCTCTCGCCCGTTGAGATCGCCGACCGTGGTCGAACCGTTACAGGACCGCCGCTGCGCGGCGCGGGCGGGGACACTGGAGCCCGATGCGCCCGCCCGACATTCCCGCCGATGTGCCCGCCCCGCCGGTCCCCCCGGAGGAGGCCGCCGCCGTGCTGGCCGACGTCGCCCGGATCGGCCCCTGGTTCGCCGTGACCGTCCCGGCCGGGCCGGGCTGGCAGCGGTGGGACGAGCTCCACCGCCCGCCGGGGGCCGGCGGCGATCCGCTGTCGGCCCGGATCGACGAGGTGGCCGCGGCGCTCGGGACCGGCCGGCGGATCGCCGCGTCGATCGCGGTGCAGGGGATGGCGGCCCGGCTGGTGTCGGCGCCGTTCGCGGCCGTCGCGCTGCACGCGACGCTGCCCCGGCTCGCCGGGCTGCGCCGGGACCCCGGCGGCGAGGACCCCTGGGCCCCGGGACTGCCCGACGGCGATCCCGGCCCGGCCGCCGTCCGGACGCCGGACCCGCTCCGGGACCCCGCCGGCGCCGCCGACCTGCTGGCCCGCGAGCTCGCGCGGACCCACCTGGAGCCGCTGTACGCCGCGGTCACCGCCCGGGTGCGGGTGTCCGGGCGGGTGCTGCGCGGCAACGTGGTGTCCGCCGTCGCCGGGGCGGCCCGGGTGCTGGACCCGGCCCGCCCGGCCGCCCGGCCCGCGTTCCTCGCCCTGCTCGGCGCGCTCGCCGACCATCCGGCGCTGCGCGGGCCGCTGCCGTCCGGGGCGACCGGTGCGCTGCTGCGGCACCCGGCGGGCGACCGGGGGCCGTCCGGCGGCTGGGCCTTCCGGCGCCGCTCCTGCTGCCTCTACGTGCACGTCCCCGGCGGCGGGGCGTGCGGGGACTGCGTGCTCCGCTGACCCGGGGGAGGGCGGCGCCGGTGCGCTAGTCGGGCAGGGCGATCTCGGCGATCGTGACCCGGACCCGGGGGACCAGCCCGGTCGTCGCGGCGATCTCCTCGGACACCTCGGCCCGCACCCGGGCGGCGAGGGCGGCGCACTCGGTGCCGAACCGGACCGCCACGGTCACCCGGACCTCGGCCTCCGAGCCGTGCACCGTCGCGACGACGCCCTGGCTGCGCAGCTCCGCGGGTACCGGCTCGCGAGGGAGCCACTCCGCGGCCAGCCCGAGCAGCGTCTGCGCCACGTCGCCGACCAGCATCTCCACCCCGGGCACCGAGCGGGCCCGGTACGCGGCGACCCGGGCCAGCGCCAGATCGGAGATCCGCAGCCTGGTCGTCATCGCCGGGCCTCCGCCGTGTCGTCCCACAGGTCCTCCACATGGATGTCGACGCCGGCGATCGGGACGCCGAGGGTGCGCTCCCCGGCCGAGATGACCATCTGCCGGACCCGGGCGGTGACCGACGCCAGGTCGACCCCGAACCGGGCGGTCACCGTCATCCGGACCCACACCGGTGCGGCGCCGGGCTCGGCGGGCCTGCGCTGCTCGATCCGGCAGTGCCGGGCGCGCAGCCCGCCCATCGAGTCGACAACGTGCCGCAGCGCGGCCTCCGCGGTCGGCCTGCCCAGCCAGGCGTCCGGGCCGAGGGCCAGCAGCTCGTGCGGGCGCAGGTCGGCGACGACCGCGCCGAGCACCTGTTCCAGCACCGACGGCGGCGGCCGCAGCGGCTCCGCCGCCATCCGGGTCACCAGCCCGCCGAGCCGGTCGTGGTCGGCCCGCGCCGACCGGCAGTGCGGGCAGCCCAGCTCGTGCTCGTCGAGCGTGCCCGCGTCCGCGTGGTCCCAGACGTCGGCGGCGTCGCGGCCGCAGGCCAACGGCTCCACCTGCTCTACCGCCATGCCCGCATCCTCTCCGCCAGCGCCGTCCGTGCCCGGTGCAGACGACCGCGCACGGCCGTCTCGGAGGCCCCGGTGATGTGCGAGATCTCCGCGTAGCCCAGTCCCTCCAGCTCGCGGAGGACCCAGCAGGTGCGCTGGTCGCCGGGCAGGTCGGCGAGTGCGCGGGACAGCGCGGCCAGCTCGGCGTCCACCTCGGCGGCCCGCTCCGGCGAGCCGGACCCGGCGACGAGCATGGCACCGGCGGCGTCGTCGTCCGGGAGCGGCACGGTGGGCCGCTTCCGCCGCATCAGCGCGGTGCACCGGTTGGTCACGATCCGGTACATCCAGGTGGAGAAGGCGGCGTCGCCGCGGAAGGTCCCGATCTTGCGCCAGGCGTCGATGAGCGCCTCCTGCAGCGCGTCCTCGGCGTCCGCGCGGTGCCCGAGCACCCGGACCGCGACCCGGAACAGGGCGTCCTGGTGCCGGCGGGCGAGCTCGGCGAAGGAGTGGACGTCGCCGTCCTGGGCCCTCGCGACCAGTGTCAGGTCGTCGAGCGCCGGGCGGGCCGCGGCCGGCGCGGCGGCCTCCGGGACCGCGGACGCCCCGGATGCCGGGTCGGTGGCCTGCACGGCGGCGCCTCGCTCCTCGATGTGTGGGAACGGGGCTGTCGGGTACCCGTTCCGGGACAGCGACGGTAGCGAGGGCGTCGTCCTCGCGCCCGTCGGACACGCACTCCGGAGGGGGAACGCGCATGGGACTCGGCGACAAGGTCAGCAACAAGACCGAGGAGCTCGGCGGCAAGGCCAAGGAGGCCGCCGGCGAGGCCACCGACGACAAGGACCTTCAGGCCGAGGGGAAGGCCGACCAGGCCACCGGCAACCTGAAGCAGGCCGGCGAGAAGATCAAGGACGCCTTCACCAAGGACTGATCCCGCCGTCGCACGCCACCGCGCCCCCGGACCCGGTCCGGGGGCGCGGTCGTGTTCCGGTGCCGCGGGGCCGGTTCCGGTCGCTAGGCTGCCCGGGTGACCGAGCGGACGGGACCGGGGCCCGAGGACGTGGCGGCGGCCGTGCTGGCGCATCCCGCCGTGCTGCGGCTCGACGGTGGCCCGTTCGGCACCGTCGCCTCCTACCTGCCGGGCCTGCGGGTGTACGGGGTCCGGCTGGGCGACCCGGTGGAGATCGCCGTGGTCGTCGCGCTGGGCAGGCCGTTCGGCGAGATCGCCGACGAGGTCGCCGCGCGGGTCCGCGTCGTGCTCGGCGACGAGACCCTCGAGGTGGAGGTCACCGTCGCCGACGTCGGGGCCGTGGCGAGCTGAGGCCGGGGGCGTTGCGACGCGACGCGACGCCCGGCCCGACGCACCGTGACCGGCCTCGCCTAGACTCGCGCGGGCGCCCCGCCGCCAGCCGAGCACGTCCGACGTGCCCGCACCCGGCCAGGAGCGACCCCCCGGGTCGTCCGCCGTACCGGCAGGTGGGTCACAGCACAGACCGGGGGCCGCTGCACGCGGCCCGTTCGCACAGCCGTACCGCCCAAGGAGTTCCACCGTGAAGAGCACCGTCGAGCACCTCAGCCCGACGCGCGTCCGGATCAACGTCGAGGTGCCGTTCGACGAGCTCAAGCCCGACTTCGACCGCGCGTACAAGAAGATCGCCGAGCAGGTCCGCATCCCCGGGTTCCGCCCGGGCAAGGCGCCGGCCCGCATCCTGGAGGCCCGCATCGGCCGCGGCCCGGTCCTCGACGAGGTCGTGAACAACGCGATCCCGACGAAGTACCAGGAGGCCGTGGTGTCGTCCGAGGACGTCACCCCGATCGGCCGCCCGGAGATCGAGGTCACCGAGATCGCCGACGGCGAGCGCCTCGCGTTCACCGCCGAGGTCGACGTGCGCCCGGAGATCGAGCTCCCCGACCTCGCCGGCCTGACCGTCGAGGTCGACGAGACCGAGGTCTCCGAGGACGACGTGACCGAGCAGCTCGACCAGCTGCGCGCCCGGTTCGGCACCCTCGCCGGCGTTGAGCGTCCCGCCCAAGACGGCGACTACGTCCAGATCGACCTCTCCGCGGCCGTCGACGGCACGGAGATCGAGGAGGCCACCACCACCGGCTTCTCCTACGAGGTCGGCCAGGGCGGCCTGATCGAGGGCATCGACGAGGCCCTGCAGGGCATGTCGGCCGGCGACGAGAAGACCTTCACCTCCACGCTGGTCGCCGGCGAGTACGCCGACCGCGAGGCCGAGATCACCGTGAAGGTGACGACGGTCAAGGAGCGGCACCTGCCCGACGCCGACGACGAGTTCGCCCAGCTCGCGTCGGAGTTCGACACCCTCGACGAGCTGACCGAGAACCTGCGCGAGCGGCTCGGCCAGTCGAAGCGGATGGAGCAGGCCGCGCAGGCCCGCGACCGGCTGCTCGACAAGCTGGTCGAGGGCGCCCGGGTCGGCGAGGACCCGGTCCCGCTGCCGGAGAGCGTCGTGCAGGCCGAGGTCGACACCCGCGCGCACGACGCGGTGCACGCCTTCGACCACGACGAGGACAAGTTCGCCGAGTTCCTGTCCTCGCAGGACAAGACCCGCGAGCAGTTCGACGCCGAGACCCGCGAGGAGGCCGAGAAGGCCGTCCGGTACCGCCTGGTGCTCGACTCCCTGGCCGACTCCGAGCAGATCTCGGTCGGCGACCAGGAGCTCACCGAGCGGATCGTCTACCAGGCCCAGCAGTACGGGATGCCGCCCGAGCAGTTCGTCCAGCAGATCCAGCAGGCCGGCCAGCTCGGCGTGATCTACCAGGACGTCCGCCGCTCGAAGGCGCTCATCACGGCCGTCCGGTCGGCGTCGGTGACGCTGCCCGGCGGCGAGGCGGTCGACCTGTCCGACCTGCTCGGCTCGGACGACGGCACCGAGGACGGCACCGAGGACGGCACCGTCGAGGAGGTCCCCGGCGAGGTCGTCGCGACCGACGGTGGGACCGACACGGGGACCGCCGGGTCCACCGAGGACGGCACGGCCGAGCAGGCCGACGAGAAGGCCGACGCCAAGGCCTGATCCGGTCCACCGACGGCGCCGGAGCGCCGACCGGCCGGGTCCGGCCGGCGCTCCGGCGGACCGGTCGGTGCGCTCTCGGCGAACATCGGGCGTCGCTCCCCACGTGGGCCTCCCGGTCCGCGTAGGGTCGGCCCCGAACCGGTCCCCACGAGGGCCGGAGCGGGTTCGCAAGACCCGACACCGGAGAACGAGAGCGATCCAGAGGAAGACTTTCTCCGATCCGGCGGGCGCCTCGCGCCGGCCGGGCGAGACTTCGGAAAGCAGGGTGAAGTGAGCCAGCAGGACACCGGCCCGCTCCAGGGCCGCGGAACCGGGGCGCAGATGCGGTCCGGACTCAGCGCCATGTCGCTGTCCGACTCGGTCTACGAGCGGCTGCTGCAGCAGCGGATCATCGTGCTCGGCCAGCAGGTCGACGCCGAGATCTCGAACCGGATCGCGGCGCAGATGCTGCTGCTCGCGGCCGAGGACCCCGAGAAGGACATCGAGCTCTACATCAACTCGCCGGGCGGCTCGGTCACCGACGGCATGGCCGTCTTCGACACCATGAACCTGGTGCCGTGCGACGTGTCGACCACGGTGATGGGGATGGCCGCGTCGATGGGGCAGTTCCTGCTCTCCGCCGGGGCCCGGGGCAAGCGCTTCGCGCTGCCGCACGCGCGGATCATGATGCACCAGCCGTCCGCGGGCGTCGGCGGCACCGAGGCCGACATCACGATCCAGGCCGAGCAGTTCCGCCGCACCAAGCGGGAGATGGCGGAGCTGATCGCCGAGCACACCGGCCAGACCGTCGAGACCATCGAGCGGGACTCCGACCGGGACCGCTGGTTCTCGGCGCAGGAGGCCCTCGAGTACGGCTTCGTCGATCATGTCGTGACCCACGCCGGCCGGGCGCCGGGCGCGGGATCGCAGAACGGGAGCGCCTGATGAGCACCTTCGATCCGCGCCACCCGGAGTCAATGGCCGACCTGCGCGGCCCCGGCGGCTACGCCCCGGACCCGGCCCGCGCCCGGTACGTGCTGCCGTCCTACGTGGAGCGCACCAGCTACGGGGTCAAGGAGTCGAACCCGTACAACAAGCTCTTCGAGGAGCGCATCATCTTCCTCGGTGAGCAGATCAACGACACCTCGGCGAACGACACCATGGCCCAGTTGCTGGTGCTCGAGTCGCTGGACCCGGACCGCGAGATCTCGCTGTACATCAACTCGCCCGGCGGGTCCTTCACGTCGCTGATGGCCATCTACGACACGATGCAGTTCATCCGGCCCGACATCCAGACCGTCTGCCTGGGGCAGGCGGCGTCGGCCGCGGCGGTGCTGCTCTGCGCCGGCACCCCCGGCCGCCGGATGGCGGTCGAGAACGCCCGCATCCTGATCCACCAGCCGGCCACCCAGGGCGTCTACGGCCAGGTGTCGGACCTGGAGATCCAGGCGACCGAGATCTCCCGCATCCGCAAGCGGATGGAGGAGGTCATCGCGCGGCACTCGAACCGCACCGCCGAGCAGGTGCGCGAGGACATCGACCGGGACAAGATCCTGACGGCCGAGGAGGCCAAGGACTACGGCCTGGTCGACGAGATCGTGCAGAGCAGGAAGCTGTCCGCCACCAGCGGCAGGTAAGCGACATCCGGTCACCGGTGGCCGCCGTGCCACCGGTGACCGCCCGCCGACCCGCTGCCGAATCGGACTCCCCGAGAGTCCCCGGCGGCGGGTCCGGGCAGGTACCGTCTCCTCCGGAGACCTCGACGTGGCTTCGGGGGCCTGCGGTGAGAGTCGGAGCCACGCTGCGTCGGTCGAGCTCGGGCTCGTCGGACGGGTAGACGCTAGAACGCCGGACCAGGACTGGGGATCGACACCTATGGCACGCATCGGCGACGGCGGGGACCTGCTGAAGTGCTCGTTCTGCGGGAAGAGCCAGAAGCAGGTCAAGAAGCTCATCGCCGGCCCCGGCGTCTACATCTGCGACGAGTGCATCGATCTCTGCAACGAGATCATCGAGGAGGAGCTGGCCGAGGCCGGTGAGGTGAAGCTCGACGAGCTGCCCAAGCCCGCCGAGATCCACGAGTTCCTCGACCAGTACGTCGTCGGCCAGTCCGGCACCAAGCGCACGCTGTCGGTGGCGGTCTACAACCACTACAAGCGCATCCAGGCCGGCGAGCGGAACCGCGCCGCCGGTGGCGACGGCGGCGACCACATCGAGATCGCCAAGTCGAACATCCTGATGCTCGGCCCGACCGGCTGCGGCAAGACCTACCTCGCGCAGACCCTCGCCAAGCTGCTCAACGTCCCGTTCGCGATCGCCGACGCGACGGCGCTGACCGAGGCGGGCTACGTCGGCGAGGACGTCGAGAACATCCTGCTGAAGCTGATCCAGGCCGCCGACTACGACGTGAAGCGCGCCGAGACCGGGATCATCTACATCGACGAGGTCGACAAGATCGCCCGCAAGTCGGAGAACCCGTCGATCACCCGGGACGTCTCCGGCGAGGGCGTCCAGCAGGCGCTGCTCAAGATCCTGGAGGGCACCACGGCGAGCGTCCCGCCGCAGGGCGGCCGCAAGCACCCGCACCAGGAGTTCATCCAGATCGACACGACGAACGTGCTGTTCATCGTGGCGGGCGCGTTCGCCGGGCTGGAGCGGATCATCGGCGAGCGGGTCGGGAAGTCCGGCATCGGCTTCGGCGCCGACATCCGCTCGAAGAAGGACATGGACCCGGCGGAGAGCTTCGCCGAGACGCTGCCCGAGGACCTGATCAAGTTCGGCCTGATCCCGGAGTTCATCGGCCGGCTGCCGATCGTCGCGTCGGTGACCTCGCTGGACAAGGACGCGCTGGTCAAGATCCTCACCGAGCCGCGCAACGCGCTGGTGAAGCAGTACCGCAAGCTCTTCGAGATGGACGGCGTGGAGCTGGACTTCGCCGAGGAGGCCCTGGACGCCGTCGCCGACCAGGCGATCCTGCGCGGCACCGGGGCCCGCGGCCTGCGCGCCATCATGGAGGAGGTCCTGCTGCCGGTCATGTACGACATCCCGAGCCGCGACGACGTCGCCAAGGTCGTGGTCACCGCGGAGACCGTCAAGGAGAACGTGAACCCGACGATCGTCCCGCGGACGCAGTCCCCGCGCCGGGAGCGCCGCGACCGTTCCGCCTGAGTACCCTCGTACCCGGCCGACGCCGGTCCCGCCATCTGGCGGGACCGGCGTCGTCGTGTGTGCGGCGGGGTGAGCCGATCGATCGGCTACTCCGGTTGCTGTACTCCGAACGGTTACTTAGCGTTGCGCTATCAACGAGCTTGAAGGAGGGCCATGACGGCCGGGTTTCTGACGAGGGAGCGCATCGTCGCACCGCCGGGATGGAGCCGCTGGCTCGTTCCGCCGGCCGCGCTGTCCATCCATCTGGCGATCGGCCAGGCGTACGCGTGGAGCGCGTTCAAGGCGCCGCTGGAGAGCGGGCTGGACATCTCCGGCGTCGCGAGCGCGCTGCCGTTCACCCTCGCGATCATCATGCTGGGGCTGTCGTCCGCGCTGTTCGGCACCAAGGTCGACGCCAACGGGCCGCGCTGGGCGATGGTGGTCGCGACGGCCTGCTTCGTGTCCGGCTTCATGATCTCCGGGATCGGGTTGCACCTGGGCTGGTTCTGGCTGGTGGTGCTGGGCTACGGCTTCGTCGGCGGGATCGGTCTCGGGGTCGGCTACATCTCCCCGGTGTCGACGCTCATCAAGTGGTTCCCGGACCGGCCGGGACTGGCGACCGGGCTGGCCATCATGGGTTTCGGTGGCGGTGCGCTGATCGCATCGCCGCTGACCGCGTCGCTGCTGTCGACGTTCGGCGCGAGCGGTGACTCGCCGTCGGTGCCGGGGATCGGGAACACGTTCCTCGCGATGGGCGCCATCTACCTGGTGTTCATGTCGGTGGGCTGGCTGCTCATCCGGGTGCCCGCCGAGGGCTGGGCGCCCGCCGGATGGACGCCGGGCCAGGCGAAGAAGTCCGGGATGATCTCGACCGGCCAGGTGTCGGCCCGCAACGCGCTGCGGACGCCGCAGTTCTGGCTGCTCTGGGTGGTGCTCTGCTTCAACGTCACGGCTGGCATCGGCATCCTGGAGCGGGCCAACCCGATCTTCCAGGACTTCTTCGCCGAGACCGGCACGGCGGAGACGCTGGCCGCCGCCGCGGTCGGGTTCGTCTCGATCCTGTCGCTGGCGAACTCGCTGGGCCGGATCGCCTGGTCGTCGTTGTCCGACGTGCTGGGCCGGAAGAACATGTACCGCATCTACCTCGGCGTCGGTGCGCTGCTGTACCTGCTGATCACGCTGATCCCGAACCAGAGCCGGGCGTTGTTCCTGGTCGCGTCGGTGCTGATCCTGTCGTTCTACGGCGCCGGGTTCGCCACCGTGCCCGCCTACCTGCGCGATCTGTTCGGGACCTACCAGGTCGGCGCGATCCACGGCAGGCTGCTGACCGCCTGGTCCACCGCCGGCGTGCTCGGGCCGCTGATCGTCAACGCGATCGCCGACGCTCGGATCGACGCCGGGGTCGAGGGCCCCGGCCGCTACACCGCGGCGTTCGCGATCATGATCGTACTGCTCGTGATCGCCTTCGTCTGCAACGAGCTGATCAAGCCGGTGGACCCGAAGCACCACGAGCCGGAGCCGGACGAACCGGCCGACCGCGAGGCCGTCGCGTCGAAGGGAGCGCAGTCGTGAGCACACCGGAGGCCGCCGCCACGTGGGGGCCGTTGCAGTGGGTCGGCGCAGTGCTGGCCTGGATCTGGGTCGGGGTGCCGTTCGCCTACGGCCTGTACCAGCTGGTGCTGAAGATCCCGGCGCTGTTCGGCTGACCGGCCGGGCACCCGACGTTCATCCGGACGTCGGCCGGACGGGGGCACCGGGTCACCCCGACGGGTGAGCATCGGTCGTCGTGGTCTCCGAACGACACGTCCTGAACCGACGCGCCCTGCTGCGCACCGCGGTCGCCGGCGGCATCGCCGGTGCCGCCGCGCTCGGGCTGCCCGCCGCCGCCTCCGCCGGACCGGCCCTGCTCCGGACCGGCCGTCCCGTCCTCACCCACGGGGTGCAGGCCGGCGACGTCCGGCTTGGCTCGGGTCTGGTGTGGACCCGGGCCGACCGGCCGTCCCGGATGGTGGTCGAGGTCGCCGACGATCCGGGGTTCCGGCGCGCCCGCCGGATCCCCGGCCCGGTGCTGACCCCGGACACCGACCTGGCCGGGAAGCTGCGGGTGCCCGCGGGCACCGGCCGGGTGCACTACCGGGTCCGCGCCGATCCGCTCGACGGCGGGCCGGCGAGCGAGCCGCTGACCGGGTCGTTCCGCGCCCCGCCCGGGCCGGGCGAGCCGGTCCGGATCCAGTGGTCCGGCGACGTCGCCGGGCAGGGCTGGGGGATCGACCGCGGCCACGGCGGCATGCGGATCTTCTCCGCGATGGCCGACCGCCGACCCGACCTGTTCCTGCACTGCGGCGACACGGTGTACGCCGACGGGCCGCTGACCGAGTCCCTCACGCTGCCGGACGGCCGGATCTGGCGCAACGAGCTGACCCCGGAGAAGGCGAAGGTCGCCGAGTCGCTCGCCGAGTTCCGCGGCCAGTACGCCTACAACCTGCTCGACGAGCACCTGCGCCGGTACGCCGCGTCGGTCGCCCAGATCGTGCAGTGGGACGACCACGAGGTCACCAACAACTGGTACCCGGGGGAGGTCCTCACCGGCGGGCCCGCCGAGGGCTACACCGAGCGGCGGGTCGACGTGCTCGCCGCCCGGGGGTTCCGCGCGTTCCACGAGTGGCAGCCGCTCGATCCGCGCGCCGCCGTCGACGGGCGGGTGTACCGGCGGCTGACGTTCGGCCCGCACGTCGAGGTGTTCGTGATCGACATGCGCTCCTACCGCGGCCCGAACACCGCCAACACCGGGCCGGACGAGCGGATCCTGGGGGAGCGGCAGGCGCGCTGGCTGGTCGACGCGCTGGCGTCGTCCCGGGCGACCTGGAAGATCGTCCAGTCGGACATGCCGCTGGGCGTGCTGGTCCCCGACGGCGACACCGCCTGGGAGGCCGTCGCGAACGGCCGCCCCGGGCCGCCGTCCGGGCGCGAGTCGGAGATCGCCGGGGTGCTCGCGGCGCTGCACCGCAGGCAGGTCCGCGACGTCGTCTGGGTGACGGCGGACGTGCACTACACCGCCGCCCACCACTACTCGCCGGACCGGGCCGCGTTCGACGACTTCGACCCGTTCTGGGAGTTCGTGTCCGGGCCGCTGCACGCCGGGGCGTTCGGGCCGAACGAGCTGGACCCGACGTTCGGCCCGCGCGCCGAGTTCGTCCGCGGCCCGGACCGCCCGGGCGCGTCCCCGCTGGAGGGCTTCCAGCACTTCGGCGAGCTGGACGTGGCCGGCGACGGCTCCGCCCTGACCGTGCACCTGCGCGACCAGACCGGCGCCTCCCTCTGGAGCCGGACGCTCACCGCGTCCTGACCGCACACCCCTGCGCGCCGCCGCACACCCGCCGCAACAGGTGTGCGGCGGGCTCAGGGGGTGTGCGGGTTCCGGGGCGGGAGCGTGGCCGCGGCCAGCGCGGCGGCGGCCAGGGCCACACCGGCGACGGTGAGCAGCGCGAACCGGTAGCCGTCCAGGCCGGGGGCCGCGCCGGGGACGGACCCGCCGGCCCCGGCGAGCAGCACGGCGATCCCGATCGCGAGCGCGCTGCCGACCGCCTGGGTGCTGTTCAGCGCCCCGGCGCCGACCCCGTGCCGCTCGGGCGGGATGCCGGACATCGCGGTCACCGTGCAGGCGACGCCCGCCGCGCCGGTGCCCAGGCCGAGCAGCAGGAACGCCGGCAGCAGCCCGCCGAGGTAGGTCGCGTCCGGCCGCATCGCCGTCGCGAGCACCGCACCGCCCGCGGCCACGGCCAGCAGCGCGGGCGGGATGACCAGCCGCGGCCCGGTCCGCTGCAGGACCCGGGACACCACCTGCGCGACGACCGCGATCAGCACCGCCCACGGGACGAACGCCGCCCCGGCCTGCAGCGCCGTCCAGCCCAGCGTCTGCTGCATGAACAGCGAGCTGACGTAGTACGGCCCGATCGACGTCCCGGCGGTGACCAGCATGAACAGGTAGGCGATCGCGGTGCGGGAGCGGAACAGCGACAGCGGCAGCAGCGGATCCGGGTGCCGGGCCTGGATCAGCAGGAACAGCCCGGCCACCGGCACGGTCCCGGCGAGCAGCGCGATCGCGACCGGGTCCACGCCGCGGGTCTGGACCAGCGTCAGCCCGAGGATCAGCATGCCGACCGCGACCGTGCCGAGCAGCCCGTCGACGATCGCCAGCCGCTGGCCGCGGACCCCGGGCAGCGCCGGTACCAGCAGGAACGCCCCGACGACGGCGAGCACGCAGATCGGGACGTTCACCAGGAAGATCCAGCGCCAGCCCCCGGCGGTGGTCAGCAGTCCGCCCACCACGTTGCCCAGCGTCGCCCCCGCGGCCCCGACCGCCGCCCAGGCGCCCAGCGCCCGGCTGCGTTCGCCGGGTGCGACGAACACCGTGGTGAGCAGCGACATCGCGGCCGGTGATGCGAGGGCCGCGCCGGCTCCGGCGGCGGCCCGGGCCGCGATGAACAGGCCGGGGGTGGTGGTGAGCGCGCAGAGCAGCGATCCGGCGGCGAACAGCACCAGGCCGGCCAGGAACACCCGGCGCCTGCCCAGCACGTCGGCGGTGCGCCCGCCGAGCAGGAGCAGGCAGCCGAAGGTCAGCATGAACGCGGTGAGCACCCACTGCAGGCCCGCGGGGGACAACGCCAGCTCGGCGCCGATGGCGGGCAGCGACACGGTGACGACGGTCCCGCCGACCAGCAGCACGAACTGGGTGCTGCAGACGAGCGCGAGGAACAGGCCGCGCCGGGTGACCGCGGGTGCGGTCCCGGCCGGGCGGGTGGTCGGGGGACCGTCCGGAAGGGGAGGGTGCACGGCTCAGGCGACCGCCGTCCCGCCGAGCGCCGTTCCGCCGATGAGGACCCCGCGGCCGGCGCCGAGGTCGCCGAGCACCCGGGCGATCTCCGCCCGCCGGTGGGAGAGCACCTCGGAGACGCGGACCAGCGGCATCGGGTGCCGCGCGGCGACCGACTCCAGCACCGCCGCGGAGCCGGCGCCACCCGCGTCGTCGACGGCGGTGGCGAGCGCCGCGACCGGTTCCCGGCCCGCGGCCCGGCACAGGTCCATCGCGGCCTCGGCCGGCCGCGCCCTGGCGAGCACCCCGCCGTCGCGGGACCGCACCGGGAGCACGTGACCGGGCCGGGTGAACGCCTCGGCCGAGCTCGACGGATCGGCCAGCGCCCGGACGGTGGCCGAGCGGTCCCGGGCGGAGATGCCGGTGGTGATGCCGGTGGCCAGGTCGACGGCGACCGCGAACCCGGGCCGGCCGGGATCGCCGTGCCCGCCCGGCATCGGCGGGATCCGCAGTGCGTCGAGCCGCTCGGCGGGTGCGGCGACGGCGACGACGCCGCTGGTGACCCGGACCAGCAGGGCCATCGTGGCGGTGTCGATCCGGTCCCCGGCGACGACGATCGCGCCGGCGGCCGCGGGTGCCGGGACGAGATCGTCGAGCAGCCCGACCGGCCGGCCGGCGTGCAGCGCGTCGAGCGCCGCGGACAGGCCGGACCCGGCGGTACCGGCCGGCCGGGTCACGGGGCGTCCCGCCGGGCGGTCCGGCCGCGGTCCCGGGCCGGGCGGCTCACGCCGGCACCCCGGCCGGGGCGGCGAGGAAGGCGGTGATCGCGGCCAGCGTCGGCTCGGGGTACTCGACGATCATGCCGTGCCCGCCGCGGGGCAGTACCTGCAGCGTCGCGTCCGGCAGCAGCGCGGCCATCTCCACCGACTGCGCGACCGGGGTGAGCACGTCCTCGGCGCCGGTCAGCACCAGCGTCGGGGTCCGGGCCGAGCCGAGACCGGCGCGCGAGTCGTAGACCCGCAGGCCGGCGGCCTGCGCCTCGAAGCCGGCCCGCGACGTCGGGTACGGGTCCTGTGCGACGAGCCCGGCCTGGGCGGCGGCGAGATCGTGGTCGGCGAGCGCGGCGCCGGTGAAGCCCCACGGCAGGCCGTGCAGCGCGATCGCCACCGGATCGACGCCGGCCCGCCGCAGCGCGAGCCCGCAGTCCAGCCAGGCGTGCTGGACCGGGGTGTAGGACGGGAACGCGTTGAGCAGCACGGCCCGGGAGAGCAGCTCGGGCCGCCGGACCAGCAGCGACTGCAGGATCGAGCCGCCCATCGACCAGCCGACGGCCGCGACCGGGCCGGGACCGAGGTGCTCGAGCAGCGCGGCGACGTCGTCGGCCATCGTGTCGACCGGGTACGGGCCGGGCGGGACGGCGCTGCGCCCGGTCCCGCGGTTGTCCAGGGTGATCACCCGGTGCGTCGCGGCCAGCCGGGGCAGCACGCCCGCCCAGGCCGCGGAGTTCGCCCCCAGCCCGGAGATCAGCAGCAGCGGCGGTCCCTCGCCGTGGATCTGGTGGTGGATCCCGACACCGTTCACGGTGACCGTGGGCATGGTCAGCTCCCTCCGGCGAGCGCCGCGTCGCCGATCGCCGGTCCCGGGCGCAGCCCGGCCGGGGTCCAGTGGTCGGGCCGGTCGGCCCACAGGTCACGCAGCTTCGGCATGACCCGGGTGGCGAACAGGTGGGTGTTCTCGGCCGCGGTCTCCTCGGGCAGGTCGCCCATGTGCAGCGACGCGATCAGCTGCCCGACCCGCAGCTCGGTCGCCAGCTCGCGGACCCGCTGCTCGACCCGGTCCGGGGTGCCGGCGATGATGTAGCCCTTCTCGTCGTACTCCCAGAAGCTCATCTCGCCGGCCACCGCGCGCCGCTTGTCCTCCATCGCCTGCGGGTCGGTGGTCCGGGCGAGCATCCCGCGCAGCGCGGCCGGGCTGGTGTAGCCGGGCGGCGTCGCGAACCGCAGTGCGGGATCGCGCACCCGCTGGAAATAGCGCACGGCATCCGCGTACTTCCGTTCCGCCTCGGCATCGGAATCCGCGACACAGATCAGCTGGGTGAATGCCATGCGATGCGGGTTCAGGTCGCCGTCGTGGTCGGCCACGTAATCCCAGTACCGATTCACGATCGGTTTCGCCGCGCGCAGGCCGGAGAACGAGAGGTGCCCGTAGCAGTAGTTCTCCCGGGTGACCAGCTCCCAGGTCTCCGGGCTGCCGGAGCCGGGGACCCAGATCGGCGGCGGCTGCTGGATCGGGCGCGGCCACAGGTTGACGTAGCGCAGCTGGGTGTAGCTGCCGTTGAACGCGAACGGCTCCGGCTCGCGCCAGGCCCGCAGCACGAGCTCGCGCGCCTCGTGGAAGCGTTCGCGCAGCTCCACCGGCGGTCGCGCATAGGCGTAGGAGGAGTCCATCGGGGTGCCGAACACGAAGCCGGCGATCACCCGCCCGCCGGACAGGCAGTCCAGGTAGGCAAGCTCCTCGGCGACCCGGACCGGCGGGTTGTACAGCGCCAGTGAGTCCCCGATGACCAGGATGGCGGCGTGCTCGGTGGAGCTCGCGAGGCTGGCGGCCAGCAGGTTCGGCGACGGCGTCATCGCGAACGGCGTCTGGTGGTGCTCGTTGACGGCGAGGCCGTCGAACCCCTCCCGGTCGGCCTGCTGCATGAGCCGCACGAAGCTCCGGTAGTTCGCCCCGATCCGGTGCGGGTCGGCCATCGCGACCGGGCTGTCCACCCAGGCGCCCTGCCCGGGGGCTGGGAACGAGTCCGGCAGGCCGTCGTAGGTGACCTCCGCGAACCAGTGGAACTTCATCGCTGTCCCCTCCACACGAGCGGGTGCTCTCGGCGTCCACGGTGTGGACCGCGCTATCGTGTGGGCCGCCGAGAATGCCGAACAATGGGACGGTGTCCACTTTCGGCTCGTCCCCGGTGGGCATCCACACACAACCGGGCCGGGATTCCGGAAAATCCGACGAGCCCATTGCGGCTCGCGCGGCGCTGCGCTTAGCGTCCGTGTCCGGCGTCACCCCGCCGTTCTGACTCCGCCGGAAACGGCGATTCCCCACTCCTGCCGACCGGGCCGCTGCGCGGGCGCCCGGCCGCACCGCCGCATGCCGACGTCAACGAGGAGGTCGACCAACGGTGCTGAAGTTCTTCGCCCTGCGCGTGCTGGCCACGGTGCCGGTGCTGGTCCTGGTCACGTTCGTGGCCTTCGGCCTCGTGCTGCTCATCCCCGGCGACCCGGCCGTGACCATCGCGGGCCCGGACGCCACGGTCGAGCAGGTCGCCGCCGTGCGCGACCGGCTCGGGCTGGACCGGCCGACCGCGGTCCAGTACTGGGACTGGGTCACCGCCGCCGTCGCCGGCGATCTCGGGACCTCGCTGTTCACCAGCCGCCCGGTCGCCACCTCGATCGGCGACGGCCTGCCGGTCACGATCGCGCTCGCCGCGACGGCACTGGTGTTCTCCCTGCTCATCGCCGTCCCCACGGCGATCGTCTCGGCGCTGCGCCGCGGCACCTGGATCGACCGGATCGCCGGGATCGGCTCGTCGCTCGGGATCGCGATGCCGTCGTTCTGGCTCGGCCTGGTGTTCGTGCTGATCTTCAGCCTCGCCCTCGGCTGGCTGCCCGCCACCGGCTACGTGCCGCTGACCGAGGACCCGACCGGCTGGCTCTCGCACCTGCTGCTGCCCGCGCTGACGCTGGGCATCGCCGGCGCCGCGGAGAGCGCCCGGCAGCTGCGCGGCTCCATCATCGGTGTGCTGCAACAGGACTACGTGCGCACGGCGTGGGCGAAGGGCCTGCGCGGCCGCATGGTGATCGGGAAACACGTCCTCAAGAACGCGAGCGTCCCGCTGGTGACGGTGCTCGGCCTGCAGATCACCGCGCTGCTCGGCGGCGCGGTGCTGGTCGAGCAGGTGTTCGGCGTGCCGGGGCTCGGCCAGGTCGCGATCAACGCCGTCACCACCCGGGACATCCCGGTGATCCAGGGCATCGTGCTGGTCGCGGTGCTGGTGGCGGTCGTGTCGAACCTGCTGGTCGATCTCGCGTACGGCTACCTCAACCCGAAGGTGCGACCCCGATGACGAACGACGAACCGGCGCCGGTGCCCGCGGCCGTCACCCACGGCGGTGGCGGGGCGTTCGCCGACTTCCGCAGGCGGGTGCGCCGCAACCGGTCCGCGATGATCGCCCTCGGTGTGCTGTCGGTGCTGGTGCTGGTGGCCCTGTTCGGCCCGCTGATCACCCCGGCCGACCCGAACGCGCAGAACCTGCGTGGCGTGCTGCTCGACCCGTTCTCGCCCGGGCACCTGCTCGGCACCGACCAGCTCGGCCGGGACACGCTGAGCCGGCTGATCGTCGGCACCCGGGTCTCGCTGCTCGCGATCTGCCTGGCGCTGGCCGTCGCGATGGTGATCGGGGTGCCGTTGGGCTTCCTCACCGGCTTCGTCGGCGGCCGGCTGGACGCGGTGGTGATGCGGCTCAACGACGCGGCGATGAGCTTCCCGCCGCTGCTGCTGGCGATCGCCCTGGTCGCGGTGCTCGGCCCGAGCCTGCGCAACGCGATGCTGGCGGTCGGGCTGCTGCTCGCCCCGCGCTTCCTGCGGCTGGTCCGCGGTGTGGTCATGGGGCTGAAGGAGGAGACCTTCGTCGAGGCGTCCCGCAGCATCGGCACGCCCACCTGGATGATCATCGTCCGGCACGTGCTGCCGAACACGCTCTCCCCGCTGACCGTGGCGATCGCGGTCACCGCCGGCTACGCGATGCTCGCCGAGGCCGGGCTGAGCTTCCTCGGGCTGGGTGTCCAGCCGCCCGACGCGAGCTGGGGATCGATGATCCGCGAGGGCTTCCTGTACTACGGCCGCTCGCCCTGGCTGGGGATCTTCCCCGGTGCGCTGATCGCACTGACCGTCTTCACCTTCGTGACCCTCGGCGACGGCCTGCGCGACGCGCTGGGCCGCGAGGAACGGACCGAGAGCCGATGACCCCCGTATCCCGGACGGAGATTCCCGTGCCGCACAGCGGACCCGCCCCGGCGCCCGGAACCGGCGCACCCGACACCCGGTACACGTTGCAGGTCGAGGACCTCGTCGTCGAGGTGCTCACCGAGGACGGCTGGGCGAGCGTCGTGGACGGCGTCAGCTTCGCCGTCGCCCGCGGCGAGACACTCGGCATCGTCGGCGAGTCCGGCTCCGGCAAGAGCGTGACCTGCCTGTCGATCGCCGGGCTGATGCCGGCCCGCCAGACCCGGGTGCGGGCCGAGGTGCTGCGGGTGCTCGATCACGACCTGACCAGGCTGACCCCCCGGGAGATGTCCGACATCCGCGGTCCCAACATCGCGATGATCTTCCAGGAGCCGATGACCAGCCTGAACCCGGCGTTCACGGTCGGCGACCAGATCGCCGAGGTGCTCCGCAGGCACGAGGGCCTGTCCCGGCGGGCGTCCCGGGACCGCGCGGTCGGCCTGCTCGAACGGGTCGGGGTGCCCGATCCGCGACGGCGGGCCGCGCAGTACCCGTTCGAGTTCTCCGGCGGGATGCGCCAGCGCGTGATGATCGCGATCGCGCTCGCCTGCAACCCGGACGTGATCATCGCCGACGAGCCCACCACCGCGCTGGACGTCACCGTGCAGGCGCAGATCCTGGAGCTGCTGCGCGAGATCCAGCGCGAGCACGGCATGTCGGTCATCGTCATCACGCACGATCTCGGCGTCGTCGCCGACGTCTGCGACCGGGTGCTGGTGATGTACGCCGGGCAGATCGTGGAGAGTGCGGCGATCGACGACCTGTTCGACGCGCCGCACCACCCGTACATGGAGGGCCTGCTGGCGGCGATGCCCCGGATGGACCGGCCCGCCGCGGAGCTCTCGGTGGTCGAGGGTCAGCCGCCACGCGTCGGCGGGATGCCCGCGGGCTGCCGGTTCCATCCGCGCTGCCCCTACACCACCGACGGGTGCACCACCGGTTCCGCGCCCGAGCTGCGGGCCGCCCGACCCGCCGACGGCGCCCACCGGGCGGGCAGCGCACACAGCACACGCTGCCTGCGGCACACCGAGCTGACCCTGCGAGGTGCGTCGTGACCCCGCTGCTGGAGGTGCAGGACCTCGTCGTGTCGTTCGCGGCCCGGCGTTCGCTGCTGCGCAGGCGCCCGGCGCCGGTCCGGGCGGTCGACGGCGTGTCCTTCGAGCTGCACCAGGGCGAGACGCTCGGGCTGGTCGGCGAGAGCGGATGCGGCAAGTCCACCACCGCGCGCGGCCTGATGCGGCTGGTCGAGCCGGAGTCCGGCTCGGTCCGGCTGGACGGCCGGGAGCTGCTGGACCTGCCGGCCCGCCCGCTGCGGTCGGCGCGCCGGGACATCCAGATGGTGTTCCAGGACCCGTACTCCTCATTGGACCCGTCGATGCTGGTCCGGGACTCGGTCGCCGAGCCGCTCGACGTGCACCTGCGGCTGGACCGCCGGGAGCGGGTGGAGCGGGTGGCCGAGCTGCTGCGGCGGGTCGGGCTCCCGCCGGAGTACATGATGCGCTACCCGCACGAGTTCTCCGGCGGCCAGCGCCAGCGCATCACGATCGCCAGGGCGATCGCCGCCGAGCCGCGGATCCTGGTCCTCGACGAGGCCGTCAGCGCGCTCGACGTGTCCACCCAGAACCAGGTCATCGCGCTGCTGGAGGAGCTCTCCGCGGCGATCGGGCTGACCTACCTGTTCATCGCGCACGACCTGTCGGTGGTCCGGCACATCTCCGACCGGGTCGCCGTGATGTACCTCGGGCAGATCGTCGAGCACGGCCCGGCCGCCCGGGTGTTCGACGCCCCGGCGCACCCCTACACCGAGGCGCTGCTGTCGGCGGTGCCGGTGCCCGCGCCGCGGGTGCAGCGCCGGCGCGAACGGATCGTGCTGGCCGGGGACCCGCCGGACCCGTCCCGGGTCCCGCCGGGGTGCCGGTTCCACACCCGCTGCCCGTACGTGATGGACCTGTGCCGCACCGAGGTCCCGCTGCCGACCCGGGTGCCCGGCGCCGGCGAGGTCGCCTGCCACCTGCACACCACCGGCCCGCGCCTGTCGGGGGCGTCGGTGCGGACGCTGGACCGGCCGGCCGCCGGGGCGCGGCCGCCGCGCGCGCCGTCCGGGGCGGAGGTGTCGGCATGAGGGCCACCCGCTGGCACGGTGTCGGCGACGTCCGGCTCGTCGACGAGCCCGCCCCGGATCCCGGCCCCGGCGCCGTCGTGCTGGACGTGCGGGCCTGCGGCATCTGCGGCTCCGACGTGCACGCCTACGCCGAGGGCGCCTGGATCACCGCGGGCGCCCGGATGGGCCACGAGTACGCAGGCACCGTCGCGTCGGTCGGGGAGGGGATCACCACGCTCGCCCCCGGCGACCGGGTCGCCGTCATCCCGATGGGGCCCTGCGGCTCCTGCACGCGCTGCCGGGAGGGCAGCACCAACCTGTGCGCCGGCCCGCGCAGCAGCGCGGGCGGCGGGCTCGCCGAGCAGGTGCTGGTGCCCGACGCCGAGGACGGCAAGCTCTACCGGCTGCCCGATCCGGTCACCTTCGAGGAGGGCGCGTTCCTGGAGCCGCTGTCGGTCGCGGTCCGCGCGGTGCGGCTGTCCGGCGCCACCGCCGGCGGCGGCCCGGTCGTGGTCGCCGGCCTCGGGTCGATCGGTCAGTGCGTGCTGCGGGTGCTCGCCGCCCACGGCGTCACCGACGTGCTCGGCATCGACGTCTCGCCGCCCCGGCTGGAACGGGCCGCGGAGACCGGCGCCGCCGTGATCGACGCCCGGCGCACCGATCCGGTCGCCCACGTCCGGGAGCGCTGGGGGACCTCGGACTCGCCCTACCAGCCGGGCAGCGGGAACGTCGCCGCGTTCGTCGAGTGCTCCGGGGCCGGGCCGATGCTCGCCGCGGCGACCGCGCTCACCCGGGCCGGCGGCACCGTAGTGCTCGCCGGGCTGGCCGGGCACGTCCCGCCGGTCGACGTCGACACCGTGGTCCAGAAGGAGCTCCGGCTGCGCGGCAGCTTCGCCTACACCGCCGACGACGGGGCGGAGGCGTTCCGGCTGCTGACCGGCGGAGCGGTCGACGTGACGTCGCTGGTGTCGCACCGGGTGCCGCTGTCCCGGGTGGACGAGGCGTTCGCCGCGCAGCACGCCGTCGACGGCTCGGTGAAGGTCGTCGTCGTCCCGGACCGCTGAACCACCCCCGAACGATCACACGCAGGAGAGGAGCACCCCATGGGCAGGGCGTTGGAGGGCCGGGTCGCGGTCGTGACCGGCGGGGCCAGCGGGATCGGCCGGGCCACCGCGGAGCGGTTCGCGCAGGAGGGCGCCGACGTCGTCGTCGGCGACATCGCCCCGGCCGACGAGACCGTCGCGCTCGTCGAGAAGGCCGGCCGCAGCGCGCTGTACGTGCGCACCGACACCACCGACGGGCAGCAGTGCGACGCGCTCGTCGCGGCCGCCGTCGAGCGCTTCGGCAGGGTCGACGTCGGGGTCGCCTCGGCCGGTGTCGCCAGCGCCGCCGGGCGCAGCAACGTGCAGAACCGGGCGGCCGGTGAGCAGAGCACCCACCTGGTCAACCTGGACACCGAGGCGTTCGGGCGGGTGCTCGACATCAACGTCACCGGCGTCATGCTCACCGACCGGGCGCTGGCCCGGCAGATGCTCGCGCAGGGCACCGGCGGGTCGATCGTCAACATCGCCTCCAGCGCGGCGAAGATCCCGCTCGCCGGGGCGGCGCCGTACTGCGTGTCCAAGGCGGGCGTGTTCATGCTGACCAAGGTGCTGGCGCTGGAGCTGGCCGCCACCGGCGTCCGGGTCAACGCCGTCGGCCCCGGCTACACCGCCACCCCGATGATCGCCGGCATCGAGGACGACGCCACCGCGCTCGGGATGGCCATGAGCATCACCCCGATGAACCGGCTGGGCCGCCCCGAGGAGATCGCGGCGAGCTGCCTGTTCCTCGCCTCCGACGAATCGTCGTTCACCACCGGCCAGCTCCTGCTGCCCGCCGGTGGGCAGTTCACCGGCTGACCCGCTCCCCGGAGGTAACCCCGATGACCACCCCCACCCGACGTGGGCGCCTGCTCGGCGCCCTCGTCGCCGCACTCGCGCTGGTGCTGACCGCCTGTGGCGGCGGCGGCCAGGCCGCCGCGTCCGGCGAACCCGATCCGGACGCCGTGTTCCGCTACGCGTTCGTGCAGGCGGCGTCGACGTTCGACCCGCACCGCTCCGGCAACGCCTGGGACATGGTGAACCTGCGCCTGGTCTACGACCAGCTGCTGCAGGAGAACTCCGACGGCGAGATCCTGCCGATGCTCGCCACCGGCTACGAGTTCCTCGACGACGGCCGGGTGCTGGAGCTGACGCTGCGCGACGACGTCACCTTCCACGACGGGACCCCGTTCGACTCCTCGACGGTGGCCGCCAACCTGGAGCGCGCCCGCGAGCTGGAGGGCAGCACCGTCGCCGGGGCGCTGCGGGCGATCGGGTCGATCGAGACGCCCGACCCGACCACCGTGCGGATCCTGCTCGACGGCCCCGGCGGGAACCTGCCCGCCCTGTTCACCGAGCGGCACGGCTCCATGATCAACCCGGGCGCGTTCGACAATCCGGACCTGGACCAGAACCCGGTCGGCTCGGGCATGTTCACCCTCACCGAGCACGTGCCGGGCCAGGTCTCCCGGTACGCCCGCGCCGAGGGGTACTGGGATCCGGACGCCGTGCGGGTGGCCGGTGTCGAGATCTACGTGCAGCCCTCGTCGCCGACCCGGCTGAACATGGTGCTGACCGGCCAGATCGACATGACCTACCTCGACCCGTCCACCCAGGACCAGGCGGTCGCCGCCGGTCTGCAGGTGCAGCCGTCGGTCAGCACGACGATCTTCCGGATGACGATGAACACCGGGTCCCCGCCGTTCGACGACCTGCGGGTCCGGCAGGCGATGGAGCACGCGGTGGACCGCAGGGCGATCGTCGACGGGGTGTTCTTCGGGATCGGCGAACCGGTCGCGCAGCTGGTGCCGCCGGACCACTGGGCCCACCACCCGGGAATCGGCGCCGAGGATCCGCAGTACGGCTACGACCCCGAGCGCGCCCGGGCGCTGCTCGCCGAGGCGGGCCATCCGGACGGCCTCGAGTTCGACATGCTCATCCCGGCGCTGGACGACCACCGCACCGTCGCGGAGGCGGTCATCCCGATGCTCGCCGAGGTCGGGATCCGGGCCCGGCCGCAGGTGGTCGAGCCGGCCACCACGCCGGCCACCTTCTTCGGCCGCCAGGAGGGCGACGCCTACATCGGCGCCCAGGCCCCGTTCGTCGACCCGTCCAACCAGTACGAGTCGAACCTGCCCGGCCAGTTCATGAACCCGTGGGGCACCACCTCCCCGGAGTTCGAGCAGGCCTGGGACGACTCGCTGCGCGGGGAGACCCGCGAGGACCGGCTGGACGCGGTGCACCGCATGATCGAGGAGGAGAAGGGCCTGCTGCGCCAGTTCGGCATCTTCGCCGCGCAGCCGCCCAGCGTGTGGAGCGACGACGTCCTGTTCCCCGAGGGCTACCGCCCCGCCTATGCAGCACATTTCCGGGGCGTGGCGATCAGCCGCTGACCCCTTCCATCCCGTCAGGAGATCCGAGTGAACACAGCAATGGTGCTGCGTCCGCGCTCCCGCTGGCCGATCGCCGTGATAGCGGTGCTCGCACTGGCCCTGTCCGCGTGCGGTGGGGCGTCGCGGGCCGCGGGCAACGGCGAGATCGACCCCGAGGGCACGTTCCGCTACGTGTTCGTGCAGAACCCGTCGACGTTCGACCCGCACCGGTCCGCCAACCCGTGGGACATGATCTTCTTCCGGCTCGTCTACGACCAGCTCGTCATGGAGGACGAGGACGGTGAGCTCGTCCCGCAGCTCGCCACGTCCTGGGAGTTCGTCGACGACGACACCGCGATCGTGCTGACCCTGCGCGAGGACGTGACGTTCGTCGACGGCACCCCGTTCAACGCCGAGGCGGTGCGCGCCAACCTGGAGCGCGCCCGCACGATGGAGGAGAGCACCCAGCGCGGGGCGCTGGCCCGGGTGTCCGGCGTCGAGGTCGTCGACGAGTTCACCGCCCGCGTCGAGCTGTCCGGCCCGGGCGGCAACCTGCCCGCGCTGTTCAGCGGCTCGGCCGGGTCGATGATCAGCCCGGCGGCGTTCGACAATCCCGATCTCGACCAGAACCCGGTCGGTTCGGGCATGGCGACCCTCGCCGAGTACATCCCCGGCCAGATCACCCGCTACGACCGCAACCCGGAGTACTGGGACCCGGAGGCCGCCCGCGCGGCGCACTACGAGATCTACGTCCAGACCTCGGCGCCGACCCGGCTGAACATGCTGCAGACCGGGCAGGCCGAGCTGACCTACCTGGACCCGTCGCAGGCAGACCAGGCGGCCGCCGCCGGGCTGCAGACCGCCCCGTCCAAGAGCCTGTCGATCATGTCGATGTACATGAACACCGGCCGGCCGCCGTTCGACGACATCCGGGTGCGCCGGGCGATGGAACACGCGATCGACCGGCAGGCGATCGTCGACGGCGTCTTCTTCGGGATCGGCACCCCGGTCGCCCAGTACATGCCGCCGGACTACTGGGCGTTCGATCCCACCGTCACCCCGGCGAACCCGGACTACGCCTACGACCCGGAGCGGGCCCGCGCGCTGCTCGCCGAGGCGGGCCATCCCGACGGCGTGGACTTCGAGATGATCGTCCCCGGGCTGGACGACCACCGGGCCGTCGCGGAGGCGCTGGTGCCGATGCTGGCCGAGTCCGGGCTCCGGGCGAGCACCCGGGTCGTCGAGTCGCCGACCACCGCGGTCACCTTCTACGGCCGCCAGGAGGGCGACGCCTTCCCCGGCATGGGTGCCCCGTTCCAGGACCCGACGACGGTCTATCAGGCCAGCCTGCCGGGCCAGTTCGCCAACCCGTGGAACACCTCGACACCGGAGTTCCAGGACGCCTGGCTGCAGGCGCTGGCCGGCGCCGACCGGGAGGCGCGGACACCTGCGATGCACCGGATGATCCAGGAGGAGAAGAACGTCCGGAAGGTGTTCCCGCTGCACGCGCACTACCCGCCGAGCGCGTGGACCGACCGGGCCGTGTTCCCCGAGGGCTACCGGCCGGCGTACGCGCCCACCTTCCGCGGGGTCGGCGTCACCTCGTGACGCCCTGACCCGCCCGCGGCGTGGGAGGCCGTCCACGACAACGGCGACAGCCGTGGACGGCCTCCCATTGTCCGGGCGGCCCGATCTGCACAGACTCGATGTGCGACACCGTCCCGCGCCGGGCGTGACCATCCCGCCGGCCCCGGTCGTCCCTGCTGTGACCCCATCTGGAAGGACCCCCATGCGTCTCGACGGCAAGGTCGCCGTGATCACCGGCGGCGGTTCCGGCATCGGCGCCGCGACCGCCCGCGCGTTCACCCGGGAGGGGGCCCGGGTGGTGCTCGCCGACATCGACGCCGACGCCGGCGGGCGGGTGGCCGCCGAGCTGCGCGCGGGCGGCGCCACGATCGACTTCCTGCACGCCGACGCCGCCGACCCGGCCGAGATCGACCGGGTCGTCGGGTTCGCCGTCGGCGAGCACGGCGGGCTGGACATCCTGCACAACAACCACGTCGGCTTCGAGGCGGGGCGGATCGGCGACCTGACCCTCGACGGCTTCCGCCGCTCGCTGGACATCGGCCTCGTCTCGTACTGGTACGCGACCAAGGTCGCGCTGGTGCCGATGCTGGCCGCCGGCCGCGGCTCGATCGTCAACACGGCGTCGGTGTCCGGGCTGGCGGGCGACTTCGGGCTCGGCGCCTACAACGTGCTCAAGGCCGGGGTGGTGAACCTGTCCCGGGTCACCGGGATCGAGTACGCGCGCAAGGGCATCCGGTGCAACGCCGTCTGCCCCGGCCCGATCGGCACCCCGCCGATCGACCGGCTCCGCGAGCGCGCACCGCAGACCTGGGAGGACATCCGCGACGCCATCCCGATGGGCCGCTACGGGCGCCCGGAGGAGATCGCCGCCGTGGTGCTGTTCCTCGCCTCCGACGAGGCCGCGTTCGTCACCGGCACCCACGTCGTCGCCGACGGGGGGCTGTGGGCGCACTCCGGGATGCCGCCGCTCGGCGGGCTCGGCCCCGACTTCTGATCCCCGATCCGGCAATCCGAGAGAGGACCACATGACCACCCTGGAGATTCCGAACGTCGGCACGTTCGACGTCGAGCTGTGGGACCAGGGCAGTGGGAAGCCGCTGCTGTACCTGCACGGATACGAGCGGCACCCGGGCGGCGCCGGCTTCCTGCGCCGCCTGGCCGAGGACCGGCGGGTGCTCGCGCCCGAGCAGCCCGGGTACGGCGGGTCGACCGGCTTCGAGTCGTTCGTCGACGTGCACGACGTCGCGCTCTACCACCGCGAGCTCGTGCGGTCCTGGGGCATCGACTCGATCGACGTCGTCGGGCACTCGCTCGGCGGCATGTTCGCCGCGGAGCTGGCGGTGCTCGCCCCGCAGCTGGTCCGCAGACTGGTCCTGGTCAACGCCTACGGCCTGTGGCTCGACGAGCAGCCGACGCTGGACCCGTTCGGTGCGGCCGCTGAGGTGAAGGCCGCGAAGTGGCACGGCGAACCGCCCGCCCGGGAGCCGTCGAACTTCACCCCGGACCCGGACGACCCGCACGCCGCGATCCTGTTCGACGCGCAGAACCTCGGCTCGGCCACGAAGTTCATGTGGCCGATCGCCGAGCGCGGCCTGCGCAGGCGGCTGCCGCTGGTGGCCGCCCCCACGCTCGTCGTGCACGGCACCTCCGACGGACTGCTCCCGCTGTCCTACGCCGAGGAGTTCGTCCGGCTCGTCCCGGACGCCCGGCTCGCCCCGGTCGAGTCCGCCGGGCACTACCCGATGGTCGAGCAGGAGGACACCTTCGTCTCGCTCGTCACCGACTTCCTCAACCAGTGAACCGCGTCGAACAGCGAGGAGACCGCAGCATGGGACGAGTCGAGGGCAAGGTCGCCCTGGTCACCGGCGGTGCCGCCGGGATCGGCCGGGAGACGGCGCGGACGCTGGCCCGCGAGGGCGCCCGCGTCGTGGTCGCCGACATCAACGTCGACGGGGCGAAGGAGACCGCCGCCGGGATCGGCGACGCCGCCACCGCCGTCCGGTTCGACGCCACCGACCAGGGCTCCATCGAGGACCTGGTCGCCGGGGTGGTCGCCGAGCACGGCCGGATCGACGTCATCCACAACAACGCCGCGCTGGTCGGCCCGGACGCCTGGTTCACCGACGGCACCGTGGTCGGCACCAGCGTCGAGATGTGGGACCGCGCGTTCGCCACCAACGTCCGCAGCATCTTCCTGATCTGCAAGAACGCCCTCCCGCACATGATCGGGACCGGCGGCGGGTCGATCGTCAACATGGCGTCGGTCGGCGGCATGCGCGGCGGCGCGGCGCTCACCGCCTACGGCACCACGAAGGCCGCCGTGATCGGCTTCACCCGCTTCGTCGCCGCCCAGCACGGCAAGCAGGGGATCCGCTGCAACGCCGTCGCGCCGGGCGTGATCCGGACCCGCCAGCTGCTCGACGCGGTGCCCGACCTGCCCGCCCAGGCGCTGCCCGGGGTGGCGTCGCCGCGGGTCGGCGAGCCCTCCGACATCGCGAACATGGTGCTGTTCCTGGCCTCCGACGAGTCGGCCTTCGTCAACGGCGAGGTCTACCGGGTCGACGGCGGCGCGATGGCCGCAGGCCCCCGATGACCCTGCGACCGACCCTGCACCACCGGACCCGGGAGACCCCGTGATCAAGCTGACCGTGCTGTACGGCACCCCGTCCGACGTCGACGCCTTCGACGCCCACTACCTGGGCACCCACGTCCCGCTGGCGCAGCGGGTGCCCGGGATCGAGAAGGTCGAGGTCACCCGCTTCCAGCCGGGTGCCGACGGCGCCGCACCCGAGTTCCACCTGATGGCGGAGCTCTACTTCGCCGACGCCGACGCGATGGGCGCCGCCCTCGCCACCCCGGAGGGCCGGGCACTGGGCGCCGATGTCGCCAACCTCGGCGGCACCCCGGCGACCAGGCTGCTCGGCTCCGTCGCCTGACCACCCGAAGGAGCACCGTGAAGTTCCACTGGTTCGCCCAGCAGTACTACACCAAGCTGCCCGCCGACTACGGCGACACCGTCCACAGCTCGTGGGTGACGCCGCCGGCCTCGGTGGCCGATCCGGTGCAGGTCGGCGAGGACTACCACACCTACCTGCGCCTGATGCAGCAGGCGGACGGCCTCGGCTGGGACTCGTTGCTGCTCAACGAGCACCACCAGACCTCGCTGGCGATGACGCCGTCGCCGAACCTGATCGCCTCGATCCTGGCCGCGACCACCGAGAACGCGGCGATCGCGCTCTGCGGCAACTCGCTGGCGCTGTACAACCCGCCGATCCGGGTGGCCGAGGAGATCGCGATGCTGGACTGCCTGTCCGGCGGCCGGATCATCGCCGGCATCGTGTTCGGCACGCCGATGGACACCGCGTTCGCCTACGGCGTGCCGCCGATCGAGCTCCGCGAACGGTTCCACGAGGCCCGGGAACTGATCACCCGGGCCTGGGCCGCCCGGGAGCCGTTCGCCTTCAACGGCCGCTACACCAAGCTGCGCTACGTCAACCCGTGGCCGCGGCCGGTGCAGGACGAGATCCCGGTCTGGATCCCCGGCTCCGGCAGCCCGGAGACCTGGGACGTCGTCAACGCCCTCGACTACTGCTACGGCTACCTGTCGTTCTCCGGTAAGCAGAGCGCCGCTCCGATCGTCGGCGGCTTCTGGGACTACACCGAGAGCCAGGGCGCCAACATGAACCCGAACCGGATGGCGTTCACCCAGATCATCTGCACCGCCGACTCCGACGCCGAGGCCGAGCGGCTCTACGGCGACGCGGTGCGCTACTTCTACCGGCAGAACCCGACCGGCATCGAGTTCGCGACGCCGCCCGGCTACAACACGCCGGCGTCGATCCGGGCGAACCTGACCAGGGCCCGCACCCAGTCCGCCGAGGAGCGGCTCAGGGCGACCCGCGGCGAGCTGTCCTTCTGGGAGTACGACGAGCTGGGCTACATCATCGCCGGCACCCCGGAGCGGGTGGAGCAGCGGGTCCGCGAGCTCGCGACCGACCTGCGCATCGGTCAGCTCATCACCTGCATGCACGTGGGCGACCTGCCGGAGGAGGTGGCGGCCCGGAACAACGAGCTGTTCGGCACCCGGGTCATCCCGAAGCTGCGCGACCTGTGGGCCGACGAGGAGGACCGCTGGACGCCGCGGATCAGCCAGGACCGGGTCGCGGCGAAGTTCGGCGGGATCGCGGCGTGAGCCCCTCGCCCGCTCCCGGCCGGGCCGCCTCCGCGGGTGCCGCCCGGACCGGGAGCGGGCGGTGCGGCCGCGACTGATCTGTCCGGAACGCCCGGTCGTGACCTAGCGTGGGTGCACCGACGGCGTGGTGCGCGGAGAGGGCGGTGGAGCCTGTGGTGATCGCGGAGGGGGACGAGCGGCCCGCCGCCGCCGGGATCATCGCCCGGCTGCTGCACCTGCTGGCCGCTGAGGCACCCGGCGCCGAGTTCGACCGGCTGACCGGCTCGCTGGAGGACGCCGCCGCCGGCCCGCCGGAGCACGACCGCGACGAGCTCCTGGTCGCGATCGGCCGGGCCGGCCGGGTCCGGGAGCTGCTCGCGCACCGCAAGCGCCGGGAGAAGGAGACGCTCGCGCTGATCGAGATCGCGCGGGACCTGGCGTCGCTGCGCGACGTCGACGAGGTGCTGGAGGCGATCGTGCACCGGGCCCGGCAGCTGCTCGGCACCGACACCACCTACCTGGCGCTGCGCGACGACGAGATCGGCGACGTCTACATGCGGACCACCCTGGGCACCGTGACCCGGGCGATCGAGTCGATCCGCCAGCCGCTCGGCACCGGCGCCGGTGGCCGGATCATCGCCACCGGCGAGCTGTTCGCGACCTCGGACTACCTCAACGACCCGCGGCTGCAGCGCGACCCGAGCGTCACCGACGCGGTCATCGAGGACGGCATCGTCAGCATGATCGGGGTGCCGGTGCGGGTCGGCAGCGACGTGATCGGGGCGCTGTTCGTCGCCAACCGGCACGAGCGCACGTTCGACCCGTCCGAGGTGGACCTGCTCACCTCGCTGGCCGACTACGCCTCGGTGGTGATCGGGAATGCTCGGCTGTTCGAGCAGGCCGAGGCCACCGCCCGCCGGCTCCGCGCGGCCAACGAGGAGCTGGCCCACCAGGGCGAGCTGCTGGAGCGGGCGGGCACCGCGCACGAGCAGCTGATGCCGCTGGCGCTGCGTCGGGCCGACATCGGGGAGCTGGCGGAGACCGTCGCCCGGATGCTGGACGGGACGGTGGTCGCCGTCGGCTCGGACGGCGCCGTGCTGGCCGTCGCCGGTGCGGCCCCGGTCCCGGATCCGCTGCCGGCCCCCCGGGCCGGGGCGCTCGGCGCCCAGCTGGCCGCCCCCGGCGTCTGGACGGTCCCGGTGCGGGCCGGCGCGGAGGACTACGGCCACTTGGTGTTTCTCACGCCCGCGAGCGACCCGCCGGACCAGCCGGACCTGCCGGAGACCGACGTGCGCACCCTGGAGCGCGCCGCCCAGACGGCCGCGCTGTTGCTGTTGATGGAACGCCAGGTGTGGCGGGCCGAGCAGCAGGTCCGCGGGGAGCTGATCGACGACCTGCTGGCCGAGCGCGAACCGGACTGGACGGCGTTCGAGCGGCGGGCCCGCCGCTCCGGCGGGATCGACTTCGCGGTGCCGCACACCGTGGTCGTGCTCGCCTCGGCGGAGGCGGGCCGCCGGTCGCTGGTGCTCGCGGCCGCGGAGCACGCCGCCCGGCACGGCGGGCTCGCCCTGGAACACGCCTCCCGGGTGGTGCTGCTGCTCCCGAAGGCCGATCCGGGCGAGGTGGCCCGGCGGCTCCCCGCCGAGCTGGCCCGGGCCACCGGCGGCCCGGTCACCGCGGGGGTCGCCGGACCGGCGACCTCGGCCCGGGCGGTGCGCACCGGCCACCACGAGGCCCGCCGCTGCCTGCGGCTGCTCCTCGCGCTCGGCCGGGACGGCGAGGGCACCACCCGCGACGGGCTCGGCGCGCTCGGCCTGGTGCTCGACGGGTCGTCGCAGCGCCAGCTCCGCTCGCTGCTGGAGGAGACGATCCGGCCGCTCGAACGCTACGACGAGGAGCACAACGCGATGCTCGTCGCCACCCTGGAGTCCTACTACGACAACGGGGAGAACCCGCGGTCCGCCGCCCGCGCGCTGCAGGTCCATCCGAACACCGTCTACCAGCGCCTGGACCGCATCGACCGGGTGCTCGGCGGCAGCCACTGGCGGGACCCGGACGGTGCGCTCGCCATGCAGGTCGCGCTGCAGCTGCGCCGGGTCCTCGACCGGATCCCGGTGGAGGAGCTGCTCCCCGCACCGGGCTGAGGGCAGCGACCGCCATCCGTCCCGTCCCCCCGATGAAGGGCCATCGATGTCCCTGACCATCCACGACCCCGCCCACCACACGCCCGCCCCCGGTGCGGTGACCAGGCTGCTCTCCACGCTGCTGCACCTGCTCGCCGACGACGCCCCCGCCGAGGAGCTCTCCGCCGCGGTGCGCGAGCTGTCCCGGCTCGACGTCGCACCGTTCGTGCGGGAGGCGCTGGAGGACGTCGTCCGGGTCAGGTCGCTGCTGGACCTGCGGGCGCACCGGGAGCGGGAGATGCACGGGCTCTACGAGACCGCGCGCGACCTGACGTCGCTGCGCGGCACCGACGAGGTGCTCGGCGCGATCGTCGAGCGGGTGCGCCGGCTGCTCGGCTGCGACTGCAGCTATCTCGCGCTGGTCGACCCGGACACCGGGATCGCCGCGGTCCGGGTGACCTCCGGGACGCGGACGCCGGCGATCGCGACGGTCCGGCAGCGGCCCGGTTCCGGGGTCGGCGGCCGGGTGCTGCAGACCGGCCAGCCGGCCGCGACCGCGAACTACCGCCGCGATCCGCGGCTGCTGCGCGAGCCCGCGGTGGTCTCGGCGGTCGACGAGGAGGGGCTGGTCGCGATCGCCGGCGTGCCGATCAAGCGCGGCGCCCGGGTGATCGGCGCGCTGTTCGCCGCCGAGCGCCGGGAGCGGGCGTTCGAGCAGCGCGAGATCGCGCTGCTGACCTCGCTCGCGGTGCACGCCACCGTCGTCATCGAGAACGCCCGGCTCTACGAGCGGGTGCAGCAGGACTCGGTGGAGCTGCGGGACGCGAACGGGCGGCTGCAGGCGCAGCGGCAGGCCCTGGAGCGGGCGGCCCGGGTGCACGAGCAGCTGATCCCGATGGCGCTGACCCGGGTCGACCTGCCGCACCTGGTGGGCACCCTGGCCGGTCTGCTGGAGGGCACCGTGCTGCTGCTCGGCCCGAGCGGGGAGGTGCTGGCCAGAGGAGCGGCGCCCGGTCGCCCGTCGCTGCCGGCGCAGCGGAACGGCCCGGACGGGCCGAGCGTGCGCACGGTGCCGGTCCGGGCCGGCCAGGAGTCGTTCGGCAGGCTGGTGCTGTCCCGGGCCGGGGCGATCACCGACGTCGACGTGCGCACCCTGGAACGGTCCGCGCAGACCGCGGCGCTGCTGCTGCTCATGGAGCGGCAGGCCACCCTGGTGACCGAGGAGATGCAGGCGGAGCTGGTCGACGACCTGCTCGCCGATCCCGCCCCGGATCCGGAGGACTTCCGCAGACGGGCGCACCGGCTGGGGGTGCTGGACACCGACCGTCCGCACACGGTCCTGGTGTTCACCGCGATGGCGGTGCCCCGCAGGCGGCTGCTGCGGGCGGTGGCGGCGCTGGCCGCGCCGGTCGGTGGTGCCGCCGGTGAACGCGACGGCCGGGTCGTCCTGCTGCTGCCCGCCGACCGCGCGGACGGGGAGTCGGCGGGCGCGGTGGCCCGGACCGTGGCGGCCCGGCTCGGCCGGGTGACCGGCGGGCGGGTCACCGTCGGGGCCGCGGGCCCCGGCCGGGGCCCGGAGGCGCTGCGCCGGCTGCACGGTGCCGCCACCCGCTGCCACCGGCTGCTGCTGGCGCTGGACCGGGCCGGGACCGGCGCGGGCATCGACGAGCTGGGGGTGGTGGGCTCGGTGCTCGACGACGTCACCCCGGCCCAGGTGGGCCGGCTGCTGGAGGGGACGCTCGGCCCGCTGCTGCGCTACGACGTCGAGCACGGCACCGAGCTGGTCGGCACGCTGGACGGCTACTTCGGGGCCGGGCGCAACGCCCCGGACGCCGCCCGGGCGCTCGGGGTGCACGTGAACACGGTGTACCAGCGGCTGGACCGGGTCGACCGGGTGCTCGGCGACGTGGGCTGGCGGGAGCCCCGCGGTGCCCTGGAGATGCAGCTGGCGCTGCGGCTGCACCGCCTCCGGGGTGACCCGGCGGCCTGACGGGCGGGTTCAGGTGGTCGCGTCGAGCGAGGCGATGACCTTCGTCGGCCGGATCCGGACGACCAGCTCGCCGGGCACCCCGTTGCGCCTGCCGAACTCCTCGGCCCGGTCCGCGCCCATGTACCGGCCGCCGAGCGCGGTCGCGGTGCGCAGCAGCTCGGCGGGATCGTCGCTGGTCTCGGCGACGCCCTGGACCTGCACGAACGCGTACGGCGGGGCGGAGAGGTCGGCGCTGAGCACCACCCGGGGATCGCGGGCGATGGCCCGGCCCTTCGCGGTGCCGGCACCGGTGTTGAACACGATCCGGCCGTCCTCGACGAGGAACCAGACCGGGGCGACGAGCGGCCTGCCGTCCCGCGCGGTCCAGCCGAGCATGCCGGTCCGGGTGCCCGCGTTGAGGAACTCGACGATCTCGGGGGTCAGCGTGCTGTCACTCATCGCGTGAGGTTAACCCCGCCGGTCCGGCCGCCCGGCTGACCAGCTGCTCGTAGACGGCCGGGCGGTCGGCGTCGATCACCGGGTGGCCGCGGCCGAAGCCGCCGTTGCACCAGCGGACGTCGATGCCGGGATTGGCGATGTTGGTCCCGTCGTGCAGGAACAGGTGCGGGCTGCACAGCACCCGGCCGTCGCGGGCGGTGTCGAACTGGTCCGTCACCGCGGCCCGCGCCGTGCCGGCGTCGAGCGCCAGCGCCAGCGCGGGCACGTCGACCGCGCCGGTCTCCGCGGCGACGTCGAGCACCACGTGCCGCATCGAGATGCACCGGCCGTACCGCCAGAACGCCCGGCGCAGCGCCCGGTCGAGCTGCTCGCTGGCCGCCCAGCCCTGGGCCTTGGCCGCGTGCACCGCCTCCAGCGGCAGCAGGGTGGTCACCGGGTAGGTCCAGTCCGGGCCCTGCCAGAGCTGCCAGCCGGCGCCGGGTTCGACGGCGCCGAGCACCGAGATCTCCGAGTCCACCCCGGGGCGCGGGTTGACCTCCCGGTTGAACAGCTCCAGCGGGAACGCCCGGATGTCGAACCGGACCACGCCGTCCAGCCGGAGCCGGGTCCGGGTGGTGTGCAGCCGGTGCACCGCGACGTGCGCGAACGAGCAGTTCAGGTCGGCGTAGACGACGACGATGCCGGGTTCGGTCGGCAGCCGGGGATCGCCGGTCGGGGGCGCCGGGACAGATCCGGTCATCGGCGCCCCGCAGCGCGGTGGACGGGGCGGGTGCCGTGCGCGAACGTGGCCACCGTCCGCCCCCGCGAGGTGACCGTGCCCTGCCAGCTGTAGCTCTGCCCGACGCCGTCGCGGCCGGGCAGCGACATCCGTCCGAACCGGACCGAGATCCTGTCGCCCGCGCGCACAGGCACCGGGTCGGCGATCGGGAGGTAGCAGTGCTTCCAGCTGTCGGAGGTGGCTCGCCGCTCGATGTCGTCCCCGGAGATGTCCAGCGTGACGGCCGGGGAGAGCTGCGCGACGAACCAACCCTTGAACCCGGTCAGGGTGCCGTCCCGGGTCGCCCGGTAGCCCAGTGCCACGGAGTACTCGGCCGCGGTTAGTGCGGTCTCGAGATCGTGCATGCGCACGGTCTGCGGGGTGCCGAGGTAGCAGCTGCGCGGCACGATCACGTCGTAGTAGAGGTCGAACGGACCGAGCGCGCCGGTCGCGTCGAGTGCCTCGTCGAACCGGGCCCGGGAGACCGCATCCGCCGGGGTGGCCCGGCCGACCTGGTGGTGCGCGTACCCGGCGTCCACCGGTACCAGATGGGTGGCCGAGCGGAGCGGCATCATCCGGCCGCCCGGCGCCAGGAACCGGCGCCGGGCGTCGGCGAGGATCGCGACGCAGTTCTCGTTGTCGGTCAGGTTCCCGAGGATCTCCGAGACGATGACGTCGACCCGGCGGGGGAGCTCGACGCCGAAGGAGGTCCCCGGCACGGGGACGAAGCGGTCCGCACCGAATCCGGCGTCGGCGAGCCGCCGGGCGGCGACGGCGAGTACGCCTTCGTCCCGGTCGAGCCCGAACACCGTGTCGGCCCCCGCCTCCAGCGCCCAGCGGGCCAGGATCCCGGTCCCCGTGCCCAGGTCGAGCACGGTGTCGCCGGGCCGGACCGTATCCAGGACCGCGGCCCGGAACGCGGCCATCCGCAGGACGTCGCCGAGCATGAGGTCGTGGAAGCCGTCGTCCCACTCCACCAGACGCTCCGACGCGGGCAGCCACACCTGCTCGGCCCGGTAGATCCGGCCGGGCACCCCGCTCCGGTGGATCGTCAGCGGACGGGTCCCCGGGCCGGCGACCGGCATCCCGGTGGTGAGGTCGAACGTCGTCCGGTGCAGCGGGCAGGTCAGGCGCAGGGCGCGGGCGTTGAGGTAGCCGTGGGACAGCCGGCCGAGCCGGTGCGGGCACAGCGAGTCGACCACGATCTCCCGGCCGTCCACCCGGATCCGCAGCCGTTCACCGGGCAGCTCCTCGATCGAGGACTCCTCGGTCACGACGCCGACCTCGCCCGGTCGACGGCGGCCTCGAAGGCGTCGTCGAGCAGGCCGGAGAGCAACCTGGCACCCACCCACAGCCGGGTCGCGTCGAGCCCGTTCGCCTTCTCGACCTCGCGGATCGCGACCTGCAGTTCCTCGGTGTGGAAGGTGTCGATGTGCAGGTGCTCGGTGTAGTAGCGGCCGCCGGCGATGCGCAGTCGCTCGCAGGCCCTGGCCTGGACCCGGAAGGCGTTCGGGATGCTCGATTCCAGGTAGGCCAGCGCACCGAGGAAGTACTCGATCCGGGGGGCCCGCTGGCTGAGCCAGTAGAAGGCGTTCAGGAACCGGTAGGTCTCGTCGGCGGTGCCCGCCAGGTAGTGCTCCGGCTCGGTGGGGAGCCCGAGCTCGGCGAGCAGGTCGGCGTAGAGCATCGAGTGGGCTTGCATGATGTTGCCGCAGCCGAACTCGTCGATCAGGACACGCATGACGGCCATTTGGGCCCTGATCGGCAGCCGCGGGACGGCCGGGAAGAAGTTCTGCGCCTCGGTCAGCCCGTCGAGCGCGAACTCCCGGACGACGTCGGTGAACTGGGCCCTGGTCGCGTGCTCCGCGAGATAGCGCCCGGTGTCGCTGCCCGACCGCTCCTCCTCGAGGAGCGCGTGCAGCAGATCGAGCCAGTCGCGCCGCGACCGCACCGGCGTGGTGGCCCTGGTCAGTCGCTCGACGTGCGGGACGATCCACTGCTGCTCGAGACGCTCGATCGCCGCACTGCTCGCAGCGGTCGGGAGCGAGCGGTTCAGCCGGAACAGCAGCTCCTGGTGGCGGTGCGGCGGCACTGCCGCGTGGGCCACGGGTTCGGACAGTGCACTCATGGACGATTCTCCTCCGCCCGGGTCGCGATGGTTGCTCCGTCGGCGGCGGAGCTGAGCACTCCCCGCCGGTACAGCTCGGCCTTGAGATGACGGACGAAGTCGGGCGCGTCGAGCCCGTACCGCGCGCGTGCCGCGGTCAGCCGGTCGGCGAGGACCGGGCAGGCGGGGTCCCTGGCCAGGGCCGCGCACAGCTCGGGCTCGACGTTGGCGAGCGCGAGCACGTAGCCGTCCACACCGGTCGGGCTGCCCACGAGGTGTTCGAGCCCCTGGAGCACCGGCACGCCGGGGTCGGAGTCGACCAGCCTGCGGGTGAAGTCCGGGTCGCCGCCGGAGTCCTTGATCCCGATGACGCCCGGGATCCGGCAGATCCGGTGCAGGCAGTCCAGCTCGAGCGGGGTCGGGGCCGCCACCGGCTCCAGGTAGACGACGATCGGCAGCTGCCCCCTGGCGAGCTGCGCGAAGTGCAGGTAGGCGTCCTGCTGGGAGACGCGTTCCCCGAACGGCGTGCTGACCGCGACGGCCCTGGCCCCGGCCCGGCGGGCGGTCCGGATCCGGCTGAGTGCGATCCCGGTCGTGGGCGCGAGCACCCCTGCGACCACCGGGAGGTCCCCGGCGTGCCGGACCGTCGCGGCTACCATGTCCCGCCAGTGCCGTCGCCCGAGCAGCGCGCCCTCCCCGGTGCTCAGGGTCGGCAGCACCGCGTTCACATGCGGCCGGACCGTCGCCATCATCCGCCCCACCGAGTCACCCGAGACGGCGCCGCGCTCGGTGAGCGGGGTGACCAGCGCGGCGACGACCCCGGTGAGCCAGCCCCCCGTTGGCCGGCGGCTCACAGGACCTCTCGCGGCAGGCGCACGACGAGGGACTCCCGGTAGAGGTGTTCGAGTGCTTCCGGGAAGCGCGGTTCCGGGCCGGTCACCGGGTCCGGGGGGTACACCGGCAGGCAGGCTTTCCGGTTCCGCACGAGCCGGGGGCTGGCGGAGGTCAGCCGCCCCTCCCGCCGCATGACCATGCCGAGCAGCAGCCGCTCGTGCGTCGGGAACCGGCGGCAGAGCGGGTTGGACAGGCCGCGCCGGACGTCGGCCTCGTCGTAGGCGGGCCGGTGGATGTCGACCAGGGTGTGCAGGTTGTCCATGAACGGGTAGTAGAAGTCCTGCAGGGCGCGGTCGAGGCTCCAGATCGTGTCGTCGCAGCGGCCGATCTGCTCCATGCTCATGACGAGCCGGGCGTCCATCCGGGACGTGAAGAACGACTTGCAGGCTATCCGCAGTCGCTCGTCGCTGCTGTGCATGCCGAGGAAGAGCGCCGCGTCCACGTAGTCAGAAGTCATCACGGTCGATCAGGTGGCGCATCCGGCCGACGGCGGCCGCGAACATCTGCGGCTCCCTGGCGAGCGCGAGCCGGATGTACGACTCGCCCCGTCCGGGGTCGCTCCAGAAGAAGTGACGACCGGGAAGTACGTACACGTCGTCCTGCGCGAATCGTTCCTGGATTCTGGTCGCGGTCAGCACCGGATGCGTGACTCTGGCCCACGCGACACTGACGCTCGCGACCGGGTCGATCAGTTCGAGGAACGTTCCGTCGAGGGCTTTCCGGACCTCATCCCGGTTCGTCCGGAGAAGGCTCCGGACCGAACGCATCCGGTCGGTTACGGAATCTTCGACGTAGCGGGTCAGGAGTCGGAGCACGAAGGGAGAGACATTGAGCAGGACGCTCGTGTGGATGTTGTAGATCTCGGGCTCGACATCCCTGCTCGCGGTGATCATCGCTGCTTTTGTGTCCTGCACCGGCCAGGTCTTCCCGGTGTCCTCGATCGCGATGTATCGGATGCCGGAACGCTCCAGCATCTCGTACACGTCGAACCGATCGAGAATGGGGTCGAAGAGGGTGAACGCGGCGAAGCAGAAGTCCAGCACGAGAAGTACGTCGTGGTCTCGGCAGAATCTCACGACCTCCTCGAACCCGCGCGTGCCGTGGGCGAGCAGGGTGGAGCCGGTGGGGTTGTTGGGATCGACGAGGAACAGCACGTCGGTCCGAACCCGGCTGCGCAGCGTCTCGTAGATGCGGTCGACGTCGTACATGGCGGACTCGTCGAGCGGTCGGAGCGGGACCCCCTGGTTGGCGAGCACGTCGTGCAGGTTGTCGAAGCACGGTTCGATCAAGGTGACGGAGAGCCGGTGCCGGTGCAGGTACATGCCGACGACCACGGTGGACACCGACGCGGCATAGGACAGCATCGACCGGCGCAGGCCCCGCGCCGTGTGCTGGCCTTGGAGCCGGAAGAAGGCGTCGATGAAATCGTCCTCGCAGGCCGACTGGAAGTCGGACTCGGCCCCGTACCAGATCTGTGGGAGATCGGCGACGATCAGCTCCTGAGCCGGGGACTGGGACTGGTGGGTGTGCGCGTCGGCAAGATTGAACCGTGTGCGCAGCGCGGCGATCTCGTGCTGAGTCAGGTCGACCGAACGTGCGTCCGCTTCCGCGATCCGCAAGGGGCCGGGAGGGGGCGTCCAGTTCGCGTGCATAGATTCTCCGTCGATGTCGGTGACCGGCCACACCTGGTCGCGAACCGGCTCCGGGCCCGCTCGACCGATGTGGTGGAGGGTGATCGAGGGTGTCGACGGGACGCGTCGTGGAAAATGTCTGACCGGTTGGTCGAGTGAGTAAATGATGCGGACCCGTGAATATTCGTGGAGCGCATCGTGGACACCCGCAGATCCAGACCGATGGGCGAGTGAACGTGATTCCCGGTCCATTCCCTTCCCCCGAGCGGACTGGAGTCCGCTTCAGTGAGGGTGCCATAGCGCTCATGGGCAGGCAAGGGGTCGATTCGGCTCGCGCTGCGCCGATCAGGAAATGGATGCACGTCCGGCGACCGAATGTCCGAGTGGGTATCCGGAACCTTGCCAATTCGGACGACGGATCGGTGGACGGTGGCGACGGCGGGTCGTCACCACCATCGTCGTCCGGGGTGCCCGCCCGGCCTCGAACCGCGAACCACTGCGTACGATCAGCGCGCTCCCAATCAGACCTCCGGGATGGAGGCGGACCTCATGAACGACGGGCTCGGTCAGGTGTACGCCGTCGCTCCCGCGGGCCTCGCCAACGAGCCCGTTCCGCTCCCCGCGACGGCGCCGGCTCCCCGGGAGCGTGCGGATGCCGCCCGCAACCGGAGCCGGATCCTCGCCGCTGCGGCCGAGCTGTTCGAGGAGCGCGGGGCCGACCGGGTGTCCCTCGACGCGATCGCCGAGCGCGCGTCCGTCGGCAAGGGGACGGTCTTCCGGCGCTTCGGGGACAAGGCGGGTCTGGCCGCCGCACTTCTCGACGACCGGGATCGGGACCTCCAGCAGCGGATCGTGTTCGGCCCCCCACCGCTGGGACCCGGTGCGCCGGCGGCGGTCAGAATCTTCGCGTTCTTCGACGCCTACCTGGAACTGATTGACGTCAGCCTGGACCTGCTGAGACTGTCGGAGACCGCGTCTCCGGGTGCCCGGTTCCGGGTGGGGTCGTACCGGTTCTGGCACCACCACCTGGTCATCCTTCTGGCCGAGGCGGAACCGGCGGTCGACGCGACGGTGACCGCCCACCTGCTGCTCGCACCGCTGGGTGCCGACCTGCACCATGCGCTGCGCGGCCGAGGTGTCTCCGCGGACCGCGCGCGCGAGGCCGTGGCAGCCCTCGTCGCGCGGCTGGTGGGTGACCGCCCTCCCGGCTAGTCCCCGGACTCGGTCGGGAGGCCGGCGGCGATCCAGTCGTCCTTGCCCTCGTCGTAGTCGAGGACATTGGTGTAGCCCAGGGCGCTCAGCTCCCGCGCGACCGTCGCCGAGTTCCGGCAGGGGGAGTTCGCGCAGTAGACGATGATCTCGGCGGACCTGTTCGGCAGGAGCGTGGGGCCGAGGCTGTCCACCTCGTCGACCGGGAGGTTCAGGGCGCCCGGCAGGTGGGCCTTGCGGTAGTACTCCGGCGGCAGCGCCTCCACCACGATGGTGCGTCCTGCATCGATCTTGTCCTTGACTTCGTCCCGATGGACCGTCCGGATCATCTGGCACCTCCCATTTATGTGTGTACGCACGCACTATATCGACGGGTGTGTACGCACGCAAGGGTTAGGCTCGTCGGCATGGCCGAGGAGACGGGGATCGAGGCGTGGCGGGCCGTGCTGCTCGCGCACGGCGCCGCAGTGCGGGCCATCGAGCGGGACGTGCAGCGCTACGGGCAGGTCTCGCTCAGTTGCTACGACGTGCTTCTCGAGCTGAGGCTGGCGGGTGGTGACGGCCTGCGGATGCAGGATCTCGCCGAGCGGGTGGTGCTCAGCCGGACCAGGGTGAGCCGGCTGGTCGACGAGATGGTCCGGGACGGGCTGGTCCTGCGCAGGCCGGACCCCCACGACCGGCGAGTGAGCTGGGCTGTCATCTCGGAGGCGGGCCGCTCGGCCCTGCGCGCGACGGCGCCGGTGTACCTGGACAGCATCCGCACCCACTTCGTCGCGCGGCTCGAGGACGGTGAGGCCGAGGTGCTCCGCCGGGCCCTGATGCGGGTGGCCGGGCGCCCGGCCGACGAGCCGCTGCCGGGCGCGGCGCCGCGATGAGCACCCGGGACGGCGCACCGGCGCTGCGGGCGGGGACGGTGCTGGGGCGGCAGGTGGACGGCGTGTCCTGCGGCCCGTCGGTGCTGGTGGTGACGGCCGCGCTGACCGGCGCCGGCTGGCCCGGTGCGGTCGGCGCCCGGTTCGGGGCGGCCCAGCGGCTGGCGCACCGGCAGGCCAACCGGCTGTGGCCGCGGGCGCTGGGCACCACGCCCTGGGGCATGCGGGCGTGACTGCACCGGCACGCGCCCGCCGCGGGCCGGTTCCGGGTCCGCCCGGCCACCCGGGCGGTGCTGGGCCGGGTCGCCGCCGCCGGTCACCCGGTGCCGGTGCTGGTCGGCTCCCGGTGGCTGCCGCGGCACTGGGTGTTGGTGGTCGGTGCCGGTGCGGACGGCCGGTGGCGGACCTACGAGCCGTCCTCCGGGCAGGTGCGCACGGTCGATCCGGAGTCGTTCCGGGACGGCTCGGCGGCGCGCTCGGCCGGGTGGCCGCGGGCCTGGGCGGTACTCCTGCCGGCCTAGCGTCGTAACGCGGCGTGCTCCGGCGGTGATCCGAACGTAACGGGAACGGGTGAGGGTTCGGGGCATGTCGGACCCCCGCTCCCTGTTCTCCGCACTCGGCCGTCGTGACCTGTTCCGGGCGGCCGCCGCCGTCACCGCCACCGGGGGGCTGCTCGGCTGCTCGGGCGCCGGGGCGGTGCTGCCCGCGGCGGCGCACGGGGTGCTGCCGGACGGTCCGCTGCAGCCGGGCCAGGGCGACATCCCCGGCGACCACTACCTGGGCTCCGAGCCGGACGCCGTCCGCTGGGGCTACGTGCCCGCGATCGGCGCCGAGCCGGTGCTGACCGTCCGCTCGGGCCAGACGGTCACCATCGACACGGTCTCGCACGAGGGGATCCTGGAGGACCAGGGGCGCGACCCGGTCGCCTGGTTCGCCCGGCACGGCGTCGCCGCCGACGGGGTGCTGACCGACGCGGTCGCGATCGCCCGGGACTACCGCCGCACCCCGCGCGACTTCGACGCCGACGGGCCGCACGTCATCACCGGGCCGATCTTCGTCGAGGGTGCCCGGCCGGGCGACGTGCTGAAGATCGAGACGCTGTCCGCGGTGCCGCGGGTGCCCTACGGCGTGATCTCCAGCCGGCACGGCAAGGGGGCGCTGGCCCGCACCCGCGACGGCGGCGCCCCGGACGGCATCACGGTCGACGAGATCATGCCGCCGGTCGGCACCGACGGCAGGCCCACCGGCGACCCGCAGCAGCAGGGGAACGTCTCGCTGTTCACCGCCGTCCGGCCGGGCGCCGACGGCCTGCCGCAGGGCGTCCTGCCCTACGGCGACGGGCAGGAGGTGGCGTTCGGGCTGCGCCCGTTCATGGGCACGATGGGCGTCGCGCACGCGGCCGCGGGCAGCGAGAACGCCCCGGAGCTCAACTCGATCCCGCCGACGCTGGGCGGTGGCAACATCGACATCCGGCTGCTCGGCCCGGACTCGGCGTTCTACCTGCCGGTCCGGTCCGAGGGTGCGCTGTTCTACGTGGGCGACCCGCACCTGGCGATGGGCGACGGCGAGGTGGCGCTGACCGCGCTGGAGGGCTCGTTGCGCGCCACCTTCCGGCTGACCGTGTGCCGGCCGGGGGAGGGGACCGCGCCGTCGCCCGCGTTCGGCTACCCGTTCGGCGAGACGCCCGACGCCTGGGTGCCGATCGGGCTGTCCGACCCGGACGGGGTGATCGGCGGCCAGGAGACCGACCTGGGCGTGGCGATGCGCCGGGCCGTGGTGAACGCGCTGGACTTCCTGGAGGCCGACCGGGGGATGGACCGGGCGACCGCCTACGCCTACCTGTCGGCGGCCGCGGACTTCTCCGTGTCCCAGGTGGTCGACCGGACCGTCGGCATCCACGGCGTCATCCCGAAGGCGCACTTCCCGACCTGAACCGCCGAACCCGGGCCGGAATCCTGTCGGTGCCGACTCGTAGACTTGACATGTGACCGAGACCCTGCCAGCGCGTACTGCCGAACTGCCCGCCAAGTGGACCCCCGGCGAGGTAGAGGGCGACATGTACCGCCGCTGGGTCGAGCGCGGTTATTTCCGGGCCGATCCGGCGTCGGGCAAGCCGGCGTTCAGCATCGTCATCCCGCCGCCGAACGTCACCGGCAGCCTGCACCTGGGCCACGCGATGGACCACACGCTGATCGACGTGCTGACCCGGCGCCGCCGGATGCAGGGCTACGACGCGCTGTGGCTGCCCGGCACGGACCACGCGGGCATCGCGACCCAGTCGGTCGTCGAGCGGCGGATGGCCGCCGCGGGCGAGCCGGACCGGCACGCGATCGGCCGGGAGGCGTTCGTCGAGAAGGTCTGGGAGTGGAAGGCCGAGTCCGGCGGCTCGATCCTGGGCCAGATGGAGCGCCTGGGCGACGGCGTCGACTGGTCCCGCGAGCGCTTCACGCTCGACGAGGGTCTGTCCCGCGCGGTCGCCACCGTGTTCAAGAAGATGTTCGACGACGGCCTGATCTACCGGGCGGAGCGGCTGGTCAACTGGTCCCCGGCGCTGCGCTCGGCGATCTCCGACATCGAGGTCGACCACGCCGAGGTCGAGGGCGAGCTGGTCTCGATGCGCTACGGCGACGGCGACGCCTCGGTCGTCGTCGCGACCACCCGGATCGAGACGATGCTGGGTGACACCGCGGTCGCCGTGCACCCCGGCGACGAGCGCTACCGGCACCTGGTCGGCACCGAGATCGAGATGCCGATCACCGGCCGGCGGATCCCGGTGGTCGCCGACGACTACGTCGATCCCGGGTTCGGCTCCGGCGCCGTCAAGATCACCCCGGCGCACGACCCGAACGACTTCGAGGTCGGCCGCCGGCACGACCTGCCGATGCCGACGATCATGGACGAGACCGGCACGATCGCCGGGACCGGCACCCGGTTCGACGGGATGGACCGGTTCGAGGCGCGCGCCGCGATCCGCGAGGAGCTGCGCGCGCAGGGGCGCATCGTCGCCGAGAAGCGCCCCTACCTGCACTCGGTCGGGCACTGCTCGCGCACCGGCGTGCCGATCGAGCCGCGGCTGAGCCTGCAGTGGTTCGTGAAGGTCGAGCCGCTGGCCCGCGCCGCGGGCGACGCCGTCCGCTCCGGGGCGACCACGCTGCACCCGAAGGAGCAGGAGCGCCGCTTCTTCGACTGGGTCGACAACATGCACGACTGGACGATCAGCCGTCAGCTGTGGTGGGGGCACCGGATCCCGGTCTGGTACGGCCCGGCCGGCGAGGTCGTGTGCGTCGGGCCGGACGAGCAGCCGCCGTCCGGCGAGGGCTGGCGGCAGGACTCCGACGTCCTGGACACCTGGTTCTCCTCCGGGCTGTGGCCGTTCTCGACGCTCGGCTGGCCGGACGAGACGCCCGACCTGGCCGCGTACTACCCGAACTCGGTGCTGGTCACCGGCTACGACATCCTGTTCTTCTGGGTCGTCCGGATGATGATGTTCGGGACGTACGCGATGGGGGAGACCCCGTTCCGGGACGTCTACCTGCACGGCCTGATCCGCGACGAGCACGGCAAGAAGATGTCGAAGTCCAAGGGCAACGTCATCGACCCGCTCGCGCTGATCGACGGCTATGGCGCCGACGCGCTGCGCTTCACCATCGCCCGCGGCTCCAACCCGGGCACCGACATGTCGCTGTCGGAGGAGTGGGTCGCCGGGTCCCGGAACTTCACCACGAAGCTGTGGAACATCACCCGGTTCGCGCTCGCGAAGGGGGTCACGGCCGCCGACGCCGCGGACCTGCCCGCGGAGGCCGACCGGACCGACGCCGACCGCTGGATCCTCGGCCGGCTCGCCGAGGTGCGGGAGCAGACCGACGAGCTGCTCGACGCCTACCAGTTCGCGAAGGCGACCGAGGGGCTCTACCACTTCGCGTGGGACGAGCTGGCCGACTGGTACGTCGAGCTGTGCAAGACCCAGCTCGACGACCCGGCGACCGAGCGCGGCACCCGGGCCGTCCTGCGGCACGTGCTCGACGCGCTGCTGCGGATGCTGCACCCGATCGCGCCGTTCGTCACCGAGGCGCTGTGGACCGCGCTGACCGGTCGGGAGACCGTCGTGACGGCGGCCTGGCCGACCGCCGCGGACACCGGCGCGCCGGTGGACCGGGCCGCCCACGCCCGGATCGCCGACGTGCAGAAGGTGATCACCGAGATCCGCCGCTTCCGGACCGAGCAGGGCCTGCCGGACCGTCGTTCGGTCGCGGCGCGGCTGGTCGGGCTGTCCGGCGCGGGGCTGGCCGCGCACGAGCGGGCGGTCCGGTTCCTGAACCGGCTCGACGCCGCCGGCCCGGAGTTCTCCGCGACCGCGACGTTCGAGGTCGCCACCTCCGGGGGCCCGGTCACCGTGGAGCTGGACACCTCGGGCGCGATCGACGTCGCCGCCGAGCGGTCCCGGCTCGGGAAGGACCTGGCCGTCGCCGAGAAGGAGCGCGACCAGGCGGAGAAGAAGCTGAACAACCCGAAGTTCACCGAGAAGGCCCCGGCCGAGGTGGTCGACGGGATCCGCGAGCGGCACGCGACGGCGCTGGCGGACATCGAGCGGATCGCGGCGCGGCTGGCCGCGCTGCCGGAGGTCTGAGCGGCGTGGCACCCCGGGACGACCGGTACACCTACGACCAGTTCGACGAGGAGGACTCGCCGACCTACGGCGGGGACCGCTGGGCCGAGGGCGGCTTCGGCCGCGACGACGAGGACCCCGACGGCGGATCGGCTGACGGCGCCGAGGGGGCTGGCGGCCCCCGCAGCGCCGCCGGCGGCGACGGCGACGGCGACGGCGGCAGCCCGGACGGTACGGCCACCGCCGATTCCGAGTCCGATGACGAGGCAGATGACGGGGACGGGGACCGGGCCGACGCCGCCACCCGCGCCGACGCCGCGGAGGCACCGGAGAAGGACGCCCAGGAGGCCGTGATCGCGGCCGTCCTGGAGCGGATCCGCGGCGGCGAGGACCCGGACGTGGTGCCCGCCCAGTCCACCGTCACCGGGTTCGCCGAGTTCCTCGCGGTCGACGCCGCGCTGGACCGGCGCTGGCCGGAGTCGGTCATGGAGCCGTCGCTGGACCGGATGCAGGCGCTCTGCGACGCGCTCGGCGAGCCGCAGCGCGGCTACCCGGTGGTGCACCTGACCGGCACGAACGGCAAGACCTCGACGTCGCGGATGATCGACGCGCTGCTCACCGAGGTCGGCCTGCGGACCGGCCGCTACACCAGCCCGCACCTGCAGCGGGCCACCGAGCGGATCAACCTGGACAACCGGCCGATCAGCCCGGAGCGCTACGTCGCGGCCTACCGCGAGGTGGAGCCGGTGGTCGAGCTGCTCGACGCGAAGCGCGGCGACGGGCCGCAGCTGAGCAAGTTCGAGGTGCTCACCGCGATGGCGTTCGCGACGTTCTCCGACGCCCCGGTCGAGGCCGCCGTGATCGAGGTCGGGCTCGGCGGCCGCTGGGACGCCACCAACGTCGCCGACGCGCACGTCGCCGTCGTCCTGCCGGTCGGCGTCGACCACGCCGAGTACCTCGGCGACGACGTCGTCGCGATCGCCCGGGAGAAGTCCGGGATCATCAAGCCGGGCTCGGTCGCGGTGCTCGCGGCGCAGGACAAGCAGGTCGCCGAGGTGCTGATCGAGCGCTGCGCCGAGGTCGGCGCGCAGGTCGCCCGGGAGGGCGCCGAGTTCGGCGTCCGCGAGCGCGAGATCGCCGTCGGCGGGCAGCGCCTCGAGCTGCAGGGCCTGTCCGGCCGCTACGACGACGTGTTCCTCCCGCTGCACGGCGAGCACCAGGCGTCGAACGCGGCGATCGCGCTCGCCGCCGCCGAGGCGCTCGTCGGTGCGGGCACCGCGCAGCCGCTGGACCCGGACGCGGTCCGCGCCGCGTTCGCGTCGGTGCGCTCCCCGGGCCGGCTGGAGCCGGTGCAGGGCGGGCCGGACGTGCCGACCGTGCTGCTCGACGCCGCGCACAACCCGGCCGGCGCCGCCGCCCTGGCCACCGCGCTGACCTCGGAGTTCCGGTTCACCCGGCTGGTCGGGGTGATCGGCGTGCTGGAGGGCAAGGACGCGCGGGGCATCCTCGCTGGCCTCGAACCGGTGCTGCACGAGGTCGTCGTCACCGCGAACTCTTCGCCGCGCGCGATGGACCCGGACGAGCTGGGCGCGCTCGCCGCGGAGGTGTTCGGCGCCGACCGGGTCAGCGTGGAGCCGTCCCTGCAGCTGGCGATCGAGCAGGCGGGCGAGCTCGCCGAGGAGGCGGGCGGCTCGGGCGTCGGCGTCGTCGTCACCGGTTCGGTGGTGACGGCCGGCGAGGCCCGCGCCCTGTTCGGCAGGGAGCCGGAATGAGCGACATCCCGGGGGTCCCCGAGGGCGTGCGGCCGCCGCCCACCGACCCGATGAAGGGCGCCCGCGGCGTGTTCGCGGCGACCCTGATCCTCGAGGCGATCGTGGTCCTGCTGGCGCTGCTGGTGCTGCCGCAGTTCGGCAGCGGCTCCACCGGGCTCGGCGTCGGCGTGATCATCGGCCTGGCCGCGGCGATGATCGTCACCAGCGGGCTGCAACGCCGCCCGTGGGGGCTGAACGCGGCGCTGGTGCTGCAGGTCCTGCTGGTGGTCGCGGCGTTCGTGTTCCTGCCGTCGCTGGCGATCGTCGCTTTCGCGTTCGTGATCGTCTGGGCAATCCTCGTCTGGATGCGCCGGGAGGTGGCCCGGCGGATGGCGGCCGGGATGCTCCCGTCGCAGCAGGAGGAGTAGCCCGAGATACCACTGACCACACCGACGAGGTCGACCACGCCGCCGCCTGGGTGACGAGGAACTTCCGGGAGGCGCTCGACCGGCTCGGCAGGGCGTGGCCCGCTACCTCGACCTGGCCGACGTCCTGAGGTTCGCGGAGGCGGCACTCGGCGAGCAACCGGTGGTCCGCGACTTTCGGGCTCCTGGAGTCAGCGCTCGCCCGCCCGGCGACGACCGTGCTCGGGCAGGACGCCTATCCGGCTGTGCACCTCAAGGCCGCGGCGCTGCGTGACCTGACCGAGGGTGCGTGACACCGGGTCCGGGGCCGGCACCGGCCGTCGTTACCCTGGCGGGCGTGACTGAACGCACTCTCGTCCTGGTCAAGCCCGACGGGGTCCAGCGCAAGCTCGTCGGTGAGGTCGTCTCCCGGATCGAGCGCAAGGGCCTCGATCTCGTCGCGCTCGATCTGCGCACCGTCGACCGCGAGCTGGCCACCCAGCACTACGCTGAGCACGACGGCAAGCCCTTCTTCGAGGAGCTGATCTCCTTCATCACCTCCGGCCCGGTGCTCGCCGCGGTCGTCGAGGGCCCGCGGGCGATCGCCGCCTGGCGGCAGGTCGCCGGCGGCACCGACCCGGTCGAGAAGGCGGCCCCGGGCAGCATTCGGGGCGATCTGGCGCTGGAGACCGGATCGAACCTGGTGCACGGCTCGGACTCGCCGTCCTCGGCCGACCGGGAGATCAAGCTCTGGTTCCCGAACCGGTGACGGCGCAGGTCGGCGTCCCGCACAGGGTCGTCGACCCGCCCCCGGACGCGGCCCGCGCGCTCGGGGAGCTCTGGATCGCCGTCACCGAGGCCGGTGGCGCGGTCGACTTCGTGCCCGGCTGGGATCCCGCCGAGATCCGGGACCTGGCCGCGGCCACGATCGACGACGTCCGGTCGGGGGCGCTGCGGATGATCGTCCTCGGCGACCCGGCCGCCCCCGACGGCACCGTCTTCCTCGCCCGGGGCAGCGGCATCGCCGCACACCGGGCGGACGTGCAGCGGCTGATGGTCCGGCCGGAGCTGCAGGGTCGCGGGCTCGGCACCGTCCTGCTGGACGCGGTCGTCGCGCTCGGCCGGGAGATGGGCGTCGAGATGCTGACGCTCGGCGCCCGCGGCGGGACGGCGCTGCCCGGCTTCTACGCCGCCCGCGGCTTCGTCGAGTACGGGCGGCTCCCGCGCGGCGTCCGGCTCGCCCCGGACGACGCCCGCGACGTCCATCTCTTCGTGCTGCCGCTGACCTCCTGACGACCTGATGATCGTGTGACGCCCGTTGGCCGGATGGCAGACGGGCCGGTTGAGGTTCACCATGTGCGGATGACGGTGCTCACCCCCCGCCCGACCACCGCGGACCTGGTCCGCGGCGTGGTCGTGGCGGCACTGGCGATCGTGCAGGTGCTGGTCTCCGCGTTCGGCGGTACCGGCGTCGGGGAGGTCGCCCGTGCCTACGACACGCCCCTGCTCGCGGCCGGCTGGGCGTTCTCCATCTGGGGCCTGATCTACCTGGGGTTCCTCTGTTACGCGGGGTACGCGCTGCTGCCCGGCCAGCGCGGGCGGGCGGTGCACCGGCGGGTCGGCTGGTGGCTCGCCGCGTCGGCGGTGCTGAACCCGCTGTGGATCCTGGCGTTCTCGAACGGCTGGGTGATCACCGCGCAGCTGGTGCTGATCGTGCTGGTCGTCGTGCTGGCGGTGACCTACGGGCGGCTGTCCCGGGAGACCGCGCAGGGCTGGGCGGAGCGGCTGGCGTTCCGGCTGCCGGTGGCGCTCTACCTGGGCTGGACGTCCGGGGCGCTGCTGCTCGGGCTGATGGCGGCCGGGGTCGCGGTCGGCCTGCCGGGCGAGGGCGCCCTCCCGCAGACGGCGGCGGTGCTGCTGCTGGTGATGCTGACCGCGGTGGTGCTGTCGGTGATCGGCACGACGGCCGGGTTCGCCGGGTTCGCCGCGGCCGTGGTGTGGGCGCTCGCCGGGATCGCGGCGAACGACCGGCCGATCGCGGTGGTGCTGGTCGCGGTGGTGGCGGCGGTGCTGGTCGCGGTGCAGGCCGCGCGCCGCATCCGGCGGTCGGTCGAGCCGGCCCGGCTCGCGTTCGGCTGAGCCCGGCCGGAGCCGCCGTTACCCGCTGGAACTCTCCCGGCCACTTGCTACGGTCGGCCGCGACGACAGAGGTACCAGGAGGTTCGGCATGATCACCGGAAGCATCGTCGCGATCGTGACCCCCATGCACGAGGACGGCGAGGTCGACCACTCCGCGCTCGGTGAGCTCGTCGAACGGCAGATCGACGCCGGCACGTCCGCCATCGTGTCGGTCGGCACCACCGGCGAGTCGTCGACGCTGTCGGTGCTCGAGCACACCGAGGTGATGCGCCGCACGATCGAGGTGGCGAACGGCCGGGTCCCGGTGATCGCCGGGACCGGCGCGAACTCGACCGACGAGGCGATCCACCTGACCCGGGCCGCGCGCGCCGCGGGCGCCGACGGCGCCCTGCTGGTCACGCCGTACTACAACAAGCCCCCGCAGGAGGGCCTCTACCAGCACTTCAAGCGGATCGCGGAGACCGTCGCGATCCCGCAGTACCTGTACAACGTGCCCGGCCGGACCGCCTGCGACATGCTGCCGTCGACGGTCGCGCGGCTGGCCGAGATCCCGAACATCGTCGGGCTCAAGGAGGCCAAGGGCGATCTGGACCGGGTGCGTGAGCTGGTAGCGCTCGGCCTGGACGACTTCGCCCTCTACTCCGGCGACGACGGCACCGCGCGCGCGTCGATGCTGGCCGGTTTCCACGGCGACATCTCGGTGACCGCGAACGTCGCGCCCGAGCCGATGGCCCGGATGTGCAAGGCCGCCGTCGCCGGGGACGCCGAGACCTCGGCCGCGCTGGACGCCGACCTGGCGGGCCTGCACTCGGCGCTGTTCTCTGAGCCGAACCCGATCCCGGTCAAGTGGGCGCTCGCCGAGCTGGGCCTGATGCCGGGCGGCATCCGGCTGCCGCTGGTGCCGCTGGACGAGTGGCACCACGAGGACGTCCGGGCGGCGCTGCGGGCCGCCGGCCTGCTGAACTGATCCCCGGTCAGGCCGGGTCGGGCAGGCCCGGCCCGGCCGCCGGGTCCGCGGCGTCCGGCCCGCTGGTCGGCCCGGCGCTGCTGGTGCGGACGTTGCGCACGATGTCCCGCCCGAACGTCACGTCGACCCGCTCGGCGACGGCCAGCTCCAGCACCGCGATCATGACCTCGCCGGAGATCCGGCGCAGCCGCTCGATCGTCTCGTAGACCCGCGGCCACTGGTCGTCCGGGCGGCCGGACGCGTCGAACGGCTGCCAGATCTCGCCGAGGAACAGATCGACGTAGAGCTTCGCGACGGCGTCGGCGTGCTTGCGGACCTGCTCGACGACGTCGAGCGAGCGGTTGATCGGGATGCCCAGGCCGGTGAGCTCGGCGGCGGCGGTCATCAGCCGCGGGCTGATCTCCTCGTAGGTGTCCTCGCCGACCTCGCGCAGCAGGCCCATCTTCACCCCGCGCTTGGCGAGGCCGGTGTCGGTCGACTCGTACCGCTGGGCGAGCTCGGCGAGGTGCACCATCTGCCGGGTCTCGGGCGCGAACAGCTCGCGGACGGTCCGGATGAACTGCACGACCTGCTCGGTGGAGCCGCCGGTGGTGTCGAGCAGCTTCTTGATGGTGTCGAGCTTGACGCCCTCGTCCTGCAGGTCCTTGATCAGTTCGAGCCGGGCGGCGTGCCCCGGCCCGTAGTAGCCGGTCCGGGCCCGCACCTCGGGCGGAGGGAGCAGCCCGCGGGACTGGTAGGCACGGATGTTGCGCACCGTGACTCCGCTGGCGTGGGCCAGCTCGTCGATGGTGCGCCAGCCCTCCAGGTCGGCGTGCTCGTCCACCATGACATGGACCATAGCAGCACATCATGTGACACAGACGATCGACCGTTGCGACTTGCTATGTGACATCAAGTTGTGCAGAGTTGATGTCATGTTCCGTTCCGCTGCTCCGGCGCCCGGCCGGCCCGGGCGTCTGCTGGCCGCTGCGAGCGCACTCACGACGCCGCTGCTGCCCGAGGACTTCCTGACCCTGTTCGACCCGCTGTGGTCGACGACGTCGCTGCGCGGCCGGGTCGTCGCCCGGCGCAGGGAGACCGGCCGGGCCGTGTCGGTCACGATCGAGCCCGGGCGGGCCTGGGGCGGGCACCGGGCAGGCCAGTACGTCGGCGTCGGGATCGACGTCGACGGGGTGCGGCACCGTCGCAGCTACTCGCTGTCCTCCCCGGAGGGGGCCCGCTACCTCACCGTCACCGTGCAGGAGGTGCCGGGCGGGGTGGTCTCCACGAAGCTCGTCCGCGATCTCCCGATCGGCACCGTGGTCGACCTGGAGCAGGCCGACGGCGGGTTCACCCTGCCCGATCCGCTGCCGGCCGGGCTGCTGTTCGTGACCGCGGGCAGCGGGATCACCCCGGTGATGAGCATGCTCCGCACGCTCGACGCGGGCGCCGCGCCGATGCCCGACACGGTGCTGGTTCACAGTGCCCGCACCCCCGAGGACACGATCTTCGCCGCCGAGCTGGCCGGGCTCGCCGCCCGGCACCCCGGACTGCGCGTGGTGCAGCGGCACAGCGGGGTCACCGGCCGGCTCGATCCGGCGAGCCTGGACGCGGCGGTCCCGGACCGGGCCGATCGCACGGTGTACGCCTGCGGCCCGGACGGGCTGCTCGACGCCCTCACCGACGCCTGGGACGACGTCGTCGTCGAGCGGTTCACCCCGCCCGCACGGGCCGTCGAGGGGACCGGCGGCACCGTCGAGCTCGGTACCGGCACCGTCGAGGTGCAGCCGGGCCAGAGCCTGCTGGAGGCGGGCGAGTCCGCCGGGCGGATCATGCCCAGCGGCTGCCGGATGGGGATCTGCTTCGGCTGCGTGCTGCCGCTGCGCGAGGGCCGGGTCCGCGACCTGCGGACCGGGCAGGCGCACGGCGAGCCCGGCGATCTCGTCCAGACCTGCGTCAACTCCGCCTGCGGGCCGGCCAGCATCGACCTGCCCTGACCGCGGGGCCCGTCCCGGCCCGCAGCACCGTCACCGGGGTCCGGATCGTCCGGCCCGGCGCCACATAGACCCGAGGAGGTCCGCCATGACCGCCACGCTCGACACGTCCGTCACCGGCCGGGAGCCCGGCCACGAGCCCGGCCCGGAGGAGACGACCGCCGTCCGGCAGCCGCAGCGCCCGGTGCTGGAGCTCGTGCCCTCCAGCCGGCGCGAGGACGTGCAGGCCACCACCCGGCTGACCGCCGAGCAGATCGAGGAGCTGGGCCGCCGGCTCGACGCGATCCGGGACCGCATCCTCGACGAGCGCGGCGCGTCCGACGCCGCCTACATCCGGGACGTCATCCGCAAGCAGCGGGCGCTGGAGATCGGCGGCCGGGCGCTGCTGTTCGCCGGTGTCCTGCCCCCGGCCTGGATCGCCGGCACGGCTATGCTCTCGATCGCCAAGATCCTGGAGAACATGGAGATCGGGCACAACGTCATGCACGGCCAGTGGGACTGGATGCGCGACCCCAAGATCCACTCGTCGAGCTGGGAGTGGGACAACGTCTCGTCGTCGACGGAGTGGAAGCACTCGCACAACTACCTGCACCACACCTACACCAACGTGGTCGGCAAGGACCGCGACGTCGGCTACGGGATCCTGCGGCTCTCGGAGGAGCAGCGCTGGACGCCATACCACCTGGGCAATCCGCTCTACAACTTCCTGCTGAGCCTGTTCTTCGAGTACGGCGTCGCGCTGCACGACCTGGAGGTCGAGAAGGTCCTCGCGGGGCAGAAGCCCTGGTCGCGGGTGTGGCAGCAGGTGAAGTCGATCGGCCGCAAGACCGGCAGGCAGGTGTTCAAGGACTACCTGGCGTTCCCGGCGCTGGCCGGCCCGTTCTTCCTGCCGGTGCTGGCCGGGAACCTGACCGCGAACGTGGTGCGCAACATCTGGTCGCACGCGGTGATCTTCTGCGGGCACTTCCCGGCGGGTGCGGTGCAGTTCTCCGAGGAGCAGCTGGCGGAGGAGAGCCGTGGCGAGTGGTACGTCCGTCAGCTGCTCGGCTCGGCGAACCTCGACGGCGGCCGGTTCTTCCACCTGATGACCGGCCAGCTCAGCTTCCAGATCGAGCACCACCTGTTCCCGGACCTGCCGAGCAACCGCTACGCCGAGATCGCGCCCGAGGTGCGGGCGCTCTGCGAGGAGTACGGCCTGGAGTACACCTCCGGCCCGCTCTGGACGCAGTACCTGCAGGTGCTCGGCACCATCAACCGGCTGGCGCTGCCCAACGGGAAGCGCTGAGCACGGCTCCGGTGTGCCGGCCCGGTGCGCCGGCCCGGTGCGCAGGCTCAGTGCGCGGGCACCCGGTCGAGGAACCCGTGCACCTGGCCGATCCGGCCGTCGGCGTCCACCACGACCACGTCGAACCCGATCACCGGTGGTTCGGCGCCGGTCGCGTACACCTCCGGCGGCGCGGCCTGCCAGCGGAACCGGGCCCGGTTGTGGTGCGCGTCGACGGCGTCGAGCAGCCGGAACTCGAATCCCGGCATCCGGTCCTGGGCGACGCCGAGGAAGCCGTCGACGCCGTCGTGCCCGGTCACGTCGGCGAGCGGATCGACGTAGCGGCAGTCCGCGGTGAACAGGCCGGCGACCAGCCGCCTGCGGGCGGCCGGGTCGGTCTCGTTGAAGGCGTCGACGTAGCGCTGGGCGAGCGCGGCGAAGTCGGTCGTATGGCTGGTCGTCGGGTCGGTCGTCCGGTCGGTCACGGTGCGCTCCCTGCTGGTCGGTGTCGTGCCGGTCGCTGCCCAGCGTGCGGTGCACCGGTGGGCGCGGCGATGACCCGCGAGGTAGTCGTCGCCGGGCCGGGGCGCGGCTAGCGTGATCCCGGTGACCAGCGCGAACGTCCGGCCGTCCCGGAACGCCGGGCCGGGGGAGATGCTCCGGTTCTGGCGGGCCCGGCGGCGCCGCAGCCAGCTGGACCTGGCGCTCGCCGCCGGCGTCTCCACCCGGCACCTGAGCTTCGTCGAGACCGGCCGCTCCGGTGCGAGCCGGGAGCTGCTGGGCGCACTGGCCGCGGAGCTGGAGATCCCGCTGCGCGAGCGTAACGCGCTGCTGCTGGCCGCCGGGTTCGCGCCCGCCTACGCCGAGCGCCCGCTCGACGACCCGGATCTCGCACCGGTCCGGGAGGCGCTGGACCGGCTGGTCGCCGCGCACGACCCGTATCCGGCGCTGGTCGTCGACCGATGGGGCGACGTGCAGCTGGCCGGCCGGTCGGTCGCCGCGCTGCTCGACGGGCTGGATCCGGCCGCGCTCGGGCCGCCGGTGAACGTCTACCGGGCCTGCCTGCACCCGGGTGGCCTCGCGCCGCGGATCCGGAACCTCGCGCAGTGGCGCGAGCACCTGCTGCACCGCCTGGAACGGCAGGTCCGGGTCACCGCGGACCCGCGACTGGGCGCCCTGCTCGACGAGTGCCGCGGCTACCCGGCCCCGCCGGCGACGGCGCTGCCGTCGCCCGGGTCGGACGTGCTGCTCCCGATGCTGCTCGACTCACCGGCCGGGCCGCTGGCGTTCCACTCGACGATGACGACCTTCGGTGCGCCGCACGACGTCACCCTCGCCGAGCTGGCACTGGAGACCTTCCTGCCCGCCGACGACGCCACCCGCGCGGCACTGCAGGCGATATCAGGGGAGTTGTCCTGAACGTGTCCGGAGCGGGGTACCGGTTGGTTGGTGTCCGTTCCGTCCTGGGGGAACGCCGGTGGGGGAGTCGCGATGCGGACGGTCAACGGGGTGGTCGGCGGGCTCGTCGGGGTGGGGATCGGGGTCGCACTGCTCGGCCACGGCCTGGAGTCGACCCGCCGGGCGATGATGATGATGCGCCTGGAGGACCTGCCGGTCGGCGCGCTGACCGTGCTGCTCGGCGGTGCGGTGCTCGGGGTGCTCGCCGGGGCCGCGCACCGGCTGCCCGCCGCGCCGGTGACCGCGGGCGCCGCCCTGCTGGCCCTCGGCGCGCTGTCGATGCTGGACCCGCGCACGGCGTACGGCCTGCTCGGTTCCGGTGGGATCGCCGATCTCGTGCTGATGCAGGTGGGGACGGCGATCGGGGCGGTGCTGCTGGTCGCGGCGCTGGTGGCCCGGCCGGGTGCGGCCGCCGCCCGGCCCGCACCCCGCAGCGGTGCCGGCGGGCCCGGCCCGGCGCCGGGCAGCGGGCCGATCGTGCACTGAGCCGGCGACCGCGCCGACCCGCCGGGTCGTCCGGTTCGGACGGGGCTACCCTGGTTCAGCGTGGCACCCACCTCCGTCTTCCCCGCCCTCGAGTCGATCCTGCCCCGAGTCTCGAAGCCGGTGCAGTACGTCGGCGGTGAGGGGAACTCGCAGGTCAAGCCGTGGGACTCGGTGCAGGTCCGGTGGGCGCTGCTCTACCCGGACGCCTACGAGGTCGGCCTGCCCAACCAGGGCGTGCAGATCCTCTACGAGGTGCTCAACGAGCGGGACGACGCGCTCGCCGAGCGCTGCTACGCGGTCTGGCCCGATCTCGAGGCGCTGATGCGCGAGCACGGGGTCCCGGCGTTCACCGTCGACGCGCACCACGCGATCGGCGACTTCGACCTGCTGGGCGTCTCGTTCTCCACCGAGCTCGGGTACACGAACCTGCTCACCACGCTGGATCTCGCCGGGACCCCGCTGCACGCGGCGGACCGGGACGAGACCCATCCGGTCGTCGTCGCGGGCGGGCACGCCGCGTTCAACCCGGAGCCGGTGGCGGACTTCGTCGACGTGGCCGCGATCGGCGACGGCGAGGAGGTCGTCGGGGACATCACCGACGTCGTCCGGGACTGGAAGGCCCAGGGCCGCCCCGGCGGGCGCCGCGAGCTGCTGGTCCGGCTGGCCGGGACGCCCGGCTGCTACGTGCCGTCGCTCTACGACGTCGGCTACCGCGCCGACGGCGCCATCGCCTCGGTCACCCCGGCCGACGAGCGGGTCCCGGCGTCGGTGCAGAAGCGCACCACGGTCGAGCTGGACGACTGGCCGTACCCGAAGAAGCCGCTGGTCCCGCTGGCCGAGACGGTGCACGAGCGGGCGTCGGTGGAGATCTTCCGCGGCTGCACCCGTGGCTGCCGGTTCTGCCAGGCCGGGATGATCACCCGGCCGGTCCGGGAGCGTTCGTTGCAGGGCATCGGCGAGATGGTCGACAACGCCGTGCGCGCGTCCGGGTTCGACGAGGTCGGCCTGCTCTCGCTGTCCTCGGCCGACCACTCCGAGATCGCCGAGGTCACCAAGGGCCTGGCCGACCGCTACGAGGGCACCAACACCTCGCTGTCGCTGCCGAGCACCCGGGTGGACGCGTTCAACATCGACCTGGCCAACGAGATCTCCCGCAACGGCCGCCGCTCCGGGCTCACCTTCGCCCCCGAGGGCGGTTCCGAGCGGATCCGCCGGGTGATCAACAAGATGGTGTCCGAGGACGATCTGATCCGCACCTGTGCCGAGGCGTTCTCGCAGGGCTGGCGGCAGGTCAAGCTGTACTTCATGTGCGGCCTGCCGACCGAGACCGACGAGGACGTGCTGGAGATCGCCGGCATGGCGCACCGCGTCATCAAGGCGGGCCGGGAGGCGTCCGGCCGCAACGACGTCCGCTGCACCATCTCGATCGGCGGGTTCGTGCCGAAGCCGCACACCCCGTTCCAGTGGGCGTCGCAGTGCCATCCCGAGGTCGTCGACGCCCGGCTGCGCAAGCTGCGCGAGGCGGTCAACGCCGACCGGAAGATCGGCCGCAACATCGGCATGCGCTACCACGACGGCGAGCCCTCGCTGATCGAGGGACTGCTCGCCCGCGGCGACCGCCGGGTCGGCGCGGTGATCGAGCGCGTCTGGCGCGACGGCGGCCGGTTCGACGGCTGGTCCGAGCACTTCTCCTACCGGCGCTGGGTGGACTCGGCGGCCGAGGCGCTGGAGCCGATGGGCGTCGACCTGGACTGGTACACCACCCGCGAGCGGGAGGCCGACGAGATCCTGCCGTGGGACCACCTCGACTCCGGCCTGGAGCGGGACTGGCTCTGGGAGGACTGGCAGGACGCGCTGGCCGGCCGCGAGCAGGACGACTGCCGCTGGACGCCGTGCTTCGACTGCGGCGTGTGCCCGTCCACCGGCACCGACATCGAGGTGGGCCCGAGCGGCACCACGCTGCTGCCGCTGACCGTGGTGAACCCGACGGCGTCGGCGGGCGCGATGGCGCCGGGGTCTCGGCAGGGATCGGGTGACTGAGACGACCGGAGCGGCGAACGGCCTGTCCTCCATCCCCGATCCGGGCTCGGGCGCCCGCGGTTCCGAGTGGGAGCACGGCGGCAGGCGCCTGCGGGTGCGGGTCGCCGACGAGCGCGACGTCGCCGGGCTGGCCCGGCTGCGCAGGCAGTGGCTGGAGGAGCGGGCCGGCCGGCCGGTGGCCGATCCCGGGTTCGAGGAGGCGTTCGCCGCCTGGTGGCGGGTCGAGCAGCCGCGCCGGGCGTTCTGGATCGCCGAGGCGGGCAGCGAGCGCGCCGGGTACACCCCGATCGGCTCGATCAACGTGCTGGAGACCGTGCAGATGCCGCGCCCGGGCGGCCGGGGCACGCGGACCGGCCAGGTCGGCAACGCGTTCGTGCTCGGCTCGTTCGCCGAGGCGGGGGTGCCGCGCGCGCTGCTCGCGGCGGTCGTCGCGCACGCCCGCGACCGCGGCTACCGGCGGCTGATGCTGGCCCCGACGGCGGGCAGCACGGCGTTCTACCGGCGGGCCGGGTTCCGGCCCGCCGGCGACACGCTGCTCGTGCTGGAGCAGTAGCGCTCAGGCCGGTGCGGCGGTGCTGACCGGCGTCGGGTTGCGGAACAGGTCGAGCACCGGGCAGTGCGCGTCCACCGTCTCGCGCAGCCGCCGGTAGTCCTCGTCGGAGGCGGGGCCGCGCAGGTCGACGACCAGGCGGACCTCGCCGAAGCCGGGCCGGACGCCGTCGTCGAGGCCGAAGAAGCCGCGGACGTCGAGATCGCCCTCGACGTCGACCTGCACGTCGTCGAACGGGATGCCCAGCTTCGCCGCCCAGAACCGGTAGGTCACGACCTGGCAGGACAGCAGCCCGGCGAGCGCGAACTCGACCGGGTTCGGGGCGGCGTCGTCGCCGCCGAGCGCGGGCGGCTCGTCGACGACCACGTCGTGGCGGCCGATCCGGATCTCGGATCGGACCCCGTCGCCGCCGGAGCCGGTGGCCCGGAACAGCGCGTGCGCGTTGTCCGGGTCGGCGTCGACGGCGCGGGTGGTGGCGGTGACGATCTCGCTCAGCGCGGCGTCACGCGGGGTCTGGGTGCTGGTCACGGGAGGTCCTCTCGGAAGGGGGCGACGGGTCGGGGCTGCGGCGGGCGCGACAGGTCGCGCTCGCGGTGCGGAGCAGGTCCACGTGGCGCCGTCGCACGCCGACGAACATCGCGTCTCCTCGAGGGGGGATCGTTACGTCGGTGACCGTACGACGTCCCGGGAGCGGGTGCGACGCGATGTCCGCCGGCCGGGACACCCGTCCGGACAGCGATGTGATCGCCGTGCCGGTGCGCAGGGCCGCGATCCGCGTGGCCGGACGCACCACGACGGCGATCATGGACGTGGTCGCGAGGACCCGGACCGCTACCGCGCGGCGCCCGCGGCAGGCGGGGGCTCCTAGACTCCCGGGCATGGCACGCGTGAAGGCGGGAGCGGCGGCGAACCCGGCACCACCGACGGTGCAGCGGGTGCGGCTGCGCTTCGCCAAGCGGGGCCGGCTGCGCTTCCTGTCGCACCGCGACATCGCCCGCAGCTTCGAGCGGGCGGTGCGCCGGGCCGGCGTCCCGGTGTCGCATTCGCACGGGTTCAGCCCGCATCCGCGGCTGTCCTGGGTGGGGGCGGCGCCGACCGGTGCGGCCAGCGAGGCCGAGTACGTCGAGATGGGCCTGACCCGCGAGGTCGATCCCGAGCTGGTCCGGGCGGCGCTGGACCGGGCACTGCCGGACGGGCTGGACGTGCTGGCGGTCGCGGTCGCCGAGCCGCCGGCGCTGGCCGACCGGATCGACGCGGCCCGGTGGCGGCTGGAGATCCGCGGCGTGCCGCACGAGGAGGTCGCCTCCGCGGCGGCCGCGCTCCTGGAGCGGGACTCGGTCGTCGTGACCCGGGTCACACCGTCCGGGCGCAAGGAGATCGACGTCCGGGCGGCGCTCGTGGCGCTGGCGGTCGAACCGCAGGTGAACGGCGAGCCGGCCGATCATGCCGCGGCCGAGGCGGCGGGTTCCCCGGAGGCGGCCACCGGCTGTGCGATACTGACGGCGGTCGTTCGGCAGACCACACCGACCGTTCGACCCGATGACGTGCTGGGTGCGCTCAGCGTTGTCGCAGACCTGACGCCACCGGTTCCGGTGACGGCCACCCGGTTGGCGCAGGGCCTGCTCGACGACGGGGGCGACCTGGTGGATCCGCTCGGATCGGCACCGGCGACCCGGGGCCGGCCCGGAACGTCCTGACACGGGCGGCGAGGAGCTGCCGGCGCGTCGTCGAGCAACCACCCCGGAGATCCGGGGCAGCGACACCAGATGTGCCGCACCGCGCACCCGCGCGAGCTGCGGAACGAGTACGCGCAAGGTCCCTGCGTGGCCGCCTCCGACGTGAGGCGCCCGGGGGCGAAGGAGCTGAATGTCCGTGAACGACGCGCCCGCCGGTGGCACCGGCGGGCCCTCCGGTGTGTCGGAGCCCGCGCCCATCCAGGACCTGCCGGACAAGATGCGGGTCCACGCACTGGCCAAGCTGCTCGGCCGGGCCAGCCGGGACGTCCTGGGCGCCCTGAGCGGACTGGGCCACGAGATCCGCAGCGCCCAGTCCAGCATCACCCGGGCGACGGCCGAGCAGGTCGCCGCCGCGCTGGCCCCGGCGGTGGACCCGGCACCGGAGGCCGTGCAGCCTGCGGAGCCGGAGGCCCCGTCGGCCGCGGCCGCGCCGGAGCCGGTTGCCGAGGAGGACCTCGGGACGCCCGAGCCGTCCGGGACGCCCGAGCCGTCCGGGCGGTCCGGCGACCGGCCGGAGCCGGCCGCGGCGCCGCTCGCCCCGGTGTTCGCGATGCCGATGTTCCAGGCGCCCACCACGCCGGCGCCTGCTCCCGCGGCTCCCGCCGAGCCGGAGGCCCCCGCCGCCGAGGAGGAGACCGGCGGCAGGAAGCGCCGGGGCCGCAAGAGCAAGCGGGACGACGACCGGGCCGGCGCGCCGTCCGCCGACGAGCAGGACGCCCCGGCCGCAGGCGACACGACCACCGGTGAGCCCGACCCGGGCCCCGACGCGGGCACCGATGACGACGACGACGAGGGCGCCCGCCGCAGGCGCCGGCGCGGCCGCCGTGGCCGTGGCCGCGGCAAGGGCGGCGACGACCTGGGCGAGAACGACGGCGACGGCGAGTCCGGCGACGACGACGGCGCAGCCGACGAGGCCGAGCGGTCCGCCGGCGACGACGACACCGACGACGGCTCCGACCGCGGGAGCGACGGCTCCGACGGCTCCGACGGCGGGGGCGACGATCAGTCGTCCGGCTCGCGGCGCCGCCGCCGGCGCCGCCGGCGTGGCGGTTCCGAGGTCGAGGACCGCTCCGAGGACGACCCGCCGAACACCGTCACGAAGGTCCGCGAGGCGCGGCAGGAGCAGTCCGGCGGCGGTTCGGCCGCCGACGACGGCGTGCAGAGCGTCCGCGGCTCCACCCGGCTCGAGGCCAAGCGCCAGCGCCGCCGGGACGGCCGCGACGCCGGCCGGCGCCGCCCGCCGATCCTGTCCGAGGCGGAGTTCCTGGCCCGCCGCGAGTCGGTCGACCGGCAGATGGTCATCCGGCAGCTCGCCGACCGCACCGAGATCGGCGTGCTGGAGGACGACGTCCTCGTCGAGCACTTCATCACCGGCGGCGGTTCGACCGGCGCCGGCATGGTCGGCAACATCTACCTCGGCCGCGTGCAGAACGTGCTGCCCTCGATGGAGGCGGCGTTCGTCGACATCGGCCGCGGCCGCAACGCGGTGCTCTACGCCGGCGAGGTGAACTGGGACGCGGCCGGCCTGAACGGCAAGGCCCGCAAGATCGAGCAGGCGCTGTCCTCCGGCGACCAGGTGCTCGTTCAGGTCACCAAGGACCCGGTCGGCCACAAGGGCGCCCGGCTGACCACCCAGATCTCGCTGGCCGGCCGGTTCCTGGTCTACGTGCCCTCCGGCGGTGCCGCGGGCATCTCCCGCAAGCTGCCCGACACCGAGCGCAAGCGGCTCAAGGACATGCTGAAGGAGATCGTCCCGGCCGAGGCGGGCGTGATCATCCGGACGGCGTCCGAGGGCGTCTCGCACGAGGCCCTGGAGCGCGACGTGCGCCGGCTGCAGGCGCAGTGGGAGATCGTCAAGGAGAAGTCCGAGCGGACCGGCAAGGGTGCGCCGAAGGCGCCGACGCTCCTCTACGAGGAGCCGGACATGCTGGTCAAGGTCGTCCGCGACCAGTTCAACGAGGACTTCTCGAAGCTGATCATCTCCGGTGACGACGCCTGGGAGACCGTCTCCGGCTACGTCCGGCACGTCGCACCGGAACTGGCGGAACGCATGCACCGGCACACCGGCCCGTCCGACGTGTTCACCGAGCACCGGATCGACGAGCAGCTGCTCAAGGCGCTGGACCGCAAGGTCTGGCTGCCCTCCGGCGGCACCCTGGTGATCGACCGGACCGAGGCGATGACCGTCGTCGACGTCAACACCGGCAAGTTCACCGGCTCCGGCGGCAATCTCGAGGAGACCGTCACCCGGAACAACCTGGAGGCGGCCGAGGAGATCGTCCGCCAGCTGCGGCTGCGCGACATCGGCGGGATCATCGTCGTCGACTTCATCGACATGGTGCTCGAGGCCAACCGGGACCTGGTGCTGCGCCGGCTCACCGAGTGCCTGGCCCGCGACCGCACCCGCCACCAGGTGGCGGAGGTGACCTCGCTCGGGCTCGTCCAGATGACCCGCAAGCGGGTCGGCGGGGGCCTGCTGGAGCACTTCTCCACCCCGTGCGAGCACTGCCGCGGGCGCGGCGTGATCGTCTCCACCGACCCCGTCGAGCACGGCAGCGCCAACGGCAACGGCCGCGGGTCCGGCGGTGGCGGCAACGGCTCCCAGGGCAACGGTTCCCAGGGCAACGGCTCCCAGGGCAACGGAAGCAGCAACGGCAACGGCCGCGACAGTGCCAACGGCCGCGACAGTGGCCGGGACAGTGGCAGTGGCAGTGGCAGTGGCAGTGGCCGGGACAGCGGCAGTGGCCGGGGCAGCGGCAGCGGTGAGGACGGCGGCGGTCGCCGCCGGCGCCGCCGGGGCGGCAGCGCGAACGGCGAGCCCGGGAACGGGCAGCCGGACGAGTCGCAGGAGACCACCGCGGACCGCAACGGCTCCGAGCGCAACGGCAACGGTGACCGGGCCGTCGACACCAGCTCGGCCGTCGCCGGGGTGGCCGCGGTCGCCGCCGGTCTCGGTGTGCGCGGCGACGACGAGCCCGGCACCGACGGCCCGGGGGCCGATGACGTCCCGGCCGGCCCGGGGGCCGGTAGTGCCCCGGCCGGCCCGGGGGCCGGTGGCGCCCCGGCCGGTCCGGGTGCCGGGGGAGTCTCCGCCGGACCGGCTGCCGGGGGTGGCGCCGCGACGGCGACCGACCCGGCGCCGGCGCCCGCGCCTGCCACCGATCCGGACGACGCCTCCGTGGCCGAGCCGGTCGGCGAGCTGACCGGCTCGGCGCCGAGGACCGGGCGGGCCGGTGGGCGCCGCCGCGCCGCGACGCGATCCGCGGGTGCGCCCGCTGCCGCGGGTACGGCCGCCGACGGAACCACGGCCGGTGCGAGCGGCACCGCCGGTTCCGGTGCGGCTGGGTCCGGCACTGCCGAGTCCGGTGCGGCTGACGCTCCCGTCGGTGCTGTCGGCGCGCCCGGCTCCGCCGCGGCCGACGCCGGTACCGCCGGCCCCGCAGCGGCGGTGACCGGCACCGCGGCCTCGGCCGCCCCGGCCGATCCCGCTGCGCCCCCCGCGGCTCCCGCTGCGCCCCCCGCGGAGCAGGCGACCGCCGCCCCGCCTGCGGGGCTCACGACCGGCGACACCGGCGGGAGCGCGGCCGAGCCCGCCCCGCGCCGTCGCCGGGTCAGCCGGACGGCGGGCGCCCCGGCGGCGACCGTCGAACCGGTCGTCATCACGACCCCCACCCCGGGCCCGGACGCGTCGGAGCGACAGGACGGCCCCGCCGCACCTGCCGTCCCCGACCAGCCGGAGCCGCCGGCGGTGGTGTCCCGTCCGCGTCGTGCACGCAGGGCGGCCTCCCGTCCCGGGGGTCCGCCCCAGGACGGGGGGTGAGTGTGGCCCCGGCGACGGGGTCGCGTACCCTTGACCGACAGAAGCCACGCCTCTGTGTCCCGGCCTGCCTGGCCGGGATCGACACAGTCCAGTGGCGTGCGCGCCGGGTTCGGCGCGAGCTGTGAAGACCGAGCGCAAGCAAGCGCCCCCGAATTTCAGGAGTCGTGCGTCAGCGATGTACGCGATCGTCAAGACCGGCGGAAAGCAGTACAAGGTGGCCGTCGACGACGTGGTCACCGTCGAGAAGCTCGACGGTGAGCCCGGTGCGGAGATCAGCCTGCCCGCCGTGCTGCTCGTCGACGGCGACCAGGTGTCCACGGACGTGTCGGGCCTCACCTCTGCGGTGACCGCCACGGTCGTCGAGCACACCAAGGGTCCCAAGATCCGGATCCACAAGTTCAAGAACAAGACCGGGTACCACAAGCGTCAGGGCCACCGTCAGCCCCTGACGAAGGTCCAGGTCACCGCGATCGGCAAGTAAGGAGCCTGCGTCATGGCACACAAGAAGGGTGCGTCCAGCTCCCGCAACGGTCGCGACTCGAACCCGCAGTTCCTGGGTGTGAAGCGCTTCGGCGGCCAGACCGTCAAGGCCGGCGAGATCCTGATCCGCCAGCGCGGCACCAGCACCCACCCGGGTGTGAACGTGGGTCGCGGCAAGGACGACACGCTGTTCGCCCTCGCGGCCGGCACCGTGGAGTTCGGTTCCAAGCGCGGCCGCAAGACCGTCAACATCGTGCCGGCCGAGGTCTGAGCGACCCGCCCAGCACGTCCACGACGCCGACGGCGGGTCACCCCGGTTACTGGGGGACCCGCCGTTCGTCGTGTCATCACTGTAACGAGGAGGCACCCATGTCCCGCTTCGTGGACCGCGTCGTGCTGCACGCGACCGCGGGCGCCGGGGGCAACGGCTGCGCCTCGGTGCACCGCGAGAAGTTCAAGCCGCTCGGCGGGCCGGACGGCGGCAACGGCGGCCGCGGCGGCTCGGTCGTGCTGGTCGTCGATCCCGGCGTGCACACGCTGCTCGACTACCACCACCGCCCGCACGCCACCGCCCGCAGCGGCACCCAGGGGCAGGGCTCGTTCAAGAACGGCGCCAACGCCCCCGATCTGGAGCTGCGGGTCCCGGACGGCACGGTGATCCTCGATCCCGACGGCGAGATCGTCGCCGACCTGGTCGGCCCGGGCACCCGGTTCGTCGCCGCAGAGGGCGGCCGCGGCGGGCTCGGCAACGCCGCGCTGGCCTCCACCGCGCGCAAGGCGCCCGGGTTCGCACTGCTCGGCGAGCCCGGCGAGGAGGTCAGCTTCACCCTGGAGCTGCGCTCGCTGGCCGACGTCGGGCTGGTCGGGTTCCCCAGCGCCGGCAAGTCCTCGCTGGTCGCCGCGCTGTCCGCGGCCCGGCCGAAGATCGCCGACTACCCGTTCACCACGCTCGTCCCGCAGCTCGGCGTGGTCAGCGCCGGCGACGCGACGTTCACCGTCGCCGACGTCCCCGGGCTGATCCCGGGCGCCGCCGACGGGCGCGGGCTCGGCCTGGAGTTCCTCCGGCACATCGAGCGCTGCTCGGTGCTGGTGCACGTCGTCGACTGCGCGACGTTCGAGACCGAGCGCGATCCGGTCTCCGACATCGAGGCCCTGGAGGCCGAGCTCGCGCACTACGCCGACCAGCTCGGCACCAGCGCGCTCGGCGAGCGGCTCGACCAGCGGCCCCGGATGATCGCGCTGAACAAGATCGACGTGCCGGACGCCGCCGATCTCGTCGAGATGGTCCGCGCCGATCTCGCCGATCGGTTCGGCTGGCCGATCTTCGCGATCTCCACCGCCTCCCGGACCGGGCTGCGCGAGCTCAGCTTCGCCATGGCGGAGCGGGTCGCGGCGGCCCGCGCCGCGCAGCCCGACGCCGAGCCCACCCGCACCGTGATCCGGCCGAGGGCGGTCGACGACTCCGGATTCACGATCGAGCCGGACACCGGGCTCGACGGCGGGTTCGTGGTGCGCGGCGAGCGGCCCGAGCGCTGGATCCGGCAGACCAACTTCGAGAACGACGAGGCCGTCGGCTACCTCGCGGACCGGCTCGCCCGGCTCGGCGTCGAGGAGGCACTGGCGAAGGCGGGCGCGGTGCCCGGCTGCCCGGTCACCATCGGCGACATGACCTTCGACTGGGAGCCCTCGACGCCTGCCGGGGTCGCGGCGCTGCTCACCGGGCGGGGCACCGACGTGCGGCTGGAGAACACCGAACGGGTCGGCGCCTCCGAGCGCAAGCAGGCCCGTGCGGCGCGCCGCGCGCACCTGTCCGACGCCGAGCTCGCGGCCGGCGCCCGCTACGCATCGGACCACGAGATCGAACGGTGAACGTGGCATGAGCACGACCAGGTCCGCGATCGGTGCGGCCCGCCGGATCGTCGTCAAGGTCGGGTCGTCGTCGCTCACCAGCCTCACCGGCGGTCTCGATCCGGCCCGGCTGGACGCCCTGGTCGACGCCCTGATGACCCGTCGCGACGCCGGCAGCCAGGTGGTGCTGGTGTCGTCCGGGGCGATCGCGGCCGGGCTCGCACCGCTGCAGCTGCGCCGCAGGCCCCGCGATCTCGCCACCCAGCAGGCCGCCGCCTCGGTCGGGCAGCTGCTGCTGGCGCACGCCTACTCGGCGTCGTTCGCCCGGCACGGCCAGGGCATCGGGCAGGTGCTGCTCACCGCCGACGACATGATCCGCCGGGCCAGCTACCGCAACGCCCAGCGCACCCTGGAGCGTCTGCTCCAGCTCGGTTCGCTGCCGGTCGTCAACGAGAACGACACCGTCGCGACCGCCGAGATCCGGGTCGGCGACAACGACCGGCTCGCGGCGCTGGTCGCGCACATCGTCGGCGCCGACGCGCTGGTGCTGCTCTCCGACGTCGACGGGCTCTACGACGGCGACCCGCGGGCCGCCGGATCGTCGCTGGTCAGCGAGGTCGAGGAGCCGGCCGAGCTGGCCGGGATCAGTGTGACCCGGCCCGGTTCCGGCCTGGGCACCGGCGGGATGGCGACCAAGGTGACCGCCGCGGCGACCGCCTCCGCTGCCGGGATCCCGGTGCTGCTGACCTCGGCCGAGGAGGCCGCCGCCGCCGTCGACACCGGCCCGGACGGCCCGAAGGTCGGCACCGCGTTCCGCGCCTCCGGCCGCCGGATGAGCGCGCGGCGGTTCTGGCTGCGGCACGCCGCCGACGTCCGGGGCGCCCTCGATCTCGACGACGGCGCCGTCGAGGCCGTCCGGACCCGGCGCCGCTCGCTGCTGGCCGCCGGGGTGCACGGCGTCTCCGGGGACTTCGTCGCCGGTGACGTCGTCGAGCTGCTCGCGCCGCACGGCCGGCCGATCGCCCGCGGCGTCGTCTCCTACGACGCCGCCGAGCTGCCGTCGATGATCGGTCGCCGGACCCGGGAGCTGCCGCCCGAGCAGCGCCGCGAGCTGGTGCACGCCGACGATCTCGTGCTGGTCCAGTAGCGGCCGCTCAGCCGCCGCCGAACAGCAGCGCCTCGGCCCGGTCGACGATCTCCCCGCGGGTGTTCCCGGGATGCCGGGCCAGGATCAGGTCCGAGGCGATGGCGGTGCAGAACGCGAGCAGGCAGCGCGCCTCCAGCTCGACCGGATCGGGGAACCGGTCGGCGAACTGGGTCCGCAGGAAGCCCAGCCGCTGGTCGTCGACCCGGCGCAGCCGCTCGGCCACCGCCGCGTCCCGGCGGGCCCAGTCGCGCACCGCCAGATCGAGGGTCAGCAGCTCGGGGGAGAAGGTCAGCTCACCGGCCCGGCGGGCGCGGGTCCGCGTGTCGCCGCCCTCCCGCTCGACCCGGTCGAGGACGTCGCCGATGCTCCGCCACTCCCAGGTGTCGAGCATCTCGGCCAGCAGTGCCGGGCGGTCGTCGAAGTAGCCGTAGAAGCCGCCCTTCGTGACGCCCAGCTGCTGGGCCAGTGCCTCGACCCGCACCGCGTCCGGCCCGCGCGCCGCCAGCACAGCCAGGCCGGCGTCGATCCACGCCGTCCGCGGGGTCCGGGCCCTCGCCATCGCACTCTCCTCGCCGTCGGATCTGTACGGCAGCGTATATCGGCGCTACGGTGCGAAATATACGCAACCGTATAGATGGGAGTGGTCATGGGCAGGCGACTGACGACGACGGCGGGATGGATCGCGGTGGGGCTCGGCGCGGTCCACATGGTCGTCGCCCCGCTGGAGGACCGGAGGACGCTGGCCGGGGCGTGGGCGGACGGCTGGTGGGACACCGTCCGCCTCGCGGAACCGGAGACGCCGCTGGAGGCCGAGCGGACCGTCGTGCTGTGGCGGACGCTGGGCAGCTTCGGCGGCCCGATGGTGGCCCTCGGGGTGCACCTGCTCCGGTCCGCCCGCCGCCGGGAGCGGGTCCCGGCCGCGGTCGGCTGGACCATGCTGGCCTGGGGGATCCCGTTCGCCGCGATGCTGCCGCGCTCGCCGGCCTGGCTGGTCCCGGTGACCGGCGCCCTGCTCGTCGCGGGGGACCGGGAGCCGCGGCCGTGAGCGAACGCATCGAGCGGGTGAACGGCGTGGACCTGTGCACCGAGACGTTCGGCGACCCGGCCGACCCGGCGGTGCTGTTGGTGATGGGGGCGGCGGCGTCGATGCTGTACTGGGAGGCGGAGTTCTGCGCCCGGCTGGCCGCGGCCGGGCGGTGCGTGCTCCGCTACGACCACCGCGACACCGGCCGGTCCACCAGCACGCCCGCCGGGGCGCCGGACTACGTGCTGCGCGACCTGGTCGCCGATGCGGCCGGGCTGGTCGAGCGGCTCGGGCCGGGTCCTGCGCACGTCGTCGGGATGTCGATGGGCAGCGCGATCGGCCAGCTGCTGGCACTCGATCACCCCGACCGGGTGCGGACGCTGACCCTGATGTCCGGCACCCCCGGCGGGCCCGGGCACGACGCGCCGGACCTGCCGCCGATGTCGGCGGCGCTCGCGGCGATGTTCACCGGGGAGCAGGCCGAGCCGGACTGGTCCGACCGCGACGCCGTCGTCGAGTACCACGTCGCGGGCGAACGTGCCTACACCGGCAGCCTGCCGTTCGACGAGCAGGGATGGCGCGCGCTCGCCGGGCGGACCTTCGACCGGACCGCCGACAGCGCGGCGAGCTTCACCAACCACTTCGTGCTCGACGCCGGCGAGCCCTGGCGGCACCGGCTCGCCCGCATCACCGCACCGACGCTGGTGCTGCACGGCACCGACGACCCGTTCCTGCCGCCGGGCCACGGCGAGGCCCTCGCCGCGGAGATACCCGGGGCACGGCTGGTCCCGGTGCCGGGGGCGGGCCACGAGCCGCCCCCGCGGTCGCGGTGGGACGTGGTGCTCCCGGCGATCGTGGAGCACACGCGGCCGTGACCGGCCGGGTTCGCACCCCGTCGCTGCGGTCAACACCTGCTGCAACGGGTGCGAACCGCGGCGACGGGGTGCGAACCGGTCAGGCCCGGCCAGCCCGGTCGCTGCCCCGGGTGAGCGTGGTGATCAGTCCAGGTCGAGAGCTGCCTTGAGGGCCGATCCGACGGCCGTGAGCTCGTCGGGCGTTGCCTCTCCCAGCTGTTCCCCGAGCCGGCTCACGAGCACACGCTCGAGCGTGAGGCGGGCGCCCAGTAGTCGCCCACCGCCGGTGCGAGCAGCGTGCCGGGGTCCGAGTCCACGAGGTGGATGCCGAGGACCACCGGCACACCTTCGACGTGCAGGGCATCCGAGCTGATGATGAGGCGACGAACGCTCTGGCCAGGTCTCGGGACCACCGGGTTGTACGAGTGGATCTCGCCACGGCGCACGGCCGGGACAGTGCGGAGCCGCGGCTAGTGGGCCTCTGCCAGGGCAGTCCGGCTTCGAGCACCTGGTGGTCGGCGTATCCCTCGTGCTCGGCGTACCAGGCGGCCATCTTCTCGGCCTCGGCACGAAGAGCATCGTGGCGGGCGAGCTTGGCCAGGTAGGCGGCCGGCGACGGCGCGCCGGCCCGCGCGGCACAGGTGCGGACGTGCTCGTACGTCGAGGCATCCAGTTCCACGACCAGGTGCTCCATGGGGGCCAGACCACCTGACGGATGTCATGGTCATGGCCTGGTCGGCCCCGGGTTCGGCGGGGTCGGGCGGCGGGAGATCGCTGGTCACGTGCCCCTGGAGGGGCCCGCCGGTCAGATCGAGATGGTGCCGGCGGGCCTAGTGGCTCGCGGCGAGATCGGCGAGACGTGTGAGCAGGGCCCGTCCGGCGTCCGCCACAGTCTGCAGCCCGCCCTCGTCCGCAATCCGAACGGCCCGCTGCACCTGGTGGGGGAGGCGGGCCGCCTCGGCGAGCCGGAGACCGGTGGTCAGCGCTACTTCGGCTTCATCGCGCTGATGCGCGGCGAGCAGCACAGTGGCGACAGTGATCCGCTCGATGGCCGCCCACTGCGGCGCTGTCGGCGTGACCGTTGCTCTCGACCTTCGCAGGATCTCGATCGCCCGCGTGGCGCGCCCCGTATCGGCGAGACCGCGTAGGTGTATCTCGCGGTGAACGAACTCGTTGGTCAGCATTCCGGAGTCCTGCGCACCGTCGAGGTGCCGGCGGTAGTGGTTCATGGAGTCGTCGAACAGTTCGGCCTGCCCGGCTTCGCCGGCGGCGCGAGCGAGCAGGGCGCTCGCCGTCGTAGCAGTGCCGGTGGCGGTCGATCGGGCGACGGTGTGCCGCAAGCGGGTGATCGCTGCAGGAATGCGTCCAGCTTTTCGAAGCTCGTTTCCGCGCATTATGAGTGCCTCCGTCATGAACGCCGGTTCGCCGAGGTGTGTCGCGATGTGCAACGCCCGCCCGGTCCAGGTGGCCGCACTGGTCAGCTTCTCCTCGGGGAGAAGGTTTCCCAGTGCGATGCCAAGGCTGAGTCGAGCACGTCCGAGCACGGCAACGAATTCCCGGTCGAGGAGGCCCTCCCTTGCTCGTGATTCGAGGCGGACGACGAGAGGCCACAGTGCTTCCACCGCCTGCGGCGTGCCCGGACTTCCGTGCGATCTCGGCGAGTGAGAGCACTGAATCGGCGAGCTGCAGCACGGTGGCATATGTCGTGTCGTCGGCCTCGGTGACTCCCAACGCGTGGACGGGGATGCCAAGCGTCCGCGCGATCCGGCGGAGGGCGCCCACGTCGTTGATCACCCGACGCCCGGTCTCGATCATGGAGATGTAGGTCTTGTCATAGCCGAGAAGAGCAGCCAGTCGCTCCTGGTTGAGGCCGTTGATCCGCCGATAGACGCGCAGAATGTGGCTCAGCTCGCGGGTGCGCAGGGCACGCGACGCGTCCGGGCTCGACCAGAGCCACAGGGCCGAGCTCGGCACGCGTCAGCCCGCCTTGTCGAACCATGTGCTGATCGATCGCCTGTACCCGTCGGGCATGTTCAGGCTCGCCACCTCGGATTGCGAGAACAGGCCAATCTCGACCACCCGGAAGCTCCCACTCGTCGCGCTCGTTCTTCAGTAGCAGGACTCGATGTCGCGAATCGAGGACCACGCCTTTGACTGAAATGGAGAACTTGGACGGCGGGGACATGGACATCCTCTCGGCGGCGGGTGCGTGGCCTCGGCGAAACTAGCAGTCATCTCGGGCTCGCGCGGTTGACAATCCGTCACTGGACACGCGTGACATGTGCGGATCAGTGTTTGCGGCATCGTAGAAGGAGGTGGTCGACTTGCTCTCGGATGTGCCTGTCCGCCGATCGACGACGCCCGGCGAGATCCTCACCGATCTCGCTTGCACCGGCCTGGCCCTCATCGACACCGTGCCCGATCGCTCGAGCTTGCTCATGTTGGCCAGGCGACTCGGAGCGGTCGTCGTGCCGCACCGCGACAGCGGGCCGGACGGTGTGACGGTCATCGAGGACCGCGGGGCAGGCGCCGCTGAGCTCGCCGGTTTCACCCGAGGACCGCCCCTCCTCATCACCGTGTGCGGACGGGATCCGATCAGCGGGGGCGAGTTCGTGCTGGTCGACGGCTACGCCGTGTATCTCGATCTTGCCGAGTACGAGCCGGCCGCTCTGGCAGCCTTCTCCGCGCCACGGTCGGCGAGGTTCGGCGGTGCCGGCGGCCACTGGACATCGGTGTTCAGGGTCGCGGGCGGGGTGGTGTCTGTGCGCTTCCGGCTCGATTCGTTGGCAGAGTTCGGGCTACTGGCCGAACCGTACGTTCCGACTCTTCGCGCGGCGATCGAACGGCACTCCTGGACGGTGCCCGCCCACAGGTCGACAGGCTACGTCGTGGACAACCGGCGATGGCTGCACGGCCGCCGGGCCTACACCGGTCCCCGTGTCGTCTATCGGATCACCGCGGGAGCCTGTCGGGCCGACATGATCGTCGGTGGTGTGCCGGAGAGGGTCGTCCGCAGGACGGCGAGCTGAGCCTTGCCCGACCGGAAGACTCTGAACCGGCTACGGCGGGCGCGCGGACGCTGTGCGGATGCCGTCAGACCGGACGAGTCGGCGATGACGTCGGTCTCCGACGGCCGCTCTCACCTGCTCACTGCTGCGGCCTTCGATGACGGCATCCGGCGAGGAACCGGCCACTACGTCGCGATCTGCGGTGCGGTGGTCGTCGCCGCACCCATGTCGTCAGTGCCGGGTCCGAACTGCCGATTCTGCTACAGGTCCGCAGGCGCCGGCCGGTGAGCCGGGAAGCTCCACCGGCCCGATCCGACGGCGCGACCCGTGCGCCGTTCCCGCGCCGGGCCGTCACCGGTCAGCCGCCCGCCGGTACCGCCCCGGCCAGCTCCCGGGCCCTGGTGAGCTCGATCTTTCCGGTCGGGGTGCGCGGCAGCTCGTCGACCACGACCACGACGCGGGGCACCTTGTAGCCGGCCAGCACCGCGCGGACCCGCTCGCGCAGCCGTCCGGGCAGCTCGGGGCCGGCGCCGGGGGAGGCGACGACCGCGGTCACCCGCTCGCCCCACAGCGGGTCCGGCACCCCGACGACCACGCAGTCGGCCACCGCCGGATCGGCGAGCAGCACGTCCTCGACCTCCTGCGGGTGCACCTTCTCGCCACCGGTGTTGATCACCCCGGCACCGCGGCCGAGGAACCGGAGCACACCGTCGGCGCCCAGCTCGGCCAGGTCGCCGGGCACCGCGTAGCGCACGCCGTCGACGAACCGGAACGTGGCGGCGGTGCGCTCGGCGTCGCGGTGGTAGCCCAGCGGCAGCGGGCCGCGGTAGGCGAGCATCCCGGTACCGGGCTCGCCCGGGGCGAGCACCCGGCCGTCGTCGGTGATCAGCCGGGTGGCGGGCACCGGCCGGAACCGGGCCGGCAGGTCGTGCACCGAGCGGGTCACGGCGAAGGCGAACGGGCCGCCCTCGCTGGCCGCGATCGCGTCGGTGATCGTCAGCTCGGCGCGTTCGTGCAACGCCTGCTTGGTCCGGTCGCCGAGCGCGGTCCCCGAGCTCAGCAGCACCCGCAGCGACGACAGGTCGTGCGGGGTGCCCGCACGTTCGGCGCGGACCAGCTCGTCGACCAGCGGGACGGCGATCGCGTTGCCCGCCACCACGATCGTTCCGGCCCGCTGCGCGGCAACCGTCTCCCAGACGTGCCGCGGATCGAGCCGGCCCGGCCGGGTGAGCACCGCCCGGCCGCCGACGAGCAGCGCGCCGAGGGTGTTGAACAGGCCGGTGCCGTGCATCAGCGGCACCACCGGCAGGGTGACCGGCGACCGGCCGCCGGTGCGGGCGGCCACCGCGAGGTCCACGGCGTCGTCGAGATCGGCGGGCGGCGCGTCGCGGCCCAGCGGCCCGAACACCGCGACCGCGATGCTGTGCAGCAGATCGGCCTGCTGCCACACGACGCCCTTCGGCCGTCCGGTGGTGCCGCCGGTGTACATGAACAGCCGGTCCGAGCCGGGGCGCGGGGCGTGCGGGCGGGGCGGGGTCGCGCGGCGGATCTCCGCCAGGTCGGCCGCGTCCGGGCCGGGACCGCCCTCGGGGGCGGCGCCGTCGCGGACCAGCAGCCGCAGCGAGCGCAGGTGCGTCGCGGCGTGCGCGACGTTCGGGGCCAGCGCACCGCTGAACACGATCGCGGCGGCGCCCGCGTCGTCGAGCAGCGAGGTCAGCTCGGCGGCGGTGTAGCGGTAGTTCGCGTTCACCGGGACCGCGCCGAGCTTGAACGCGGCGAACACCGTCTCCAGGTACGCCGAGCCGTTGTACAGGTAGCACGCGACCGTGTCGCCGGCCCGCACCCCGGCCGACTCCAGCGCGGTCGCCAGCCGGGACGCGCGGTCGTCGAACTCGGCCCAGGTCCACCGGGCGGCGGGCTCGCAGACGGCGACGGCGTCCGGGAGGCGGGCGGCGACCGCCTCCCACACGGTGCTGAACGCGACGTCCATGCGGTCACCGTAGAGAGCGCCGGTGCGGGCCGCGATCGGCCGATGACCGTCGGCGGGCCGGTCGTCCGGCCGCGGCGGACCGCGACGGATGACGTAGATCCGGTGACGGGCCCGCTCCGGATGTGCATCCTGGACCCCCGGGCAGCGGAGCCCGGGACGGCCGAGCGGAGGCGCTGCGCGTGAAGGCACCGACCGAGTCCCCGACGACCACCACCCCGGTGCGGGTGCTCGTCGCCGACGACCACGCCGTCGTCCGGCGCGGGATCCGGGCCTACCTGGAAGCGCTGGACGACGTGGAGGTCGTGGCCGAGGCCGGGGACGGCCAGGAGGCGCTGGACCGGCTCGCCGCGATGGCCGTGCACCGGGAGCTGCCCGACGTCGTGCTGATCGACCTGCTGATGCCGCGCCTCGACGGTGCCGCGACGACGGCGCTGATCGCCGAACGCTTCCCCGGCGTGCGGGTCGTCGTGCTGACCAGCTTCGGCGAGATGGAACGGGTGCACACCGCGCTCGGCAACGGGGCGTCGGGCTACCTGCTCAAGAGCGCCGATCCCGGCGAGGTGGTCGCCGCGGTCCGGGCCGCCGCCCGCGGCGACGTGTTCCTCGATCCGAGCGTCGCCCGGCGGCTGACCAAGGAGATGATCTCCCCGCCGAGCGGGCTCGGTGCGCTCACCCACCGCGAGCGGGACGTGCTGATCCTGGTCGCCCAGGGCCGGTCCAACCAGGAGATCGCCGACCATCTGGTGATCAGCGAGCGGACCGCGCGCACGCACGTCAGCAACGTGCTGCGCAAGCTGCAGCTCACCTCCCGTACCCAGGCGGCGCTGGTCGCCGTCCGGCAGGGGCTGGTCCCGCCACCCGGCTGACCGTGACGGATGACGTAGCGCGGCCGGGACGGCCGACCGCCGCCCCGGCCACCGCGAGATCCCTAGCGTCGGACGTCGGGGGCGGACCACGCCCACGGTCGGAGACGCGCCCGCCGGGGCTGGTGCCTGCCACGGCGGCGCCGGTGAGGAGATACCGATGCTCGACGGCAGGGTCGCCGTGGTGACCGGAGCGGGCCGGGGACTGGGCCGGGCGTACGCGCACGCGCTGGCCGCGTCCGGTGCGGCGGTGGTGGTGAACGACCTCGACGCGGACGTCGCGCAGGAGACCGCCGACCTGATCACCGACGCCGGCGGCCGCGCCGTCGCCGAGCCCGGCGCCGTCGGCCCGGCCGAGGTCGCCGACGCGTTGGTCGACCGGGCCGTGCGCGAGTACGGCCGGCTGGACGCGATGGTCACCAACGCCGGCGCACTGCGCGACCGGACGCTGCGCAGGACCACCGACGAGGACTTCGATCTCGTCGTCGGCAGCCACCTGCGGGGCACCTTCACCTGCGGCCGGGCCGCGGCCGCCCGGTTCCGCGAGCAGGGCGACGGCGGCCGGCTGATCCTCGTCGGGTCACCGGCCGGGCAGCGGGCCAGCTTCGGCCAGAGCGCGTACTCGGCGTCCAAGGGCGCGATCGTCGCGATGATGCGGACCTGGGCGGTGGAGCACGCGAAGATCGGGGTCACGGTCAACGCGATCCTGCCGACTGCGTTGACCAGGATGGTCGCGACGATCCCCGGGCTCGGCGAGCTGGTCGAGGCCGTCGACCGGGGCGAACCGGTGCCGCCGGAGGTCCGGCGCACCGGACTGGGCACCCCGGACGACGCGGCGCCGGTCGTGGTGTGGCTGGCGTCGGCGGCGTCCGCGCACGTCACCGGGCAGGCGATCGCCGCGGGCGGGGACCGGATCGCGCTGTGGACGCACCCGCAGGAGGTCGCCGAGCGGTTCCGCGACGGCGGCTGGAGCCCGGAGGCGGTGGCCGCGGAGCTCGCCGACGCACCGCTGCAGGACTTCACCCAGGCGCTGCCCGCGGCGGCCACCGGCGGCACCCGGTGAGCGCGCCGACGGTCGCGACCGGCACCGACGGCGTCCGCGCGCTGCCGCTCGGCGAGGTGCTCGGGGAGAGCGGCCCGGTGACGGTGACCCAGCGCGACGTCGACCTGTTCGCCGAGGCCACCGGCGACCACCAGTGGATCCACGTCGATCCGGAGCGGGCCGCCGGGACACCGTTCGGCGGCACGATCGCGCACGGCTACCTGACGCTGTCGCTGGTGCCGCGGCTGCTGCCGGAGATCCTGCGGCTGGATGGCTTCTCGATGGTCGTGAACTACGGCTGCGAGAAGGTGCGGTTCCCGTCGCCGGTGCCGACCGGCTCCACGCTGCGGGCGACCGCGGTGCTCGACGACGTCGCCGAGGTGACCGGCGGGCTGCAGGTCACGATCACGATGACGATCACCGTGCAGGGGGCGGCGAAGCCGGCCTGCGTGGTCACGTTCCTGACCCGGCACCTGGTCTGAGCACGGCGTGAGCACCGGGGCGGGCGCAACGGGCCGCGCCCGCCCCGGCGGTCAGGAGGTCGCGGTGCGCCAGCCGGGCCGGTAGTCGTCGCGCGCCATCTCGCTGTACGGGGCGGGGCTGACGACCGCGCGCACGGCGAACTGCTCGTGCGGCTCGACGGTGGTCTTGCGGCTGCCGCCGTCCGGCTCGCCCCAGACCACCCGCACCTCGGCGCCGTGCGGGACACCGGGATCGACGGTGGCCAGCGACAGCGCCTTGCGCTCGTTCGCGCTGTACCCGGTGAACATCGACAGGCCGATGACGTTGTCGTCGGCGTCGAGGACCGAGTCGAAGTTGGACGAGCCGAAGTTCGCGTTCGGCAGGTCGAAGAACTGGTACTCGGGCCCGTCGGAGACGGGGGAGGCGAGCAGGGTCGCGACGTCCTCGGCGTTCCAGGCGAGGGTGACCTTGCGCCGCTCGGTCGCCGGGTCGATCTTCTCCAGCGCGGAGCGGCCGACGAAGTCGTGGTCGAACTTCACGAAGCCGCCGTAGCCGAGCTCCCACGGGTTGGTGTAGTAGTCCTCGACGTCGGCGGAGACGAAGCTGCCGGCCAGCGCGTTGTTCGCCTCGTAGGAGTCGGCGCCCAGCCACTCCCGGTAGCCCTTCAGCTCGTCGCCGGTGTAGATCGCGGGCAGCGGCGACGGGATCCAGCCGGACTCCAGGGTGTTGCACGAGTAGGCGCGCGCCCCGGCCGGCTCCAGGCCGAACTCGCGGCCCGCCTCCAGGATCGTCTCGCGCACGGCGCCGTAGCTCTCGTACGGTCCCCAGATCTCCAGTCCGGGCGCGCCGGCCATCCCGTGCCGCAGGGTCCGCACCGGTTGCCCGCCGATCGTCATGTGCCCCATCCGGAAGAACTTCACCTTCTCCAGAGGGCCGCCGTTGACCTTCTCGATGACCTCCCAGGCGCGCGGGCCCTGGATCTGGAACCGCCACACGTCGCGGGTCACCTCGCGGCCGTACGGGCGGGACGGGGAGCGCTCGTCGCGCCGGATGTCGACGTCGTAGCCCTGGCCCTGGAAGGTCAGCCAGTTCGCGACCGGGGCGCGCCCGACGAAGACGAACCGGTCCTCGGCGAGCCGGAACAGGATGCCGTCGCCGATCACCCCGCCGCCGGGCGCGACCGGCACGAACTGCTTGGCGGAGTCGACCGGGAAGTTCGCGGTGCTGTTGATGCCGGTGTCGGTGAACAGCTGCAGCGCGCCCGACCCGGACACCCACAGGTTGACCATGTGGTGGGTCTGGTCGAACAGCACCGCGGTGCGCTGCCAGGCGCGCACCTCGCGCCGGAAGTTGCTGAACTCCGACGGGACGACCGGGTAGATGTAGGCGCCGAGCTGGGCGTTCCGCAGCAGGTCGACGGTGTCGCCCGCCCGGTCCAGCACGTCCTGCAGGTTCCTCGCGCTCATGGTGCTCCAGTCCTCGACGACGATCGGACCAACGCTAGGAACGCCGCGAGCGGTCGTGGCAGCGCCCAACGACGGCAGCGGGCCTGCCGCGACGGCCGCACCGGGCGCGACGGATGACGTAGCGGATGCCCGCTACGTCATCCGTCCCGTGCCGGACGGGGCGGGACGGTGACCGCCGGTCGGGACATCCGGGCGATGGCCGCGGCCCGTCCGGCTCCTAGCGTCGGTGCCACGGCCGAGCGCAGGGGGAACCAGGATGACCAGCAGGAACGACCTGCCGGGGACCTACGTCTTCGACGGCCCCGCCGGACGCCGCGGGCGGCCGCTGAACCGGCTGCTGCAGTCGCTGCGCACCGAGGACGCCCGGGCCGGATTCCGCGCCGACGAGGCCGCCTGCTGCGCGCGGTTCGGGCTGTCCGCCGAGCAGACCGCGGCCGTCCTGGAGCGGGACTGGCAGGCGATGCTCGATCTGGGCGGCAGCATCTTCTACGTCTACAAGCTGGCCATGATGGACGGACGTTCCATGCAGTACCTGGGCGGCGTGTTCACCGGCATGAGCGAGGACGAGTTCACGGCGGCGATGGCGGCGGGGGGACGTACCGATGTCTGAGGTCATCTGGGGCCTGGGGACCTCGCACGTGCCGTCGATCGGCGCCGCGATGGACCGCGACCTGACCGCGGACCCGCGCTGGGCGCCGCTGTTCGACGGCTACGCCCCGGCCAGGGCCTGGCTCGCCGAACGCACCCCGGACGTCGCGATCCTGATCTACAACGACCACGCCAACGGCGTCGACCTGGACATCGTGCCGACCTTCGCGATCGGCACCGCCGAGGAGTACCGGGTCGCCGACGAGGGGTACGGCCGGCGTGCGGTGCCGGACGTCGTCGGGGACCCGGACCTGTCGTTCCACCTGCTGGAGCACCTGGTCGACGACGGCTTCGACCTCACCGTGTTCGCCGAGCTCGACGTCGACCACGGGTTCACCGTGCCGCTGTCGGTGTGGACGCCCGAGCCCGGCGACGCCTGGCCCTGCCCGGTCGTCCCGATCATGGTGAACGTCATCCGCTACCCGCAGCCGACCGCGGCCCGCTGCTACGCGCTCGGGCAGGCGATCGGCCGGGCACTGGCGTCCTACGACGGCGCGCGCACCGTCGGGATCCTCGGCACCGGCGGGATGTCGCACCAGCTGGCCGGCGCCCGGGCCGGGTTCGTCAATCCCGGCTTCGACCACATGTTCCTGGAGGCGATCGCCGACGACCCGCAGAAGCTCACCGCCCTGCACCGCGACGAGTACATCCGGCTCGCCGGGTCCGAGGGCATCGAGCTGATCATGTGGCTGGTCATGCGCGGGGCGATGAACACCCGCGTCCGCACGGTGCACACCGCCTATCACGTGCCGGCGTCGAACACCGCCGCCGGGCTGGCCCTGCTCGACAACCGGAGCGCCCCGTGACGTCACTGCTGGACCCCCCCGACCGGGACGGCGCGGCGCCGCGTGCGGACCGGCGGTCCGTGCTCGCCCGGGTGCTGCGCGCGGCCACCTACGAGGTGCTGCCGTTCCCGAGTGCCGCGGACAAGGTGCTCGCCCACGTCCCCACCGGCACCGGGCTGAGCGTCACGACCACCGAGGCGAAGGGGCTCGACCCGACCGTGGAGCTCGCCGTCCGGCTCACCGGGCACGGCTACCGGGTGGCGCCGCACCTCGCGGCCCGGCTGGTCCGGGACCGGGCGCACCTGGCCGATCTCACCGACCGGCTCACCGACGCGGGGGTCCGCGCGCTGTTCGTCGTCGGCGGTGACGCCGCCGAGCCGGTGGGCCGCTATCCGGACGCCCTTGCTCTGCTCACCGAGCTGCACGAGATCGCCGGTGACCGGTTCGACCGGATCGGGATCGGCGGCTACCCGGAGGGGCACGGCGGGATCGCCGACGAGCTGATCGCGGGCGCGCTCACCGCGAAGGCGCCCTACGCCACGCAGATCGTCACCCAGCTGTGCTTCGATCCGGCCGCCACCGTGCGGTGGGCCCGCCGGATCGCCGCCGCCGGGGTGCGGCTGCCGGTCCGGGTCGGCGTGCCCGGCGCGGTGAGCAGGCAGAAGCTGATCCGGGTCTCCGCCGGGCTGGGGCTCGGGCAGTCGGCCCGGTTCCTGCGCAAGCAGCAGGGGATGCTCCGGCGGTTCTTCCTGCCCGGCGGCTACCGGCCGGACCGGGTGCTGGACGGCATCGCCCCGGCACTGGCCGCCGGCGACACCGGCCTGGCCGGGATCCACGTGTTCACCTTCAACGACCTCGAGAGCACCGAGACGTGGCGACGTCGGCTGCTCGAGCGCCTGGACCGATGACGGCGCGCCCGATCGACGGCCGCGCCCGCGCCCGCGAGCTCGGCGCCGCACTGGCCGACGAGGTCGCCGCGCTGCACGCGTCCGGGATCCGGCCCGGGCTCGCGACCGTGCTGCCCGGCGACGCCGGCTTCGGCGCCCGCGCCTACCGGCGGCGGCTGCACCGGCTCGCCGCGGAGCTCGGCGTCGGCCACCGGACGGTGGAGCTCCCGGCCGGGGCGTCGCAGGCGGCGGTGCTCGACGCCGTGCGGTCCTGCAACGACGATCCGGCCGTCTCCGGGGTCCTGCTGCTGCGCCCGCTCCCGCCGGGCGTGGACCAGGCGACGGCGTTCGGCGCGCTCGACCCGGCGAAGGACGTCGAGGCGCTGCACCCGGAGAACGTCGGCCTGCTCGCGCTCGGCGCGCCCCGGTTCGTGCCCGCCACCCCGGCCGCGGTGTTCGACCTGCTCGACACCTGGATCGACGGCACCGGACAGGACCGGGACGGCTTCTACCACCGCAGCCGGATCGTCGTCGTCGGGCGGTCGGCGACCGTCGGCGTCCCGGCGGTCGCGCTCGGCTGCGCCCGCGGTGCGACCGTCTCCTCGATCGACGAGTGGGCCGACCGGACCGGCGGGATCGGCCGCTACACCCGCTGGGCGGACGTGCTCGTCGTCGCCGCCGGCCGGGCCGGGCTGGTCCGCGCCGAGCACGTCGCACCCGGCGCCGTCGTGCTCGACGTCGGGATCAACGCCGTCACCGGGCCGGACGGGACGGTCCGCACCGTCGGCGACGTCGACGCCGGATCCGTCGCGGCGCGGGCCGCGGCGCTCACCCCGGTGCCCGGCGGCGTCGGGCCGGTCACCGACGTGCTGCTGCTGCGCAGCACGGTGCTCGCGGCGCGCCGGGCCGCGACGGCCGCCGCCGGATCGCGGGCCGCGTCGTGACCGCCTCGGCGCCGGGCCCGCGCGCGGTGCTGCTGCTCAGCTGCCCGGACGCGCCCGGCATCGTGCACGCCGTGACCGGTCTGCTCGCCGGGCAGGGCTGCACGATCGTGCAGAGCCACCAGTTCGGCAGCGCCACCACCGGCACGTTCTACCTGCGGATCGAGTTCGCCCGGACCGACGGCGCCCGGCCCGACCTGGACCGGCTCGGCGCCGGCGTCGCGCCGATCGCGGCGCGGTTCGGGATGACCTGGAGCCTCGCCGACACCGGGCACCGCCCGCGCACCGTGATCATGGTCAGCCGGTTCGCGCACTGCCTCAACGACCTGCTGTTCCGGAACTCGATCGGCGAGCTGGCACTCGACGTCGTCGCGGTCGTGTCCAACCATCCCGACCTGGGGCGGCTCGCCGACGGGTACGGGGTGCCGTTCCGGCACATCCCGGTCACCCGGGAGACGAAACCGGCCGCGGAGGCGGAGCTGCTCGACCTGGTCCGCGCCGAGGGCGTCGAGCTGGTGGTGCTGGCCCGCTACATGCAGATCCTGTCCGACGACGCGTGCGCGGCCCTGCAGGGCCGGGCGATCAACATCCACCACTCGATGCTGCCCAGCTTCAAGGGGGCGCGGCCCTACCACCAGGCGCACGAGCGCGGGGTGAAGTTCATCGGGGCCACCGCGCACTACGTGACCGCGGACCTCGACGAGGGGCCGATCATCGAGCAGGAGCTGCTGCGCGTCGACCACTCGCTGAGCCCGCAGCAGCTCGCCGCCCGGGGCCGGGAGGCCGAACGACTCGCGCTGGCCCGGGCGGTGCGGTGGCACAGCGAGCACCGGGTCGCGGTGTCCGGCAACCGCACCGTCGTGTTCCCCTGACCCGCCGGGCCCGGGCCGGGAAGAACGCGGCCGCCCACGTCGTCGAACCAGGAGAGCGGAGACGTCGCGGACGGGGGAACGGGTGTGCGGATCGGTGAGCTGTCCCGCCGGACCGGGGTCACGGTGCGCATGCTGCGCTACTACGAGCAGCAGGGGCTGATCGCGAGCGAGCGCACCGGGACCGGTCAGCGGACCTACCCGCCGACGATGCCGGACCGGGTCGGGCTGCTGCAGGCGCTGTTCGCGGCGGGCCTGTCCAGCCGGCGGATCGCGCAGGTGCTGCCGTGTGTGAGCGCGCCGAGCGTCGCGACCTCGGAGCAGGCGTACGAGGTGATGACGGGCGAGCGGGAGCGGATCGACCGGGAGATCGCCGAGCTGGCCCGGGCGCGCACCCTGCTGGATGGGATGATCACCGGCAACCGGGACCACCGCGCCCGGCTGGGCCCCGCCGCAGGCCCCTCCTGAACCGGCGCTCAGCGCTCCTGCGGGTGTGTCGCCAGTGCCTCGACGGTCACGTCCATCCAAGGGAACATCGGCAGCGAGGCGAGAGCGTCGTGCAGGGCGGCCGGGTCGTCGGCCTCGTACAGCCCGACGGTCGCGTTGCGCCCGGGCACCCGCCAGAGCCGCTTGAGGATCCCGGCCTCGCGCAGCTCGGCGGCGCGGGCCCGCTCACCGGCCTTCAGCTCGTCGCGCCTGCCGGCCGGGGTGTCGACCGGCAGCAGGTTCTGGGTGCGGACCAGGAACTCCATCAGCGGGCCAGCTCCAGCAGCAGCGCGGTCAGCTCGGCGGGGGCGGTGACCATGGCCTCGTGACCGGTCGCGATCTCGTGGACCGGCCACCCCCGGTCGGCCGCCCGCCCGGCGTGCTCGCGGAAGACCCGCATCCAGTCGGTGCACTCGACGAACGCCGCGGGCACCGCGTCGCCCTTCCCGGTCAGCCGCAGCGGCTCGGTGTAGGTGAGCCACGGGTGCGGGGTCAGGCGTGGCGTGAGCCAGTCCAGATCGGCCTGCTCGGTGACGCCGAGCCGCTCCAGCGGGCGGACCGGGACCAGCCAGCCGAAGCCGGGCCCGGCGACCGCCTCCCGGTAGTGCCCGGCGACGGTCGGCGGGAGCAGGTCGATCGCGGCGTCGCCGTCGTCGCCGACGAAGGCGTCCAGGTACACCCGGCGGGCCACCCGGTCCGGGACGCGGTCGGCGACCCCGGTGACGACCTGGCCGGCGTAGCTGTGCCCGGCCAGCACGACGTCGCGGGCGTCGTGCGCCTCCAGCAGCGCGACGACGTCCTGGACGTGCGTGGAGAGTCCGACCTGCGGGTGGAGCAGGTGGGCCCGGTCGCTCACCCCGGTCAGCGTCGGCGCGAGGACGTCGTGCCCGGCCGCCCGCAGGCCGGGGGCGACGCGCTGCCACACCCAGCCCCCGTGCCAGGCGCCGTGCAGCAGGACGAACGTGCTCATGGGAGGTCCCCCTCGGGGTCGTCGACGTAGCGCACGCCCAGCCGGTCCAGGGTGGGCCGCAGGTCGTAGAGGTCCAGGCCGAGCACACCGTCGGCGAACCGGCGGCGCTTGTCCTCCTCGTTCGCGGCCCGCGCCGCGGCGGTCCCGGCGACCGCGGCGGCCTCGGCGCGCGGGACGCAGAGCACGCCGTCGTCGTCGGCGATCACCGCGTCGCCGGGGTCGATCCGCTGCCCGGCGACGACGACCGGGACGTTCACCGAGCCGGCCACCGCCTTCGCGGTGCCCTGCGCGTGCACGGCGCGTGACCAGGCGGGGAAACCCATCGCGGCCAGCTCGGCGACGTCGCGGACACCGGCGTCGCTGACCAGGCCGAGCACCCCGCGGTGCTGCAGCTGGGTGGCGAACAGCTCGCCGAACATCCCGTCGGTGGACCGCGACGTGGTGGCGACGACGAGGACGTCGCCCGGCCCGCACTGCTCGACGCAGGCGTGGATCATCAGGTTGTCGCCGGGGTGCGACAGCACGGTGACCGCACGCCCGGCGATCCGCGCCCCGCGCTGGACCGGCCGGATCGCCGGGCCGAGCAGGCCGCGCCGGCCGTGCGCCTCGTGCACGGTCGCGACGCCGAGCCGGGCCAGTCCGGCGAGCACGTCCGGGTCCGGTCCGCGGCGGGTCCGGACGATCACGTGCCCGGTCACCGCAGCACGTCCCCGACGACCGGGAAGACCCGCTGGTAGGCCTCGGCGTGCACGATCGCGGGGGCGCCGCCGTTGCGGACGGCCTGCACGCCGCGGCGCTGTCCCAGGTCGGTGTAGTACTGCACCAGGTGCGACTGGGCGCCCATGCACTCCATCGCCTTGCGCTTGCGTTCGAACACCGGGGTGATGTCGAGCAGCAGGTTCGGCACGAAGCCGCACTGCTCGGGCTGGTGCGGCTCGAACTGCAGCACCTGCGGCGCGCCGATCGGCGGCGTCGACGGATCGTGCCCGGCGGCCTGCGCGACCTGGCGGGACAGCAGGGTCGCCTCGTGCGCGGCGTCGTGGTCGCGGTTGTACGGGTCGTTCGCGACGTGGGTGAGCAGCACCTCCGGCGCCGCGTCCCGGATCTGCGCGACGATCCGGGACAGGCCGGCGTCGTCGATCCGCAGCGGGTAGTCGCCGAGATCGAGGAAGGTGATCGTGGCGCCGAGTGCGGCGGCGGCGGCCTCGGCCTCCTCGCGCCGGGCGGCCTTCGCGGCGTCGACGGTCATCCCCGGCCGGCGCCACAACCCGGGTGACTCGCCGCGCTCGCCGTAGCTCAGGCAGACGACGCGCACGTCGTGACCGCGCTCGGCGTAGAGCGCCAGCGCGCCGCCCGCCCGCCACACGAAGTCCCCGGAGTGCGCGCTGATCACCTGGACGGCCGGCCGGTCGGGCGAGGTCATGGGCCCGACGCTAGGCAGCGCCGCGGGCGGCGGGCGACGCCCGGACGACCCGGGAGCACTACGTCATCCGTCGCACCAGGTACCGAACTCTTTTGCCTGGTGGAAGGTGGTCTGGTGGGTCCGGCGGCAGGCTTCCTAGCGTGCGGCGCGACCCAGTTCCGACGACGGGACCCGCCATGTTCGAGACCATGATCGACCCGACCGGGGCACCCGATCCGGTCGTGCCGGCCGGGGGAGCGCTCGCCGCCCGCCCGAGGGACCTGGCGGGGCTGCGGCTCGGCCTGCTGCTCAACACCAAACGCAACGCCGCGGAGCTGCTCGACGCGGTCGCGGAGCGGTTCGCGCAGCGGCACGGCACCGTGCCGGCCGCCCGGCACACCAAGCCGCACATCAACGACCCGGTCCCGCCGGACGTCCTCGCCGATCTCGTGGCCCGGTGTGACGTGGTGCTGGTCGGGGTCGGCGACTGCGGATCGTGCAGCGCGTCCGCCGTCACCGACGGCATCGCGCTGGAGGCCGCGGGTGTCCCGGCCGCGGTGCTGTGCAGCGAGGCGTTCCGGACGACCGCCGACGCGATGGCCCGGCTGCGTGGCAGCCCCGGCTACGACTACGCCGTCGTGCCGCATCCGGTCGCGGCGCTGGACGCGGTCGGGATCGCGGCCCGGGCCGGCGAGGTGCTGCCCGAGCTGGTCCGGCTGCTGCGCGCCCCGGCGGACGCCCGATGAGCGCGGCGGGCGCGACGTCCACCGCGGACCCGGTGGACGTCGCGCGGGCCGCGATCGAGCACGCCTACGACCGGGACTGGACCGACGGCCTCCCGGTCGTCCCGGTCTCGGCGGCGACCCGCGACGAGTTCCTCGCGGCCACCCCGCGCGATCCGGCCGAGGTGGTCGCGCACGCCGGCAGCCTGGGCCGCGAGTGCACCGTCGAACGGGTCGCCGTGAACGCCGCGATGGCCGGCTGTCGGCCGGAGCACCTGCCGGTCGTGCTGGCCGCGTGGGACGCGCTGATGGCCCAGCGGGTGGTCACCGGCGGCGGCTGGCAGAGCACCAGCGGCCCGGCCCCGCTGATCGTGGTGAACGGCGACGTCCGGGCCCGGCTCGGGATCAACTCGGCGGGCGGCTCGGTCGGGCCCGGCTTCCGGGCGAACGCCACGATCGCCCGCGCGATCGGGTTGACCGTTCGCAACGTGCTCGGCATCCGCCCGCACGAGCTGGACCAGGCCACCCAGGGCCTGCCCGGCCGGTTCGCGGTGTGCGTGGGCGAGAACGAGGAGGAGAGCCCCTGGGAGCCGCTCTCGGTCGAGCTCGGCGCCGCGCCCGGCGCCGGATCGGTCTCGGCCATGCTCATCCGGACCTGCGAGTTCGTCGACAACCGGGACTCGACCGATCCGGCGGACCTGCTGCGCGACATCGCGGACACGGTCGCCCGGACCGGCGCGGTGGTCGGCGGCCGGTCGTCGGCGGGGCTGCTGCTCGGCGTCGAGCACGCCACGCTGCTGGCCGACGGCGGGTTCGGCAAGGCCGACGTCGCCGCCTGGATCAGCGCCCACGCCGTCCGCACCGCCGCCGACCTGCGCGCCGCGGGGAAGGGCCGGACCGCCGGGGACACCCCGGACAACGCCCCGTTCCCGATGGTGCCCGAGCCCGAGCACCTGCCGATCGTGGTCACCGGCGCCCGCAACGCCGGGATGTCGCTGGTCGTGCGGCCGTTCGGGTTCGGCGGCTGGTCACGCACCACGCACCCGGTGCACGCGCCCGGGGGCGCGGCGTGAACCCGGTGCTGGACGTCCGGGACCTGCGCATCGAGTTCCCGACGGCGGCCGGTGCGCTCGGCGTGGTCGACGGCGTCTCGTTCGACGTCGGGCCGGGCGAGACGGTCGCGCTGGTCGGCGAGTCCGGATCGGGCAAGAGCGTCAGCTCGCTGGCGGTGCTCGGGCTGCTCGGCAGCGGGCGCGTCGCCGGCGGGTCGGTGTCGTTCCGCGGCGAGGAGATCGCCGGCGCCGGGCCGGAACGGCTGCGCCGGCTGCGCGGCGCCGAGATCGCGATGGTGTTCCAGAACCCGATGAGCGCGCTGGACCCGCTGTTCAGCGTCGGCGACCAGGTCGTCGAGGCGATCCGGGTGCACCGGCCGGTCGGCCGGGCGCAGGCCCGGGAGCGCGCCGTCGCACTGCTCCGCGAGGTCGGGCTGCCCGATCCGGAGCGCCGGATGCGGTCCTACCCGCACGAGCTGTCCGGCGGCCAGCAGCAGCGGGTCGGGGTGGCGATGGCGCTGGCCTGCGATCCGGAGCTGCTGATCGCCGACGAGCCGACGACCGCGCTGGACGTGACCGTCGAGGCGCAGATCCTGGCCCTGATGCGCCGGCTGCAGCGCGAGCACGGCGCGGCGCTGCTGCTCATCACGCACGACATGTCGGTGGTGGCCCGGATGGCCGACCGGGTGGTGGTGATGTACGCCGGGCAGGTCGTCGAGCGCGGCGCCGCCGCCGACGTGCTGGCCGCGCCCACGCACCCCTACACCCGGGCGCTGATCGGCTCCGTGCCGACCGTCCACACCGGACGGGACGAGCCGCTGACGGTGATCCCGGGCAGCGTGCCGCACCCGGCCGACGTCCCGGGCGGCTGCCGATTCCATCCGCGCTGCCCGCAGGCGGTGGACCGGTGCCGCACCGAACGGCCGCCGGTCGTGCGGACGGGGGAGGGTCGGATCAGCCGGTGCTGGCTGGCCGAGGGCGCCGACCGGGTACCGGCGCCGGCCGGTGACCCGGCGAGCCGGTGAGCCGGTGTCCCGCCCGCCGGTGCCGGGCCCGGCACCTCCGCAGGGCACCGAGATCCGCAGCCCGCGCACGACCGTCTCCGACGGCGCCGCCGCCGCGCGCAGCCCGACCCCGCCACCGCCCGGCCCCGGATCGGGCACGGTCACGACCGGCAGCGGCTGCCCGTCCACCTCGATCCGAAGCAGTGTCCCGGTGAGCGTCGCGGTCACCGCGTGCGTCGCGGAGTCCGGGAACCGTGCGGTGGCGAGCTCCACCCCGTCGGCGGTGCTGATCTTCATCCTGCTGTGCCCGACGGAGATCCGCAGCGCGCCGGGGGACCCCTCGCGCAGCAGCAGCGCCGAGTAGCCGCCGCGCTGCACCGTCCAGGTCCCGGACCCGGTGTGGTCCCGCCAGACGGCGGCCCGGTCCCGGTACAGCCGGGCGGTCGTGCCCGCCCCGGTGGTGGCGCGCAGCACGATCCCGTCCGGCCCGACGGTCAGCCCGGGATCGCCGTCGACGGTCCAGCCGGCCGGGTCGAGCGGATCGGCGTCCTGCGGTGCGGGCACGGGCAGCCCGGCGACGATCGCGTCGAACAGGTCGTCGGTCGTGGTGTGCGCGTCCACCCCGATCCGGGGAACGAACCCACCGGCCAGGTCCGACCGGCCGGCCCAGCGGCGCGCACTGTCGTTGGTGAACAGCAGCTGGTAGCGGTCGGCCAGGATCTCCCGGCCGGCCAGGGCGAGCTCGGGATCGTTGCTCGGGGTCAGCGAGGCGCTGTACGGGTAGGCGAACAGCGCGGGCCGGTCGTGGCCGTGCTGCTCCAGCGTGGCGATCGCGGTGTCGGCGTCCGCGGTGAGCCGGGCACGGGCCGGCTCCGGGGGGTCCAGCGGGCCGTTCGCGGTCGGCAGCCGGTCGACCAGCGGATCGGTGAAGGCGACGTCGGCGCCGAGCCGGCGCAGCTCGTCGATGACGGTGGGCGCGGGGGACTCGCGCACATCGGTGACCCGGGCTTGTAGGCGACGCCGACGACGAGCACCCGGGCCCCGGTGACCGGCCGGCCCGCCCCGGCCAGTACCTCGCGGGCGCGGGCGACGACGGCGTGCGGCCGGGTCGCGATGGAGACCATCGCGGCCTCGGTGACCGGCGCGGCGACCGGGCCGGACCGCAGCTGCCGCAGCAGGTAATGCGGGTCGCAGGGGATGCAGTGCCCGCCGACGCCGGGCCCGGGGCGGAAGGCCATGAACCTGTAGGGCTTGGTGGTGGCGAACTGCCGGGCGATCCCGGCGAACTCGTTGGCGAGTGCGATGTTGACCGCGCGGAAGGTGTTCTCAAGCAGCTTGGTCATCTCGGCGGCCTCGGGGAGGAGACGGTGTGCACCGCCGCCGACGCCGGGAGCAGCGCAGCGGCGGCCCGGCGGCCGCACTCGGGGTGATGCCGCCGACCACTCGCGGGGTGCGCTCGAGCAGGTGGTCGGCGACACCCGGGTCGATGCGCTCGGGGCTGAACGCGACGAACACGTCCCGCCCGACGACCAGGCCCCGGTCGGCGAGCGGCCCGACGAGTAGGTCGCGGGTGGAGCCGACGTAGGTGGTGCAGGTCAGCACGATCGTCTGGCCGGGCACGGTGTGCGCGACGACGTGGTGACCGCTCTCGCCGAGCGCGAGTGCGGTGGGGAGGCCGACGTGGCCGAGCCCGACGATCCCGACGGTCGCCGGGGCCGTCGCGCCGGCGGTGCCTGTCGGCACGGTGCGGGTGCGGCGGGACGGCGCCGGCGCACCGGCCGGCGCGGTGCGCGGGGCCGGAAGGGTGGCCGGGCCGGACTGGTCGGACGTGGCCGGGACGGCCACCAGTGCGAGCGGTATGAGGGACTCCACCGGATTAAACACGGAGCATGACAACCTGTAATTGCGAGTGAAACTATTGCCCCTCGCCGTTGGACTCGTTCGACTACTTTGCGACAGAGTCGCGCCCAAAACCACACAAATCGTGACATGGATACCGACATTCGAGCGATGAGCCTGACCGGGAATGTCCCAGGCTCATTGCTCTTTCAGCAGTAACGTAGTCCGTGCGCTGGAGTGGTCATGTAACGCTCGTTAGCAGGTCCGCGTCGCCCCTCGGCCCGTCGACTGCGGTGTGGCAGCAATCCGAAATGTCGCACTGACTAATCACTGAGAGTAGTCGGACGGGCGCGGTCTGCCCTGCTACGTCATCCGTCGTGGTGTGGCCTGCGACACGATCCGTAACCTGCACGCGCTCTTCTCCCTGGTGGAAGGCGGTCTGGCGGCCGGGCGGACCCGATTCCTAGCGTGCCCGCAGCACACGGCCGACGGAGTCCGAGGGAGACCGCATGTGTCAGACCACGACCGACCGGACCGGGTGCGCTCCGGCGGGCAGCCCGGCCGGTGCCCGGTGACCGGTCCGCCGCTGTTCGAGGCCCGCGACCTGGTGAAGCACTTCCGCAGCCGGCGCGGGGTCGTGCGGGCCGTCGACGGCGTCTCGCTGAGCATCCCGCGTGGTCGCACCGTCGGCCTGGTCGGCGAGTCCGGATCCGGCAAGTCCACGGTGGCCCGGCTCGCGCTGCGGCTGCTCGAACCGACCTCGGGGGAGCTGTCCTTCGACGGCGCCGATCTCGGCACCGCATCGGGTGCGACGCTGCGCCGACTGCGCCGCCGGATGCAGATCGTCTTCCAGGACCCGCACGGCTCGCTGAACCCGCGGATGACCGTCCTGCAGGCGGTCGGCGAGCCGCTCGTCGTGCACCGGGTCGCCCGCGGCGCCGCGCTCGCCGACCGAGTCGTCGAACTGCTCGAGCGGGTCGGCCTGGGCGCCCGCGACCTGCACCGCTACGCCCACCAGTTCTCCGGCGGCCAGGCCCAGCGGATCGGGATCGCCCGCGCACTGGCCACCGATCCGGACCTGATCGTGTGCGACGAGGCGGTCTCCGCGCTGGACGTGTCGGTGCAGGCCCAGGTGCTCAACCTGCTCCGCGGTCTGCAGGTCGAGCGCGGGCTGTCCTACCTGTTCATCGCGCACGACCTGAACGTCGTCCGGTACATGTCCGACGAGGTCTGCGTGATGTACCTCGGCGAGATCGTCGAGCGCGGCGACGGCGACGCGGTGCTGCGCGACCCGCAGCACCCCTACACCCGGATGCTCGTCTCCGCGGTGCCCGATCTCGCCACCGCCGGACCGGCCGACGAGGTCGCGCCGGTCGGCGAGGTGCCCAGCCCGATCGACCCGCCGCCGGGCTGCCGGTTCCACACCCGCTGCCCGCACGCCGAACCGGCCTGCCGCGACGACCGGCCCGCGCTGCGCACCGTGGCCACCGGCCGCGACGTCGCCTGCCTGCTGGCCCGGCCGCGCACCGCGGAGGCGGTGCACCCGTGATCCGCTACGTGCTGCGCCGGCTCGCCTACGGCGGTGTGGTGATGGCGCTGGTGACCACGCTGGTGTTCGTGCTCATGCGGCTGGTCCCCGGCGACGCCGTGACGATGCAGCTGGCCGACTCCGGCGCGAGCCCGGAGCAGATCGCCGCGCTGCGTGCCGAGTTCGGCCTGGACGTGCCGGTCTGGACGCAGCTGGGCAGCTGGCTGGCCGGCGCCGTGCGCGGCGACCTCGGCACGTCGTTCTACGGCGGCGGGGCCCCGGTCACCGAGCTGTTCCTGCAACGGGTGCCGGTCACCGTCACGCTCGGCCTGCTCGCGATGCTGTTCGCGACCGTCGCCGGGATCGCGCTCGGCGTGCTGGCCGCCGTCAGCCGCGGATCCCTGCTGGACGGCGCCGTGCGGACCTTCGCGGTCGCGTTCCTGTCGGTGCCCAACTTCGTCGTCGCGCTGCTGGTGCTGACCGCCTGCGCGCTCTGGCTCAACTGGTCGCCGCCGCTGGCGTACCGGCCGCTCACCGAGGACCCGCTGAACTGGATCCAGCAGATGGCCATCCCGGTGATCGCGCTGGGCACCGCGGGGATGGCCGGGACCGCGCGGATGGCGCGCTCGTCGCTGCTGGAGTCGCTCGGATCGGACTACGTGCGCACCGTCCGCGCGAAGGGGGCCCGGGAGCGCACCGTCGTCGGCAAGCACGCCGCCCGGAACTCGACGATCGCGGTGCTCACCCTGCTCGGGCTGGAGCTGGCGACGGTGCTCGGCGGCACCGTGATCCTGGAGCAGATGTTCGGGATCCCCGGGACCGGGCAGCTCATCTACTCCGCGGTGCTGGAACGCGACTACCCGGTCGTCGTCGCCTGCACGATCTTCTACGCGGCGTTGTTCGTGGTGACGATCATCGTGATCGACCTGCTCTACGCGCTGGTCGATCCGCGGATCCGGACCGGAAGGGCCCTCTCGTGACCGCCCCGGCCACCCCCGGACGGCTGCGCGCCGTCCCCGGCGCGATCGGCCGGTTCCGGGCCCAGCCGCTCGGCGGGATCGCGCTGACCGTGCTGACGCTGTTCGTGCTGGCCGGGCTGCTGGCGCCGCTGGTGGCGCCGCACGACCCGCTGGAGCAGTTCCGCCGCGACATCCTGGACGGTCCGTCCGCCCGGTTCCTGCTCGGCACCGACGATCTCGGCCGGGACGTGCTGAGCCGCTCGCTGCACGGCGCGCGGACGTCGTTGCTGATCGGCGTGGTGACCACCGCGGTCAGCCTGCTGCTCGGGACCACCATCGGGGTGGTCTCCGGCTACGCGGGCCGCGGCGTCGACATCGTCCTGCAACGGGTGATGGACGCCGTGCAGGCCATCCCCGGCATCATCCTGCTGCTGTTCATCGCGGTGATCCTCGGGCCGTCGGTACGCAACACGATCATCGCGCTGACGGTGGTGATCACGCCGTCGTTCAACCGGATCGCCCGCGGCGAGACGCTGCGGGTGCGCGAGGAACGCTACGTCGAGGCGGCCCGTGCCACCGGCGCCGGGACCGGCCGCATCCTGTCCCGGCACGTCCTGCCGAACATCGTCGCCCCGGTGTTCACGCTGGCCAGCCTGATCTTCGCCGGGGTGATCATCGCCGAGTCGGCGCTGAGCTTCCTCGGCATCGGCGCGCCGCCGCCGACCCCGTCCTGGGGGCTGATGCTCTCCGAGGGAGTCCGGTACGTCGAACGCGCGCCGTGGCTGATCGTGGTGCCGGCGATCCTGCTCTCGCTGGCCGTGTTCAGCCTCAACCTGCTCGGCGACGCGCTGCGCGACCACCTGGACCCGCGCCTGCAGCACGCCACCTTCGCCGAGTCCCGGCGCTGGTGGCGACCCCGCCCGCCGGCTCGCCTCGCACCCGGCCTGGCCCGGGCCGCCGAGAAGATCGACGCCACCGGACCGACCGACCGACGACCCGACTAGGAGCGTGCACAGTGGACATCTCACTCGCCGGCAAGGTGGCCCTGGTCACCGGCGCCGGCCCGAACATCGGCGGCGGGATCGCCCTGGCGCTCGCGCGCTACGGCGCCACCGTGGCCTGCAACGACATCGACCCGGCGGCCGCGGCCGCCGCGGTCGAGCGGATCGAGCGCAACGGCGGCCGGGCGATCGCGGTCCCCGGCGACGTCACCGACGAGGACCAGGTGCACGGCTACGTCGAGCGGGTCGTCGGCGAGCTGGGCGGGATCGACATCCTGGTCAACAACGCCGCCCTGCTGGGCGGCAAGGGGGTGCTCGACGAGAGCGCCGAGTTCTTCGACCGCGCCGTGCGGGTCGCCGGGCTGGGCAGCTTCCTGAACACCCGGGCGGTCGGGCGGCACATGGCCGAGCGCGGCACCCGCGGCTCGATCGTGCTGGTCTCCTCGTCGAACGGCTGGTCCGGCTCGGCCGGGGTGATCGCCTACGCGTTCCACAAGGGCGGCGTGAACAACTTCGTGCGGGCCGCTGCGATGGACCTCGCCCCCTACGGGATCCGGGTCAACTCCTTCACCCCGACCGCGCCGACCCCGGACAACCCGGCGCTGACCGGCCCGGACGGGAAATCCATCATGGATCGCCCGCGGAACGGGATCGGCGGCGGCACCGGTCAGGAGCCGTGGCGGAGGCCCGCCCGCTGGAGCGGGGACCGGGTGCCGATGGTCCCGATGGGCACCACCGGGACGCCGACCGACATCGGGCACTGCGTGGCCTGGATGTGCTCCGACCAGGCCCGGCTGATCACCGGGCAGGACTTCGTCGTCGACGGCGGGGCCCGGGCGAAGAACTTCGCCTACGTGCCGGCGGCGGCCGGTGACCTCGCCGGCCCGGTGCCGCTGGTCGCCCTGGACGTGACCGGCGAGCTCGACCGGGAGTCGGTGTGAGACCGGGTCGCGCCGCGGCGCTGGTACTGGCCGGCGCACTGGTGCTGTCCTCCTGCGGGGCCGGCGGCGGCGGTGGTGGTGGCAGCGACGAGCCGGTCGGCGACCCGCGCCCCGGGGGCACGCTGATCTGGCAGCTGCCGAACGAGGTGTCCACCGACCTGCACCCGCTGGAGAGCTCCGATCCGAGCGCCACCGGGCTGATCTCCGGCTCGGTCTACGGGAAGCTGCTCGACTGGCGGACCGGGCCGGACGTCACCGGGATGGAGCTGGAGGGCGACCTCGCCGAGTCCTGGGAGATCTCCGAGGACGGCCTGACCTACACCATCGCGCTGCGACAGGACGTCAACTGGCACGACGTCGAGCCGGTGAACGGGCGCCCGTTCGTCGCCGACGACGTGGTCGCGACGATCACCGCGATGAAGGAGCGCGGGTTGCAGGCCTACATGTTGGAGGCGGTGGAGAGCGTCGAGGCGCCGGATGAGCACACCGTCGTGCTGAACCTGTCGAGGCCGTTCGCCCCGCTGCTGGAGTACCTCGCCTACCACACCTTCCTGATGGTTCCCCGGGAGGGGATCGAGGGGCAGTACGACCTCGACACGGTCGCGATCGGGACCGGTCCGTTCCTGCTGGTCGAGCACTCACCCGACGTCGAATGGGTGCTGCGCCGCAACCCCGACTTCCACGTGCCGGACCGTCCCTACCTGGACGAGGTCCGGCGACCGGTGATCAGCGACACCGCGGCGCTCACCGCCGCCCTGCGCAGCGGCCGCCTCGACGTCGGCACCACCAGCGACGTCAACGTGGCCGACGAGTTCCGCGGCGGCGACTTCACCGTCGACGAGACCCCGGGTGCGCCGGTGAGCTTCTACCTGAACCCGCGCGAGGAACCGTTCGACGACCTGCGCGTGCGTCGCGCGGTGATGCTGGCGATCGACTGGGAGGGGATGGGCGAGACCATCCGCGGCTCGTTCAACCTGACCTCGACCCTGCGGCCGGACATCTCGGACGCCGCACTGTCCGCCGACGAGGTGCGCGAGCTGCGCCCGTTCGATCCCGACCAGGCTCGGCGGCTGCTCGCCGAGGCCGGTCTTCCGGAGGGCTTCACGACCACCCTGACCGTGCAGCGGGTCGACGACGAGGACGTCCGTGAGGCCCAGTGGATCCAGGCCGACCTGGCCGAGGTCGGGATCGACGTCACGATCGAGACCGTCGACCCCGGCACCGGGATCGAGCGCAGGCGCAACCACGAGTTCGCGATGACCAAGGCGCTGCGCACGCTGCACCTGCCCGACCAGACCTGGCGCGACTTCATGCCGGGCTACATCGAGAACTACGCGCTGGTCGACGACCAGGAGCTGATCGACAGCTACGCCCGCACCCAGACCTCGACCGACGAGAACGAGCAGCGCGAGCTGCACAAGGCCATGCAGGCCCGGATGGAGACCGAGATCGTGCAGGGGATGCTGCCGATCCAGAAGTTCGACTACACGGTCTTCTCGTCCCGGGTGCAGGACCTCTACCCGAGCCCGATCCACCAGGGCCGCAGGCTGGCCGAGGTGTGGCTCAGCGACCAGCCGGAGACATCGTGACGGCCCCGGTGCACGACCTGGTCGTCGTCGGCTCCGGTCCGGCCGGGTACACCGCGGCGGTCTACGCCGCCCGGGCCCGGCTGGCCCCGCTGGTGTTCGAGGGTTCCAGCTACGGCGGCGCCCTGATGACCACCACCGACGTGGAGAACTACCCGGGCTTCCCGGATGGCGTCGACGGCCCCGGCCTGATGGAACGGATGCAGGCGCAGGCGCAGCGCTTCGGTGCCGACCTGCGCGCCCGCGACGTCGAGGAGATCCGGTGGGACGGCCCGGTCACCGAGGTCGTGGCGGACGGCGCGGTGCACCGGACGCGTGCCGTGGTGCTCGCGATGGGCGCCGCGCCGCGCTACCTCGGCGTGCCGGGGGAGCAGGAGCTGCTCGGGCGCGGCGTCTCGTCCTGCGCGACCTGCGACGGGTTCTTCTTCCGCGACCGGGACGTCGCCGTCGTCGGTGGCGGGGACTCCGCGATGGAGGAGGCGGAGTTCCTCACCCGGTTCGCCCGCAGCGTCACCGTCGTGCACCGCCGGGACACCTTCCGGGCGTCGCAGATCATGCTGGAACGGGCCCGGGCGAACCCGGCGATCCACTGGGCGACCCACCGCGAGGTCGTCGCGGTCACCGGCGACGGCGCCGTCGCCGAGCTGCGGATGCGCGACGTCCGGGACGGCGCGGAGTCCGTGCTGGACGTCGCCGGGATGTTCGTCGCGATCGGCCACGACCCGCGCAGCGGGCTGGTCGCCGGCCGGCTCGACCTGGACCCCGACGGCTACGTCCGCACCCTGGACGGGACCACCCGGACCGCGGTCGACGGCGTCTTCGCCTGCGGTGACCTGGTGGACCGGAACTACCGGCAGGCGGTGACCGCCGCCGGATCGGGCTGCGCGGCGGCGATCGACGCGGAGCGCTGGCTGGCCGGGCAGGGACCGGCCGACCTGCGGCGCGCCTCGTGAGCGCCGATCCGATGAGCGCCGATCCGCCGGACAGCGTGGTCGTCCACGACCCCACCGGCACACCGCCGCAGGTGCGCGGCCGGCGGGCCGCCGACCGGCCGCCGTCGCTGGACGGGCGGCCGGTGTTCCTGGTGGACAGCCGGTTCGACGACTCGGTGGAGCTGTTGCGGCAGATCGAGACCTGGTTCGGCGAGCACCTGCCCGCGGTCCGGACCACGATGGTGCAGCTGTCGGGCACCTACGCGACCGACGACCCGCAGCTGTGGACCCGGATCGCCGCGGAGGGCGGCGTGGCGATCCTCGGCGTCGGGCACTGCAGCACCTGCGCGCCGGCGGTGACCACGCACGCCATCACCCTGGAGACCCGCTACGGGGTGCCCGCGGTGGCCGTCCACACCGAGACCTTCCACCGGGTCGTCGGATCGGTGGCCCGGATGGGCGGGCTCGCCGAGCTGACGCAGGTGTTCGTGCCCCAGCCGGTGATGGGGCGCTCGGCCGGGCAGCTGCGCGACTACGTGCACGGGGACGATCCGGTGCGCGGCGGCCCGGTGATGCGGCGGATCGTGGACGGCCTGACCTCGGCCGCGGGACCCGCCGCAGCCGCGGTGGACGCCGGTCCGGCCCGCTCCGCCGCCCGGCGGTTCCTGCCGGCCGCGTCCGAGGACCGGCTGCACGAGCTGTTCCTGGAGCGGGCCTGGACCGACATGCTTCCGGTGGTGCTGCCGACGCAGCGCCGGGTCGCCGCGATGCTGCGCGGCACCGGCCGCGACCCCGGCGAGGTGGTCGGCCGGATGCAGCCCACGGCGAACCGCGGCGCCTGGAGCTACACCGTGGAGCAGGTCGCGGTGAACGCCGTGATGGCCGGCGCCCGGCCCGAGTACCTGCCGGTGATCCTCGCGCTGGCCGCGGGCGGGCAGTCGGCGCGCAACAGCTCGTCCAGCTCGGCGTCGGCAATGGTGGTGGTGAACGGGCCGGTCCGCCACGAGATCGGGATGAACAGCGGGATCGGCGCGATGGGCCCCTACAACCACGCCAACGCCACCATCGGCCGCGCCTACGGGCTGGCCTCGCAGAACCTGCAGGGCGGCTCGGTGCCGGGCGAGACGTACATGGGCTCGCAGGGCAACGGCCTCACCTACAACAACGTCACGTTCGCCGAGAACGAGGAGCGCAGCCCCTGGGAGCCGTTGCACGTGCAGCGCGGTCACCGCGCCGACGAGAGCACGGTGACCGTCTTCCGGGGCGGCCGGTCCACGACGTTCGGCCTCGGCCTGCGCCCGGACCACTGGCGCGAGCACGTGCGGGACATGCTGCGCGGCACCGACGTGGTCGGCGCGCCGACACTGCTGCTGGATCCGATCGCGGCCGCCCAGTTCGTCGAGCGCGGCGGCTTCACCGACAAGGCCGCGCTGATCTCCTGGATCCACGACACGGCCACCATGCGCGCGGACCGCTACTGGGACCTGCAGCTGGTGCGCAACTACATCGAGCCGCGGGCCACCTCCGGCGAGAGCCCGTTGGCGGAGCGGCTGGCGGCGGCCCCGGACGCGGAGATCCCGATGTTCCTCGAACGCGACGTCGGTGTCGTGGTGGTCGGCGGCGGGACCAACGGCTACTGGCAGATCATCGGTTCCCGCCCGGTCGTCACGGTCTCGATCGACGAGTGGCGGTGAGCCCGGTGTCGGGACACGACGTGATCGTCGTCGGTGCCGGGATCGCCGGTCTCACCTGCGCGCGCGAAGCCGCCGCGGGCGGCGCCGACGTGCTCGTGCTCGACCGGGGCACGGTCGGCGGCCAGGTGTCCACCGTGGACGGCATCACCAACGCCCCCGGACATGCCGAGCCGATCGCCGGCTACGACCTGGGCGCCCTGCTGATGGACGACGCCGAGGCGGCCGGCGCCGCGGTGGCGCTCGCCGAGGTGACCGGCATTCTCCCCGGAGGCTACGAGCTCCGGGCTGCCGCCGGAGGCGACCGGTTCCGGGTGGTCGCCGACGGCGGCGAGGAGTTCGTCGCGTCCGCGGTCGTGCTGGCCGGCGGTTCCCTGCGGCGGCGCCTCGGCGTGCCCGGCGAGGACCGGCTCACCGGGCGCGGGGTGACCCGCTGCGCGTCCTGCGACGGGCCGTTCTTCCGGGACCTCGACGTGGTCGTCGTCGGGGGCGGGGACTCCGCGATGGACGAGGCCGCGGTGCTCGCCGGGTACGCGGCCCGGGTGCTCGTCGTGCACGACGGCCCCGTCCCGACCGCCCGGGACGAGCTCGTCGCCCGCACCGCGGCGCTCGGCAACGTCACCTTCCGGGTCGGGGCGACGGTCACCGCGATCGGCGGTGCCGACCGGGTCGGCTCGGTCGTTGTCCGCGATCTCGCCACCGGCGCCGAGGCGGAGGAGCCGGTGGCCGGGGTGCTCGTGCAGATCGGCCTGCGACCGGACACCGGTCGGTTCGCCGATCTCGTGCGGCGCACGACCACCGGGCACGTCGTCGTGGACGACGACCTGATGACCTCGCACCCCGGGATCATCGCGGCGGGGGACATCCGTGCCGGCAGCGCCGCGCTGCTCGCCGAGTCGGCCGCCGACGGCGAACGCGCCGCCCACACCGTCCTCCACCGCCGCCGCTAGGTGTGATGCCCAGGCACGTTGGTCGAGATCGTGTGACGACACGGTCTTATCTGTAGAGATGGGCGAAGGCCTCCCGGGTGTGGAGTGGAGCTGTCGAGGAACCGCTCCGCACCCAGGAGGCCTTCGTGTCCCACGCTACCCACTCCAACGCCGCGCTCACCTGTCGTGCCCGGCTCCGACTCGCTCGCTTGGTCGTCGATCTAGGCTGGTCTGTGGCCCGCGCCGCCGAGCGCTACGACGTCTCGTGGCGGACTGCGAACAAGTGGGCCCAGCGCTACCGCGATGAAGGCCCGGCCGGGATGCGCGACCGGTCCTCGGCCCCCGTCATCAGCCGAACCGCACGCCGGCGCCGGTGGTCCGCAAGATCGTGCACCTGCGCCGGAAGCAGCGCCTGGGACCGGTCGAGATCGGCGACCGGCTCGACATGGCGTCCTCGACCGTGCACGCCGTGCTCGTGCACTGTCGCATCAACCGGCTCACCCACATCGACCGGGCTACTGGCGAGCCGATCCGCCGCTACGAGCACGAGGCCCCCGGCGACTTGATCCACGTCGATATCAAGAAGCTCGGCAAGGTCCCCGACGGAGGCGGATGGCGCTACGTCGGCCGCCGACAAGGCGAGAAGAACCGTGCGGTGACCTCGACACGAACCGGTCTGCCCAGGAGTCGGTACCACTAGCCTCTGCTGGGCACCTGCTACCTGCACACCGTCCTTGAACCGTCCCGGGTTCGGTGCCGCTTCCTTCCTTGTGGAGGATGTGGATCATGTCCGAGCGCTGCCCGCCCGAGCAGCGTGCCCGGGCCGTGAAGATGGTGCTCGACCACCTCGACGAGTACCGGTCGGTGTACGCGGCGTGTCAAGCGATCGGGCCGAAGGTCGGCGTGGGGGTCGAGTCGCTGCGCCAGTGGACGGTGCAGGCGCAAGTCGATGCCCAGCAGGTGCCTGGGCCGAGCACGGTCGAGCGGCAGCGGATCAAGGACCTGGAGCGTGAGGTCCGGGATCTGAAAGAGGCCAACGAGATTCTCAAAGCTGCTTCGATTTTCTTCGCGAGGGAACTCGACCCTCGCCACCGCTGATCTGTGATTTCATCGATCAGATGCGTGCATGTCGATATCGGGCCGAGTCGATCTGTCGCGTGCTCACCGAGCAAGGCGTCCAGGTCACCCCACGCACGTATCGCAACTGGAAAACCGCCCAACCATCGGCTCGGACGATCACCGACGCCTATCTGACCGATGCGCTGCGCGCCACGACAGGCACCCCAGAAGGCATGTACGGACGACGAGAGATGACCGCACACCTACGCCGTCAGGGCCACCGTGCGGCGGCCTGCACGATCGACCGGTTGATGCGCGACGAGGGCCTGGCCGGGCTGGTCCGAGGGGGCCGTCACCGCACCACTGAAGATGGCCTTGTGGCGACGCGACCACCAAGGGAGGCGAATCAGCGACGGCCTCATTCACCATAGCGATGCCGGGTCTCACTACACGTCTATTGCATTCTCCGAGACTCTCAGCATCGAGGGTATCGCGGCGTCGATCGGCAGTGTCGGCGACGCCTACGATAATGCACCCGCCGAATCCACTATTGGACTGTTCAAGACCGAGGTGATCGGTAGGGACAGTCCGTTTCGGGCGCGCCCGGCGAAGACGGTCGACGACATCGAGTACGCCACGATGGAATGGGTCGACTGGTACAACCACAGGCGACTGCACAGCCTCCTGGGCTATGTCCCACCCGATGAGTTCGAAGCTGCCTACTACGCTCAACCAGCGGCGCTCCAACCGGAGCCGCCACCAGCATGAAGCCGGCACCGAACCCGAGACGGTTCACAACGACCAACAAGATGGGTCAGACTTCGCCCGGACCACGCCGGGTCAGACTTAAGCCGGAGTTGACAACCAGGTTGAACAACCTGGCTGGGCATCACACCTAGCCGCACACCCCTGCACCGCGCCGCACACCCGCAGCAGGGGGTGTGCGGCGGGGTGAAGGGGTGTGCCGTGGGCACGTGACCGGGAGCGGCCCGGGTACGGTGCCGTCGTGAACCGGTTGGCCGGCCGCCGTGGGCGCGCCTACCTGTGCGACTGCGTCGTCTACGCCGGAGTCGCTGTGGCGACCGTGCCTCTCGGGATGGCGGCGAACGCGGCCGGCTGGGGCGGGAACCGCGCGTTCGTGCTCGCCGCCAGCGCCGTCCCACCGGTCGTGGCCACCTGGCTCGCTGCGGAGCAGGAGGCCGGACCGGCGCGGGCGACCTGGGGGAAGCGGCGACACGGGCTGGTCGTGGCCGACCGTCGTGGCCTGCCGATCGACCGTCGGCGAGCCCTCCTGCGCAACACGGTCAAGATCGGTGTGCCATGGCAGCTCGGGCACACGGTCGCCATCGGGACGGCCTTCGGCGGCTTCGAGACCCGGGACCGGCTCACGATCGCCGCGACCGCGGTGACCTACCCGCTGCTCGCCATGATGATCCTGGCCGTGCTGCGGGGCGAGGGCCGTGGGTTGCACGACCGGGTGGCCGGTACCGCCGTGCACCCGGCCGCCGGTACGGCCGCATAGGGTTCGAATTCGTCGGCGTGAGTCCCGGCCGTCGGTGGCGGCTACGTCTGGCCCAGGACCCAGTCCAGCGCGGCCCGGCCGGCCGGGCCCCATCCCGGTTTCCCACCGGGCAGGCAGCGGTCGCCGTTCTGACCCATCAGGATCAGGAACGGGCTCTTGAGCACGGCCAGCCCGCGGGCGCGCCGGGTCGATCTCACCGTAGGCGCTGAGGTCCACCGCGGGGTCGCCGGCGAACAGCGCACCGAAGTCGACGACCCCCGCGAGCGTCCGTCGGCGACGACGACGTTCGCCGGGTGCAGGTCGCCGTGCACCTACACCCGCGGGCCGTCCCAGGGGGCGCGGCGGCAGCGTCCGCCCAGACGGCACGGACCCGGGTGACGTCGGTGCCGAGCGCTGCCGCATCGATCGAGTTCAGGAAACGGTCGAAGCCTCCGGTGCTCTCGCGGGGGTGGGCACCGATGCCGATCTCATCGGGCGGTGCGTCGCTCGGTGCCGGGACGTGCAGCGCCCGGAGGAACCTGGCGAGCGTGTCGGCGGCGTGCTCGGGCCGGGTGATCGCCCCGCGGTCCAGTGGACGACCCGGCACCCAGGGCATCACCGTCCAGAGCTTGGCGAAGCGTTCGCCCGGTGCGCCGGTGCGGACCGGGACGGGGATCGGCAACAGCAGGTGCAGGGCGAGGTGGGGTAGCCACCGCCGCTCCTTGAGCTGCGGGCCGGGATCGGTGTCCATCCGCTGGATCCGCACGGCGAGGTCCTCACCGAGCCGCCACATCTGATTGCCCCAGTCGCCCCTCCACCTCTCGCAGGGGCAGATCGGCCAGATCCGGATGCTGGTCCCGAAGCAGCTCGCGGACGAGGCCGGTGGTGATCACGGGCTCGGTCGCGGTCACCCGGGCGACCGTAGCGGGAGCCTCCGACGAGAGGGTTGCTGCCCAGACCGGGTACAGCCAGGACGAGCTCGCTCCGACCTGCCGCGGCGGGTCGTCCTGGCGACGATCGTGAGCTCGCCACGAGCGTCGGAGACACGCTCTCAGCGGATGAGTTCGATCGGAGTGGCCGTGTCGAGGTCGGCCCAGGCGCGATCGCCGGTCAGGACGGCCTCGACACCGCCGGATTCGGCAGCGGCGAGACAGGCGCGGTCACCGAGGGACGACCCGGCCGGGTGGGTGGAGGTCCAGAGCATGCCGGCCCGTACCGCCTGGTGCGGGGTGAACGGCATGAGGTCGATCCCGAGTGCGCGAATGGCCTCGGCTGCCGTGGCGGGGTCGGGGTGGCCGCGCCGAGTCAGGATGGTGACGACCTCGGCCCAGTTCACCGAGGAGGCCCTCGCGCCGGGAAGTGCCGCAGCGACCCGTTCATGGCCGGGTTCGCGGTAGATCAGGGCCAGGATCGCGCTGGCATCGAGGACCACGCTCACGGTGTACCTCCGTCCACGGCCGACGTGGGCGGGTCGGTGGCGTCGCGGGCGGCCTCGGCGCGCCGGTCGGCCAGTAGCTCGTCGACGGCGCTGCCGGTGACCCCGGTAGCGGTGGCAGCGTCGATCGCCTCCTGCTGCACGCGGGTGAGCAGATGCGTGCGTTCCTCGATCACGACTCGACCGTGGTCGAGGTAGAGCACCAGCCGCGACCCCGGCTCGATTCCTGCCGCCCGACGCAGCTGCGCCGGGATCGTCACCCGGCCGTCACGCGTGGCGGACACCTCGTTCGGCGTGGCGGGGCCATCAAGAATCGACACGGGTGGACCTTATCAGCCGCATCTAACCTATCTTCGCCATAAATTTCAGATATGTGCCAGGAGGTCGACGCGGCTGTCGCCGCGCTCTGCTTGCGGACCGTCCTTCCGCGACGTGAAAGCGGCCTCCCGGCACCCGCCGGGCGGGCGGCATCGTGAACGCACGAGCCGGTGACCCGGCCCACATCCCGCATCCGGGCCTGGCCTTCCGTAGGCGGCCGCATCCGTTGCCACACACAGGAGCCGACATGGGCATCACGACCCGAGCCGCGATCTGCCGCGAACCGGGAACACCGTGGGAGATCACCGACGTCGAGCTGGACGACCCGCGCGGCAACGAGGTCCGCATCCGGTTCCACGCGGCCGGCCTCTGCCACTCCGACGACCACATCCAGAAGGGCGACGCCCGGATGCGGATGCCCGTCGTCGGCGGGCACGAGGGAGCCGGGGTGGTCGACGCGGTCGGCTCCGGCGTCACCCGGGTACGGGTCGGCGATCACGTCGTCTGCTGCTTCATCCCGGCCTGCGGTTCCTGCCGGTACTGCTCCACCGCCCGGCAGAACCTGTGCGACGCCGGCAAGAACGCCGCCACCGGCGAGTTCCCGGACGGCACGTTCCGGTTCCACCTCGACGGCGAGGACCTCGGCGGGCTCTGCGTGCTCGGCACGTTCTCCCAGCACGCGGTGGTCTCCGAGTTCTCCTGCATCCCGATCCCGGACGACATCCCGTTCGACGTCGCGTCGCTGGTCGGCTGCGGCGTCCCGACCGGCTGGGGCTCCGCGGTGCACGCCGCCGGGGTGCGGGCCGGGCAGACCGTCGTCGTCTACGGCTGCGGCGGGGTCGGCGCCAACGCGGTGCAGGGCGCCCGGCTGGCCGGCGCCCGCAACGTCGTGGTCGTCGATCCGGTGGGGTTCAAGCGGGACATGGCGAAGGTCTTCGGTGCCACGCACACCTTCGCCGACGCCGACGAGGCCCACCGGTTCGTCGTCGAGTCGACCTGGGGTGAGCTCGCCGATCACGCGATCATCACCGTCGGCGTGCTGCACGACGAGGTGATCGGCCGCGCGCTGGCGATCACCGGGAAGTCCGGGCAGGTCACCATCACCGCGGTCGGCAACGGCTCGGTCCGGACACCGTCCGGGATGCTGATCGGCTACCAGCGCCGGGTGCAGGGCGCGATCTTCGGCGCCTGCAACCCGCTGCACGACGTGCCCCGGCTGCTCGACCTGTACCGCTCCGGCGATCTCAAGCTCGACGAGCTGATCACCCGGCGGTACCGGCTCGACGAGGTCAACCAGGGCTACACCGACATGCTCGAGGGCCGCAACATCCGCGGCGTGATCGTGCACGAGCACTGAGGGGACGCACCATGACGATCACCCGGACCGACCTCGCCACGGACGGCACCCACCTGATCGGCGATGCCTGGGCGCCCGCCACCGACGGCCGCACCATCGACGTGCTCGATCCGTCCACCGGCGAGACCGTCGGGCGGGTGCCGCGCGGCACCGCCGCCGACGTCGACGCCGCCGTCACCGCCGCCCGGGCCGCGTTCCCGGCCTGGCGCGACACCAGCGCCACCGAACGCGGACGGCTGCTGCTGCGCTGGGCGGAGCTGGTCGAGGAGCACGCCGACGAGCTGGACCGGCTGGAGTCCCGCGAGGTCGGACGCCCGCACTGGGGCCCGCCACCGATGGCCCGGATGCTCACCTTCCTGGCCGGGCAGGCCGACAAGGTGCAGGGCCTCTCGCTGCCCACACACACCCCGGACGTGCTCGGGCTGACGCTGCGCGAGCCCTACGGCGTCGTGGCGTCGATCATCCCGTGGAACGCGCCGGGCCCGATGTTCGCCAACGACACCGGCGCCGCGATCGCCGCGGGCAACACCGTCGTCGTCAAACCGGCGGAGGACGCCCCGCTGACCCCGCTCGCACTGGCCCGGCTGGCCCGCGAGGCCGGGATCCCGCCGGGCGTGGTCAACGTCGTCACCGGCTACGGCCACGAGGCCGGTGCCGCGCTGCCCGCGCACTCCGGCGTCGACCGGGTCGGCTTCACCGGCTCCCCGGAGACCGGGTCCGCGGTGATGGCGACCTGCGCCCGCCGGCTGGTGCCGCTGCACCTGGAGCTGGGCGGCAAGTCCCCGCAGGTGGTGTTCCCGGACGCCGACCTGGACAAGGCGATTCCGGCGATCGTCGCGGGCATCACCCTGAACACCGGCCAGATCTGCGCCGCCGGGTCCCGGGTGGTGGTGGACCGGTCGATCCGCGCCGAGGTGGTGGACCGGCTCGCCGCCGAGATGGCGGCGGTCACCGTCGGCCCCTGGCACGAGCGGGTCCGGATGGGGCCGCTGATCAACGCCCGGCAGCGGGACCGGGTGCTCGGCTACGTGAGCACCGGCCGCGCGGAGGGCGCCCGGCTGGTCACCGGCGGCGGCACGCCGACCGGGAACGGCCTGGACCAGGGATTCTTCGTCGAGCCGACGCTGTTCGACGACGTCGATCCCGGCATGACGATCGCCCGCGAGGAGATCTTCGGCCCGGTGCTGTCGGTGCTCACCGTGGACGACGAGGCGCAGGCCCTCGACGTCGCGAACGGCACCGACTACGGGCTGGTCGCGTCGGTCTGGACCCGCGACGTCGGCCGCGCCGTGCGGATGTCGCGCGGGCTGGCCGCCGGGCAGGTCGCGGTGAACGCGGCACTCGGCGCCGGGGTGATCGGCGGGCCGTTCGGCGGCTACCGGCGCAGCGGCTTCGGCCGCACCATGGGCGCCGACGCCGTGCTGGAGCACACCCAGGTGAAGACGGTGTCGATCCGTGGCTGAGCACAGCTCGCCGGAGCGGACGGACAGCACCGGGCTCCGGATGCGGGTGCTGATGGAGCCCCGCCACGGCTCCCGGTACGACGCGATCCTCGCCCTCGCCCGGGCGTCCGAGGCCGCCGGGTTCGACGCGTTCTTCCGCTCCGACCACCTGATGGGCGTCGACCCGCACGACCGCACCTACCGCCCCACCGACTGCTGGACGACGCTCGGCGGGCTGGCCCGCGACACCGGCCGGATCCGGCTCGGCGCCCTGGTGGGCGCGGCCACCTTCCGCGAGGCCGCGCTGCTCGCGACGATCGTCGCCTCGGTCGACGAGATGAGCGGCGGCCGGATCGAGCTGGGCCTGGGCACCGGCTGGTACGAGCGCGAGCACGCCGCGTTCGGGATCCCGTTCCCGCCGATGCGGGACCGGTTCGACCGGCTGGAGGAGCAGCTCGCCGTGATCACCGGGCTGTGGCGCGCCGCGCGCCACGGCGACGGCTTCTCCTTCGACGGCACCCACCACCGGATCGACGACAACCACACCCCGCCGCACCCGGTCCAGGACCCGTACCCGCCGGTGATCGTCGGCGGGACCGGGCCGCGGCGCACCCCGGCGATCGCCGCCCGGTTCGCCGACGAGTTCAACGGCGCCCTCGGCGGTGACCTCGCCGAGCGCTACGCGGTGTTCGACCGGGCCTGCGCGGCGATCGGCCGGGACCCGGCGACCGCCCGCCGGTCGGCGGTGCTGCCGGTCGCCTGCGGCGCAACCCCGGCCGAGGTGGACCGGCGGGGCGCGGTGATCGGCTCGGACTTCATGCGGGACAACGCCGCCATCGGATCACCCGAGCACGTCACCGACCGGATCGGCCGGCTCGCGCAGGCCGGTGCGGACACCGTCTACCTGCACGTCTACGACATCGGAGATCTCGACCACATCGCCCTGATCGGGGCGGAGGTGCTGCCGCACGTCGCGGCGCGACCGGAGGGGGCCCTGCAGTGAGCACAGCAGAGACGACGGCCGGACCGTCCACCACGGACGCCGGCGTGATCACCACCCGCGCGGCGGTGGCCCGCGGCCCGCACACCGGCTGGGAGCTGACCGACCTGCGGCTCGAACCGCCCCGCGCGCACGAGGTGCGGGTCCGGTTCCACGCCTCCGGGCTCTGCCACTCCGACGACCACATCACCGCCGGCGACGCGCCCGTGCGGTTCCCGGTCGTCGGCGGGCACGAGGGCGCCGGGATCGTCGAGTCGGTCGGCCCGGACGTGCGCCGGGTCCGCCCCGGCGACCGGATCGTCTGCTCCTACATCCCCGCCTGCGGCGCCTGCCGGCCCTGCTCGACCGGGCAGCAGAACATGTGCGTGAAGGGCCTCAACGCGGGCACCGGGATGTTCCTGGACGGGTCGTTCCGGTTCCACGAGGGCACCGGCGACGATCGCGTCGACTTCGGCGGGTTCTGCACGCTCGGCACGTTCTCGCAGTACGCGGTGGTGTCGGAGTGGGCGTGCGTCCCGCTGCCCGAGGACATCCCGTTCGAGATCGGCGCGCTGATCGGCTGCGGCGTCCCCACCGGCTGGGGCTCCGCGGTCTACGCCGCCGGGGTCCGCGCCGGGGAGACCGTAGTGATCTACGGCGCCGGCGGGGTCGGCTCCAATGCCGTGCAGGGCGCCCGCTACGCCGGCGCGAAGAACGTGGTCGTCGTCGATCCGGTCGCGTTCAAGCGCGAGTCCGCCGAGATGTTCGGGGCGACGCACACCTTCGCCGACGCGGCGAGCGCGCACGACTTCGTCGTCGAGGCCACCTGGGGCCAGCTCGCCGACCACGCCATCTGCACCCCCGGCGTGCTCACCCCGCAGGTCGTGAACGACGCTGTCGCGGTCGTCGGGAAGGGCGGCAAGGTCACCGTCACCGCGGTCGGACGGCTCGGCGAGAACACCGTCGACGTGCACGCCGGGATGATGATCAGCTACCAGCGCCAGATCCGGGGCGCCCTGTTCGGCGGCTGCAACCCGCTGCACGACATCCCCCGCCTGCTCGGCCTCTACCGGGCCGGTGATCTCAAGCTCGACGAGCTGATCACCCGCCGGTACCGGCTGGACGAGGTCAACCAGGGCTACGCCGACATGACTGACGGACGCACCATCCGCGGCGTGATCGTGCACGACGTCTGACGCCCGCCGCGATCCGAGGAGCCACCGTGTCCCCTGCACCCGTGCCCGGCTTCGTCGCGCCCGCCGACGCCGAGGCCGTCACCGACCTGCTGCGGGCCCAGCTGGAGGGCCTGCCCGCCCGCTCTCCGCTCTACGCCGACCTGTTCGCCGAGCACGGGATCGACGCGTCCGCGTTCGGCTCGCTCGCCGACCTGGCCCGCTTCCCCTTCACCGGCAAGCAGATGCTGCGCGACTCGCAGGCCGCGCAGCCGCCGCTGGGCCGGCACGCCGGCGTCGCCATGTCGGAGGTCGTGCGGGTGCACGCCTCCACCGGCACCACCGGGCGGCCCAGCTGGGTCGGGGTGACCCGGCGCGACGCGGGAGCCTGGACCGACCTGGTCGCCAGGGCGTTCCGGACGATGGGCGCCACCCGCGACGACGTCGTGCTGCACGGCGCCGGGCTGACCCTGTTCGTCGGCGGCCTCCCGATCCGCGACGCCCTGGAGCGGATCGGCAGCACGATGGTCCCGATCGGCACCGGCGCGTCGGAGAAGGCACTGCTGGCGCTGGAGACGCTCGGCGTCACCGCCCTGCACTCGACGCCGTCGTACGCCCGCTACCTGGCCGAGTACCTGCGGTCCGCCGGTCGCGACCCGCGTGAGTTCGGTCTGCGGAAGATCTTCGTCGGGGGTGAGCCCGGTGGCGGGGAGCCCGCGTTCCGCAGGCAGGTCGAGCAGGAGTGGGGCGCCCCGGTCACCGAGGGCCTCGGCAACGCCGACATGGCCCCGGTGCTGTTCGCCGAGCAGCCCGGCAGTGGTGGGATGCGCTTCACCGGCGGCCGGCACGTGATCGCCGAGCTGATCGATCCGGACTCCGGGGAACCGGTGACCGCCGAACCCGGCGCCGAGGGCGAGCTCGTCTACACCTCGGTGGACCGCGAGTGCTGCGCGCTGGTGCGCTTCCGCACCCGGGACCGGGTGGTCGTCACCGGGCGGGCGGCCGACGACGCCCCGCTGATCCGGTGCATCGGGCGGACCGACGACATGCTGATCGTGCTCGGCGTCAACGTGTTCCCGTCCGCGGTGCGCGACCTGGTGGTCGCGATGCACCCGCGCACCACCGGCGCCGTGCAGATCGTGCTGCCCGAACACGGCCCGCGGGTCGATCCGCCGCTGCGGATCGAGGCCGAGTGGGGCGAGGCCGCAGGCGACACCGAACAGCTCGGCCGGGAGATCGAGACCGTGATCCGCACCCGGCTGTCGGTGAAGGCCGCGGTGACCCTGGTGCCGCCCGGCTCGCTGGAACGCGCCGAGATGAAGTCCCGGCTGACCCGGCTCGCGGGCTGACGGAGGAGACGACACGTGCCTGAACAGTCCAATCCCATCCTCGACCCGACCGGCCGGGGTGCCGCCGCGACCGAGCCGGGGCCGGGCGCCGCGCTGCTCGCGCCGCGCCGCCCGGACCTGACCGGCCTGCGGATCGGCGTCCTGGAGAACACCAAGAAGAACGCCGACCTGCTGCTCACCGAGCTGGCCCGGTTGCTCGTCGCCGAGCACGGCGCCGCCGGGGTCACCGTGGCGCGGACGAAACGGCAGTTCGCCGTCCCGGCGCCCGACGAGCTGATCGACGAGTACGCCCACGGCTGCGACGTCGTCGTCACCGGGGTCGGGGACTGCGGCTCGTGCAGCGCGTCCGCGGTCGCCGACGGCGTGCTGTTCGAGCGTGCCGGGGTGCCCGCGGCGGTGATCTGCAGCGACGCCTTCGCCGCCACCGCCGACACGATGGCGGCGCTGCGCGGCGCCACCGGCTACCGCTACCTGATCACCCCGCACCCGGTCGCGATCCTCGAACCGGACCAGGTCCGGGAACGGGCCGCGCGGCTCGCCGCCGACGCCGCCGCTCTGCTCACCGGGGCGCAGCGGTGACCGCCGGGACCGACCCGGACCCGGATCTCGCCGCCGCGGCCGTCGAACACTGCTACGAGCAGGGCTGGACCGACGGGCTGCCGGTGGTGCCCGCATCTCGTGCGCTGGTCGACCGCTTCCTGGCCACCACCGATCTCGCCCCGGACACCGAGATCGGCAGGCTGCCGCAGCTCGACCGGGCGGTCACCGTCGAGCTGGCCGCGATCAACGCGGTGCTGGCGGGCTGCCGCCCCGAGTACTTCCCGGTCGTCCTCGCGGCCTGGGCGGCGCTGACCGCCGAGCGCGCCACCGGCGGCGGGGGCTGGCAGTCGACCAGCGGCCCGGCCCCGCTGATCGTGGTCAACGGCCCGGTCCGCGAGGCCCTCGGTTTCAACGCCACCGGCGGCGTGTTCGGGCCGGGCTTCCGGCCGAACGCCACCGTCGCCCGGACGATCGGGCTGATCGTGCGCAACGTCTACGGCGTGCACCCGCACGCCCTGGAGCAGGCCACCCAGGGACTGCCCGGACGCTGGCAGATCTGCATCGCCGAGAACGAGGAGGAGAGCCCCTGGGAGCCGCTGTCGGTCGAGGCCGGCGTCGCGTCGGGGGAGTCCGCGGTGTCCGCGACCCTGCTGCGGACCTGCGAGTACGTCGACAACCGGCACACCGGCTCGGCCGAGCAGCTGCTCGCCGACGTCGCCGACACGATCTCCCGCACCGGGGCCTGGATCTTCCGGCACGCGAGCGCGGGGATCGTGTTCTGCCCCGAGCACGCCCAGCAGCTCGCCGCCGCCGGGTTCGGCCGCGCGCAGGTGCGGGCCTGGCTCGCCGAGCGCTGCGGGCGCAGCGTCGCCGACCTGGCCCGGGCCGGGAAGGACGGGCTGGACGGTCAGGTCCGGTTCGCCGACGGCACCCGCGCCGACGGCTTCGATCCGCTGCTCGCCGGTTCCGGCCGGGAGAACCTGCTGCTGGCCGTCGCCGGTGCCCGCAACGCCGGCATCTCGATGGTGGTGCGGCTGTTCTCCGACTGGTCCGGTACCGCGGTCCCGGTGGCCGGGGTGACCCGGTGACCGGCCCGCTGGAGAACCCGTTCGCCGCCGGCGACCGGCCGATGGACGGGCGCGCCGTGCTCGTCACCGGCGCCGGGCAGAACGGCGGACTGCCCGGCGTCGGCTACGCGACGGCCCGGCTGGCGGCCGCCCAGGGCGCCCGGGTCGCGGTGCTCGACCGCGATCCGGCCGCCGCGGGCCGCACCGTCGAGCGGATCACCGCCGACGGCGGGCGGGCCGTCCCGGTCGTCGCCGACGTCACCACCGACCAGGAGTGCGGCACCGCCGTCGCCCGGGCCGCCGACCTGCTCGGCGGGCTCGACGGGCTGGTCAACAACGTCGCCGTCGGGGACCGGGCCGGACTGTTCGACGTCACCCCGGAGCGGTTCGACGAGTTGCTCCGGATCAACCTCACCTCCGCCTGGCAGGTCACCCGGCACGCCGTGCCGCTGCTGCCGCCCGGCTCGTCGATCGTCAACGTGTCTTCGGTCGGGGTCCGGATGCGCGGGCCCGGGATGGTCTACTGCGTCGCCAAGGCGGGCCTGGAGAACCTCACCGAGGGCGCCGCGACGACGCTGGGACCGCAGGGCATCCGGGTCAACTGCGTGCAGGTCGGCGCGATCTGGGGGTCGTTCGCCGCCGCGAACATGAGCGAGGACCTGCGCGCCGCGCGCCGGGACTCGACCGCGCTGAGGACCGAGGGCACCGCCTGGGACGTCGCCGCCGCAGCCGCGTTCCTGCTCGGCGCGCACGCCCGCTGGATCTCCGGGCACACCCTCGCGGTGGAGGGCGGGCCGCCGCACCGGTTCCCGGCCGGGCCGCCGGTCCGTTCGGTCGCCGGGCACGGCGCCACCCGGTCCGCGGGAGGCGCCCGGTGAGCGCGCGGGTCGCGCTGGTCACCGGCTGCGGCAAGCCGGACGGCGCCGGGCAGGGGATCGCCCGCCGGCTCGCCGGGGCCGGGTACGCCGTCGTCGTCACCGACCGGGTGCCCGGCGGCGTGCCCAACGCCCGGCAGGCGGCCCACACCGGAACCGGGACCCACGACGGGCTCGCGACGCTCGTCGCCGAGCTCACCGGCACCGGCGGTCGCGCCGTCGCCGCGCTCGGCGACATCGGCCACCCGGACGACGCCGCCCGGATGGTCGGCACCGCCGTCGACGGGTTCGGCAGGCTCGACGTGCTGGTCAACAACGCCGCCGCACCGCAGGGCGCCGACCGCGCCGACATCTGCGAGACCTCGCTGCAGGTGTGGCAGGAGCTGCTGCACACCAACCTGACCGGCACCTTCCTGATGTGCCGGGAGGCGGTGCCGGTGATGCGCGGGCAGCGGCACGGCCGCATCGTCAACATCTCGTCGATGGCCGGGCTGTCCGCGGCGCCGCGCTCGGCCGCCTACTCGGCGTCCAAGGCGGGGGTGATCGGCCTGACCCGGGCGCTCGCGATGGACGTCGCCGGGTGGGGGATCACGGTGAACGCGATCTGCCCCGGTCTGCTCGCCACCAGCCGCGCGGTGCTCGATCCCACGCTGGACGACGAGGCCGCCGCCGCCGCGGTCGCCGCCCGCGGGCGGTCGATCCCGGTCGGCCGGGCCGGCCGGCCCGACGACGTCGCCGCGGCCGTCGCCTACCTCGCCGCCGAGGACGCCGGCTACGTCACCGCCCAGACCCTCGTCCTCGACGGCGGCGGGCTCAGCCCGTTCCCGCTGCCCCGACCCGCCGACGAAGGAGACACCCGATGACCGACCAGGTACGCGCCGCCGTGCAGACCGCACCCGGCACCATCGAGCTGCGCGAGTTCCCGCGCCCGCCGATCGGCGCCGACGACGGCCTGCTGCGGGTCGAGGCGAACGGCATCTGCGGCAGCGACGTCGAGATGTTCCGCGGCCACATGCGGATGGGCTCGGGCGGACCGGTGATCCCCGGGCACGAGCCGCTCGGGATCATCGAGGAGGTCGGCGAGCGGGCCGCCGCCCGCTGGGGCGTCGAGCCGGGCGACCGGGTCGCGCTCGAGGTGATCGTGCCCTGCCGGGCCTGCCACGACTGCCTCACCGGCCGCTACCAGTCGTGCCGCAACCGCGGCAACGCGCACGGAGTCACCGGGACCGACGTCGCGCCGTCGCTGTTCGGCGGGATGGCCGAACACCTCTACCTGTCACCGAACGCGGTGCTGCACAAGGTCGACCGGAACCTGCCCGCCGAGCTGGCGGTGATGTTCAATCCGCTCGGCGCGGGCGTCCGGTGGGCGGTGCACCTGGGCGGCGTCGGGCTCGGCGACACCGTGCTGGTGCTCGGCGCCGGCCAGCGCGGGATCGCCTCGGTGATCGCCGCCCGCGCGGCGGGGGCCGGGACGATCGTCGTCACCGGCCTGGAGTCCGACGTGCACAAGCTGGAACTGGCCAGGGAGTTCGGCGCCGACCACACCGTCGTCGTCGACGGGGACGGCGCCGAGGACCCGGTCGAGACGGTGCTCGACCTGACCGGCGGGGCCGGGGCCGACGTCGTCCTGGAGCTGACCCCGATGGCCGCCGCCCCGCTCACCCAGGCGCTGCGCGCCGCGAAGCACGGCGGCACCGTGGTGCTCGCCGGGCTCAAGGGCGGCCGGGAGAACCCGCTGAACACCGACCTGATCATCAACCGGGCGCTGACCGTGCGCGGCGCGTTCGGCGTCGACGCCCGCGGCTACGCCGAGGCGATCGCGATCATCGAGTCCGGCCGGTTCCCGCTGGCGAAGCTGCACACCCACACGTTCGGGCTCGACGACACCGCGCTCGCGCTGCGCACCCTCGCCGGGGACGAGCCCGGCGAGCGCGCGGTGCACGTGTCGGTCCATCCCCACCTGCCCTGAGGAGCCGCCGTGCTGATCGACGCGCACGCCCACCTGCTGCCGCACGACTACCCCGACGACGCCCCGGACTGCTTCCCGCGGATGGAGCCGGTCGACGGCACCGACGCCCGGCTGCTGGTGTTCGGTGCGCTGCGGTTCACCGCGAAGGCCGCCTTCTTCGACGCCGAGAAGCGGATCGAGGCGCAGGACGCGTCCGGTGTGGACGCCGAGGTGATCACCCCGATGCCGCCGCTGCTGCGCTACGACCTGCCCGTCGCCGACGGGCTGTCGCTCGCCCGGCACGTCAACGAGTTCACCACGACGCTGTGCGCCGCCGCCCCGGGCCGGCTCTACGGCTTCGGCATCGTCCCGCTGCAGGACCCGGACACCGCCACCGCCGAGCTGAAGCAGATCCGCGACGCCGGCCTGCACGGCGTCGAGATCGCCTCCGGCGTGCTCGGCCGGCCGATCGGCGACGAGCGGTTCCGGCCGTTCTTCGCCGAGGCTGAGCGGCTCGGGCTGCCGGTCTTCGTGCACGCCATGCCCGCCCCGACCGACCAGCTCCCGGCCTCCGCGATGGGCACCCACGTGGTCGGCCTGCAGGGCGCCACCGCGGCCGCCTCGATGATCACCGGCGGGACCGCGGCCGAGTGCCCGGACCTGCGGCTGTCGTTCTCGCACGCGGCCGGCGGGTTCCCGCTCGTCCTGCCGCGGGCGCAGTACTTCTGGAGCGGCACCTGGAACGAGGAGCCCGCGGTGCCGGAGCGGGCCTTCGCGCACGACGACGGCCCGTCCCCGCTGGACTACGCCCGCCGTTTCTTCTACGACACGATGGTCTTCGACCACCGCGCCCTGCGCTACTTGGTCGACCTGCTCGGCCACGACCGGCTGCTGGCCGGCTCCGACTTCCCGGCGATGCCCCGGGAGGAGCCCTGCGGGCGGACCCTGCGCTCGCTGGACCTGCCCCCGGCCGAGCTGGACGACATCCTGTGGCACAACACCTTCCGCTGGCTCGGGGTCGACCCGCCGCCCTGACCCGCCCGGTCCGGCCCGGCCCGGCTGTCGCACCCCTCCCGTCGCCGAGATGCCGAGATGCAGCTCAGCGGGCTGTGGAGATCGACAATTCCCGCTGAGCTGCATCTCGGCGGGGCACGGGGGTGCGACGCGGTGTGCCGGCGCGACGTGCGTGCCGGTGCGGCGCGGCGTGCCGGCATGGCGGGGTGTGCCGGGCCGGCACGGCGGAGCGCGCGGTGCGGCGGGGTGCGCGGCGCGCGGCGGGCGGGGCGGGTCAGACATCCCATGCCGTAGTGGTGTCAAGCGGCAGCGGTGTCGCGGTGGGCCCAGGCGGTGGTTTCGTCGTAGACGGTTCGGGTCTTGAGGCAA